>NZ_CP085256.1:2180284-2491754 GCF_044790185.1 Oceanobacillus kapialis
TAGATGATCTGCACCATACTCTAACATTCTCTCGCGGGGGCGGTCGTTTTTTGGAACATTTTTTATCATAATGGAGGAAACTTTCATGGTCTATCACCCTTTCTTCAATATCCTCCATTATATAGTTTCTCAGCAGTAGGACAAATACGTAAAAGAGTAGTTTAATAACTTAAACCATAGTGAAAATTAACTTTCCCCCTAGATAAAATGGTATCCTTCGATAGGGTGTTTAATAGAGAATGCAATTATTAATCTTCAGCCCATTATTGTGTCGCAACTGCTTTTGTGTAGAGATTCCAGAGTAGAAGGAGTTGATTTTGGGCCTCTTGTGAACTTAACTTTTCTGCATTGTCTGCTGTATGGTTTACCTCTTTTGCTAATGTTGCATAATGATCAGGTTGTGTAGGTATAGTTTGTGCTAACTCTTTCCAAGCTTGAGCATTAAACGGCCGATCTTTAGCAAGGCCTTCTTTCGTTTCGATCACATTTTTTTGCAGGTTTTCCAGCCACGTTTTATTTTCTTCTGTTACATTTGACGTGATAGCGGATGTGTTCCATTCTTTTACATAGAATTCAAGTCCCTCTTCGGTTAGATCATCACGTAACTCTGTTGCAGCTTCTTTGTTTAATGCCATGCCTGCCAAAAGGTAAAATTGATTGTCCCTTTCCCATAAAACCGTCTGCACACCTGCGTCCTCGTAAACTTTCGCTGCCTCCGCAGCATTTTCTCTCCCTGTAAACACACCAGCCTGGAGCACGAAAGCGCTTAGGGAATCCAGTGTTATTTCTGCATTGGCATTTTGTTCCTCTGTTGTTTCCATTTCTGCAGGGACTGCCACATTACTACTTGACTGCATTTCAGTATCGATTGAGCCAAACATACGGAGCATGATAATTCCCAAAAGGGTGCCAACTCCTAATGCAGAAACAATGGTCAGCAAGACAGGCTTTAAGGTTGTCCATCGTTTAGGCTTTTTTGATTTAGCATGATATTCACTTGGCGTTTTCCTTTGAAAAAGTGGCACGTCGTCCTCGTTCGGTAATCTTTCGACAGAAGCTGCTGTCTCTTGCTTCGATTGAGGGTCAGACAATTTGCTAGAGGTATTCACCTTTAATTTAATTTGCTTTCCGTTTTCCCATAAAACGACTGTTTTGTCCTTGTCCACAGTTTCCCCTCCGTTACTGGAATGGTAGATATACACACTCTAGCACACGAGGGGTGAAAAGTAAGAAGAATCCTGTCACACTAGCAAAAAATCGTCTGACATAAATCGTTGAATTATCCGACCTTAACTGGCATTATAGGCCCCATTCGTTTAACTAACAAATAGTGGGGAGAAATTGAATCCCCTACCAATTGAAGTTACCCTTTATTCGTTGAGAAATTTCCTAACTTGCATAATAAAGTGGAGAGAGCCGGTAATAAAATAAACTACATCTGGCTGTGTCATTTCCTTGACGGATTCACGCCATGGTTGATAACTGACCGATTCCATCTCGGAAGTATAGTGCGTAAGATGCTCTTTACTAGCTGCTCGTGGGTGCTCAAATGTCGTTAACCTAATGGATGTAAAACTAGACTGAAGACCTTCAAGCATGCCTGCAATATCCTTATCTTTAAACACTCCGAATAAAAGGCGCCTTTGCTTATTCGGATAATTGGCCTCGACAGATCTTATAAAAGATTTAATACCATCCGAATTATGGGCCCCATCTAAAATGATAGTTGGTGTCTCACTAATTTGTTCAAATCTTCCAGGAACCGATGTATTTTGCAATGCCTGGATAGCAGTATTCATATGGATGCGGAAGCCTTGCTCTTTTAAAAGTACAAAAGCTTTTAACGCCAGTGCAGCATTTTCTGCCTGATAAACGCCTTTCATTTTTAATTGCAACTCATATTGCATGTCAGCTTCCCACCAAATTAGGTGTTGTAGTCCTTCTTTAATTCCTGTCATTTGTACTGTGAAATCTGTTCCTAGCTGATACAGAGGAGCCTTGCAGCCCTCTGCCACTTTTAAAACGACAAAATTTGCTTCTTCTGCTAATTCCCCAGTAATAACAGGGACTCCTTCCTTTATGATACCCGCCTTATGGTATGCAATTTGCTTTAGGTTATCACCTAAAAAGGCAGTATGATCCTTGGCTACATTTGTTATAATGGATAAGATTGGCTCGAAGCAATTAGTGGTATCCGCTCTTCCACCCATACCAGCTTCTATCACGGCGATTTCGGTATGTTTGGAAAAGTAGAGAAATGCCACCACGGTTATAATTTCAAATTCAGTAGGATGCATCCCTTGGCTATCTAGTTTTTCAATGGCTGGGTATAACTCATTTAACGCAATAATAAATTCACTTTCCGTTATTGGTCTATCTTGATACCAAATATGACCATTTAACGTTACGCTTGGTGAAGTAAAAAGTCCTGTGTGGTAATTATTAGCGATTAACGCATCCTTTATAAAATGAGAGGTTGATCCTTTGCCGTTAGTACCGGCAATATGTATAGCTTTCATTTTTCTTTGTGGTTCTCCGCAGTATTCCAAGAGCGCTCTTATACGCTCCAAGCCAGGTTTTATACCGAGAGACTTTCTTTTATCAAAGAATGTAACGACTTGTTCAAAGGTTGTAAACATTTGTATCTCCTACCTACTATTTATAATTAAGAATAAAATAAACTAGCATAAGTATAGCAGAAAGGAACATCTTCATGAATTTACATGGTTGGATTATTTATAATGGAAGCCTGAAAGGGAGAAAATTTCGCGATTTTGCTGAATGGATACAAGAAGCTGCTCAAAAGCAAGGTAGTTCTACAAACATTTACAAAAACAATGAATTACTTGTGTTATTACAAACAAATCAAATTCAGCTATTAACAGAAGACATGCCTGCATTACCAGATTACGTGGTCTTTGCAGATAAGGATATTTATTTAGCAAAGCAGTTAGAATTGCTTGGAATTCCAGTTTTTAATCGAGCTGATACAATTGAATTGAGTGATGATAAAATTGCCACGTATCAGCAGCTTTCTCAGCATAATATCCCAATACCTACTACAATTGTTGCTCCAAAAGTATTTATATCGGAAAATACCCATTTAGAAAACTTAGATAACATCTCTAAAAAGCTAGGGTTCCCGCTTATTATAAAAGAGGCTTTTGGTTCTTTTGGTGAACAGGTTTATCTTATTCATGATCAAATAATGTTACGTCAAAAGGCTATGGAACTTCAAGGAAAGCCTTACTTATACCAGCAGTTTATCTCTTCAAGTTACGGGAAGGATCTCCGATTACAAGTCGTTGGCAACAATGTAGTGGCTGCGATGAAGCGACAAGCGACGGATGACTTTCGTGCAAATGTATCTGCAGGTGCAACTATGCAAGCTTATGTGCCATCCAAACAAGAGGAATCTTTAGCTATTTCGGCTGCTAAAGCAATTGGAGCTGATTTTGCAGGAGTGGATTTATTGTTTGGCGAAAACGGCCAAGCTATTGTGTGTGAAATAAACTCTAATGCGCATATACGTAATATGTATGATTGTACAGGGGTTAACGCCGCTGATCATATCATAGCGTACATCTTAAATACCTTGTATGCTAAAAAGAAAGGTACACGCACATGATTAATGGATGGCTTATCTATAATAAACAAAAAGCTAGGGAAAACGACACTTATATAAGGTGGTTTCAAACAGAAGCATCCTTACAAAATATCTCTCTTTCGCTTCTTTATCGAGAAGAACTTACGATTGGGGTGGAAAATAATCAACCAATAGTTAAACTAAAGGGTGAAACCATTTCCTTCCCTGATTTTGCTGTAGTAAGGGTGATTGACCCATTATTTAGCAGGCATTTAGAGGCTGGAGGTATCCCTGTCTTTAATTCCTCTTTCATATCGGAAATAGCCAATGACAAGACAAAAACTCATCTAGCTATACAGCATTTAGGCATTCCGATGTTAGATAGCTTTTTTATCCGTAGAAAGGATACTTTAGCATTGACACCACCTATGGATTACCCTTTTGTTTTAAAAGATCCAAAAAGTAGTGGTGGCAATCAAGTGTTTTTCATCAAGGATGCCAGCATGTTTAAACAACGCATACAATTAATTGACTCAGAATACCTGTTGCTACAATCTTGTAAGGTGCAAATTGGAAAGGATATCCGTGTATTTGTAGTAGGAAAAAATATTATTGGGGCTGTTTTACGGAAAAGTGACACAGACTTTCGCGCCAATTATAAGCTTGGTGGTACTGCAGAAATCTATCCTTTAAGCAAGAATGAAAAAGAGTTCGTCACTAAAATTATAGCTTCTTTTGATTTTGATATGGTGGGGATCGATTTTCTACTTGATGAAAATGGCCAACTTCTCTTTAATGAAATAGAGGACATTGTTGGATCCCGTACGCTTAGTACTGTTAGTGATGTAAACCTACTAAAGCTTTATGTAGAACACATTCTACATAAAATCAATGCTCATAACAGAAATGAATGGTCTTATAAGTAGACGTTTCTATTGAAAAACACAAAAAATCCGAACTATGATTAAATTATGTAATCATAGTTCGGATTCCCTTTAATCTAGTCTACAATCTCTCAGTTCTTGTAGTCTATTTCAACTCCTGCAACCTTGCTTTAACCTTCGCTTGCTTATCTAGATAATCTTTTTCTTTCTGCTTTTCTTCTTCAACAACGTGCTCCGGCGCTTTACTTACAAACCCTTGATTTGAGAGTTTTTTCTGAACGCGTTCCACTTCTTTCGTCCATTTTGCCAGCTCATTTTCCAGGCGCTCTATTTCTTTAGCAAAGTCAATTAAGCCTTCCAGTGGGAAAAATAACTCTGCCCCTGTCACGACTGCACTCATTGCCTTTTCGGGTACAGATACCTTCTCAGCAATCTCCAGATCACTCGTATTACAGAACCGTTCCAAGTAATGGCGATTACTTTCCAGTTCATCCGTAATGGCTGCTGATTCCGTTTGGATAAGCAGTTTAATTTGTTTGGACATTGGTGTATCTACTTCTGCCCGGATGTTACGTACTGATTTAATAATGGAAACTAGTCGCTTCATCTCACTTACAGCCTGTTCATTATCGAACGCAGGATTTTCTTCCGGCCATTTTGCAATCGTAATCGAATGTCCTTGATGTGGAAGCTGTTGCCAGATTTCTTCGGTAATAAACGGCATAAATGGATGTAGCATGCGCATCGTCTGATCTAAAACATGTGCTAATACAGAACGTGTGGTTTTTTTGCGTGCTTCATCTTCACCATATAACGGAAGTTTAGCCATCTCAATATACCAGTCACACAGGTCATCCCAAATAAAGTTATACAGATGGCGCCCTGCTTCACCGAATTCATATTTCTCATTATTTTTCGTTACATGACCAATTGTTTCATTTAGTCTTGCCAAAATCCATTTGTCAGCAATTGATTTTTCACCTGAAAGATCGATATCTTCGTACGTAAAGCCTTCCATGTTCATAAGCGAGAATCTGGAAGCATTCCATACTTTATTGGCAAAATTCCAAGTGGATTCCACTTTCTCCCAATGGAAACGCAGATCCTGGCCAGGTGTAGAGCCTGTTAATAGGAAATAGCGAAGCGAGTCTGCCCCGTATTTTTCGATAACATCCATTGGATCTACACCATTTCCAAGTGATTTACTCATTTTGCGACCATCTGCGTCACGAATTAACCCATGATTCAAGACGTCCTTAAATGGCTTTTCATTAGTAAATTCTTTGGATTGGAAAATCATACGTGCTACCCAGAAAAAGATAATGTCATACCCAGTCACTAAAACGTTTGTTGGGAAATAGCGTTTAAAGTCTGCTGACTCTGTATCTGGCCAGCCCATCGTAGAAAACGGCCATAATGCAGAGGAGAACCATGTATCAAGAACATCTTCGTCCTGTACCCAGTTTTCACTATCTGCAGGAGCTTCTTTCCCAACATATATTTCGTTCGTTTCTTTGTGATACCATGCAGGAATCCGGTGCCCCCACCATAACTGACGAGAGATACACCAGTCACGGATATTATCCATCCAATTTAAGTAGGTGCGTTCAAATCGCTCTGGAACAAAATTCACTTTATCATCTGTTTGCTGCATTTCAACTGCAGCGTCGGCAAGTGGCTGCATGTTTACAAACCATTGTGTAGACAAGTAAGGCTCTACAACTGCCCCGCTTCTTTCTGAATGTCCAACTTGATGGGTATGGTCCTCTATTTTGAATAAAACGCCCATATCCTCCAGGTCCTTGACAATCTGCTTACGGCAAGCAAAACGATCTAATCCCTCGTATTTTCCAGCCTTTTCATTCATGGTCCCATCCTCATTCATTACAAGGACTCTTTCCAAGTTGTGACGGTTACCAATTTCGAAGTCATTCGGATCATGTGCCGGGGTAATTTTAACTGCACCTGAACCAAATTCTCTGTCTACGTAATCATCCGCAACAATCTCAATTTCACGTCCAACGATAGGTAAAACTACTTTCTTACCAATTAAATGGCTGTAACGTTCATCTTTCGGGTGGACAGCAACAGCTGTATCACCAAGCATTGTCTCTGGGCGTGTCGTGGCTATTTCAATAACTTCATCACTATCTTTAATTGGATAGCGGAAGTGATAGAATTTCCCTTGAACTTCCTCATAGATAACCTCAATATCGGATAAAGCGGTTTTTGTTTTAGGATCCCAGTTAATAATATATTCGCCTCTGTAAATCCAGCCCTTTTCATAAAGCTTAACGAATACTTCTTTCACTGCATTAGACAAGCCTTCATCTAACGTAAAGCGTTCACGAGAATAATCAAGCCCAAGTCCTAACTTTTCCCACTGTGAGCGGATAAAGTCTGCATACTCTGTTTTCCACTCCCAGGCAGTTTCCAAGAATTTCTCTCTTCCCAGCTCATAACGATTTGTCCCTTGCTCTTTTAACTTTGCCTCTACTTTAGCCTGGGTCGCGATTCCAGCATGATCCATCCCAGGTAGCCACAGAACATCATATCCCTGCATCCGTTTCATTCTTGAAATAGTATCCTGCATCGTTGTATCCCATGCATGGCCTAGATGCAGTCTTCCTGTTACATTAGGTGGTGGAATTACAATAGAATAGGGTTCCTTCTCAGAGTCCTTGCCCTCTGCTTCAAAATACTTCCCATCTAACCAAAATTGGTATCTGTTTTCTTCTACTTCCTGCGGGTTATACTTTGCAGAAAGTGCTTGTTTTTCCTGTTCACTCATGTCCATTTCCTCCTTTATCTTCAAACTCTTTCCTAACGGGTATGCTTTATTACCCTCCACAAATGAAAAGAGCCATCAAAAAAACCTTTTCATCCTAATAAAAAGGACGAAAAGGTTCTAATTTCCGTGGTACCACCTTTGTTTACAGGTTATATGCAGACCTGTACACTTCATTCATTGATAACGGTTTGGAACCGGTATTCTCTTACTGGCACACATGCGTTCAGAGATACAGCATCAGGAGCGACCTTCCAGAATTCACTCAGCCAAGAAACTTTCACCACATGTTTCTCTCTCTGTAGACAGTTTATTCTGTACTCTTCTCCATCATAGCTTTTTTATAAAATTTAAGCTATAAACTACACTTTTATTCTATCTTAGCTACATTTTATAGCGAAGCTGCATTAACGTCAACTATTATTTAGCATGGTTGCACAAATACCCTATGTTTATACATAGTATATTAAAAACACGTGTCTAGATACCATTAAAACACAACTTCAATTCTTGGCTGAAGGAAAAAAGCAACCTGTATTTATTTAGCGAAAAATACATGCATAAACTTGAACGCACTTTTATAAAAAAGTAAAGGAAGGAAAGGAGTGGATTTATATGGCTCGTTATTACAGATACAAACTGCCTCCCTGGGCTAGAAATTGTTTATTTGTAGCTGAAAAAGTAACATTGCCCATCTTAATTTTCCAATTAATTCGAACCTTGTTTTTCCCAACTACATTGGATGTGTTTTTACTTGGTTTACTTGTCGGAGTCTTTATTGCATTTTATCTAGAATGGATTTAACTATCGAGATCCTCAAGAACGAGCGATTCATGTTCTTTTTCCACATAATCCGACCAATTAAGACCAAAAATCAGTTGTCTGTATGCGCGTTGTAATTGACTAGTTGCTACTAACATGGAGTTAGCTTTGGGATTTTTCACGTATTCCTGGACAACACGATAATAGGAAAAAGGATGCAATAAATAAATCGTCATCAATTGCAGTTCTTTTTCCGTTAACTCGTTTTCCTTTATATAACCCTTAAATTGCTCTATATAGTCAGAGGAAGGGGAATCATATTCAAGTGATTCTTCTCTAAAAAAGCGAACCAAATCCATTGTTGCATTCTCATAGTGCGCCTGCTCCCAATTCAAAATCTGTGTGCCATTATTTGAATATACCAAGTGATCCTTGCTTAATTGCCCATGGCAAATACTAGTATTCCAAATTAAATCTTCCTCGTCGGCGACGTAGACAAGTTGATTTAATCGTTTTACCATAACCTGAAATACTATTTCCAAATCACGGTACTGTGTTAACACCATAAGCTCAAATGGTGACATATAATGCATTTGTTCAAACCTGCTAACCGTTCTGTTTAATTCCTTAAATAGTGTCTCGCAAGCCTGCTTATAGGCGCTAAATTCTTGAATGAAAGCTTCCTTATCAATATTGCGGGATTGTTTGGTTTTGGCGTGGATATTTCCAATGTTTTTATAAAAATCAGTAATAAGCGGTGGAGTCCCCCTATTTTGATCTTTTTCCATCCATGGACTGAGGTAATAAAATTTTCCAAGGTGCTCTTGATATAACTGGCCATTCCTCGTCATATAAACTGGCATAACAGCAGATAATTTATGGTAATCTGCCAGTTTGTAAATGTTTTCCCAATTTGTTATAGCATGAGGGGACAGCTTGCTTTCTTTTAATGCATAGGCTCGATTCCCGTCTTTTACTTTCCACAAATGCGTGGTAATGTTTTCTATGTTTAGTGGATACACAGAAAAGGATTGTAATATTTTTTCAGTTTCCACTTTATTTCACCACCTTAACATATGTGTTCACGCGACTTTTCTAGCGTAAGGTCACTTTTGTATGCTGCTTTCTAATATGTAAATAAGTACTACCCCTTGATTAACATGGCCAAGGGGCAGCATTAAAGAGCTATCTTTTTTTCGGGATATATAGTAATTGGCCTTCCGAAACCTCGTAGGCCTCATCAAGACGGTTTTGCTTAATAAGCTGCAGTGTTGTAACCTGATAACGCTCTGCAATCGATTCTATTGTATCCTTTTCTTGCACAATACAGAGCCGCATTTTTGTATATTGCTCTTCTTCAGCACTACGGAACATATCCGAAAGGTAACTGACATCCTGAACTGGATCTTCTCGACTTTCTGAATTTTCGTCGGTGTCTAGTTCAGCCAACTCGACTTCAGGTTCCTCCCATTCAGCCACTGTTTCTTCTGTATCCAATATCTCAGTATCTACATCATTCGTGTTATCACTTTCTGAAACAGACTTGTTAAAAAACTCGCTAAATGATTTTGTTTCCTTGTATTTCCATCTATCTTCTTCTACTTCTTTATCTGTTTCAATCTGCAACTCCTGGGTAAGCTCTGGTATTTCTGGCGGTGAAAAAGGAGACGGACTAGTTTCCTCTTTCATATTTTCTTTCTCTTTTATTTCAAATTGAAAATCCACACCTTCTCTATCCAACGAAGACTCCTCTGAAGACCCTTCCACCGATTGTTCATTATCCGTTATCCTTTGTTCTAGGAAGTCTTGTAACACTTCTGGCTTATCAGTTCCGTCTGTAGTGGATAGGCTGGAACCTTCCTCTTCTAATAATTCCTGGTCACTTTCTTCTCTAGGCGCTTCCTTTATTTCACTAATTCCGTATATTTCAATTGTCGAATACAATTTGAGACTACTATCATCTGGAATTTCATAATCAAAAGAGTCGATATAGACGGACACATCATTTAGGTTTTGTACACGATAGGTGGGCACAGAAATTTCTACAGGAAAACGATGGGTAAATTCCACAACGCCGTCTTCGTATTCTTCCACCTTCTCAACATAACGTCTTGCATGATAATCCTCTAATTCAATTGTATCCTCTTTCTGTGAAGCAATCTTCTGGTATTCACCTTTTAATTCGATTACACCGCGTATAGAAATGTAGTCATTAAAAGGTTGTATGGAAATGTCGGGCTCTAGTGAAATGCCTTTCATCTCCGCAACTTCTTGCCCTCTCTCAAAGGAAAGCACTTCGTTTAACTCAAAACTAAAAACTGAGCGATCTTGTGACACCTAACTTCCTCCCTTCAACATATAAATCATATGTTTATAGCTCTTATACAACTATATGAACTACTTTTTCGGGATATGCTTCATTTACCAATTCAAACAGAGGGTTTTCAAAACTGCTAACCAAATATAAAGTGGAACTTCATTTGGGGAGGGGTTACCTTTCTCTCCCAGCCAAATGTCAGTAGTAAGAATAGGACCTTTACTGGCAGTTGATCCCCGGGGCCTTATTGCCTCTTATGCGAAATAAAAAGCTCGAGTGGTTATGAATCTTCCATAAGATTCGAATAACCAATCGAGCTTTAGTTGTTTTCTATTATTTTTGAATAGATGCAAATGCTTGATGAACAGCTTTTATTGTATTGTCAATATCCTCTTCCGTATGGGAGGTGGAAAGGAATAATCCTTCAAATTGGGAAGGTGGCAGGAAGACACCTTGCTCCATCATTGCTCTATAGTACTGAGCAAAATAATCTAAGTTAGCGGTTTGGGCTGTTTCGTAGTTGATCACTTCTTGATCTGTAAAGAATACACCAACCATGGAACCAGCTCGATTGATTTGGAGAGGAATCTCGTATGTTTCAGCAGCCTCCTTGAAGCCTGCCATTAAACGATCTACCTTTTTGTTAATTTCCTTATAAGACGTTTCATCTAAGGCACTTAGCGTTTCATATCCAGCCGTCATTGCTAATGGATTACCTGATAACGTTCCCGCTTGATAAATCGTCCCTGTAGGAGCAACCTTTTCCATAATCTCCCGTTTTCCACCGTATGCACCTACTGGTAACCCTCCACCGATTACTTTCCCAAGGCAAGTTAAATCTGGTGTTACGTCAAAATGACCTTGAGCACAATGATAGCCAACTCGAAAACCTGTCATAACCTCATCAAAAATGAGGAGCGTACCATTTTCTTCTGTAATAGTTCGTAAATCCTGTAAAAATGTTTCCTGAGGAGGTACTACCCCCATATTTCCAGACACCGGTTCAACGATTACTGCAGCAATATCGTCCCCAAATTGATCAAAGGCATAGCGAACACTTTCCATATCATTATATGGCACCGTAATCGTATTCTGCGCTATTCCTTTAGGAACACCAGGACTGTCAGGTAGACCTAATGTTGCTACCCCTGAACCAGCTTTGATTAAGAGCGAGTCGCCATGACCATGATAGTTACCTTCAAACTTTAAAATCTTATCTCTTCCTGTATAGCCTCTTGCTAGCCTTAATGCACTCATCGTTGCCTCGGTCCCGGAATTAACCATCCTTACCATTTCAATAGATGGAACTCGATCGATCACCAGCTGTGCAAGCTTGTTTTCCAATAAAGTTGGGGCACCAAAGCTTGTCCCTTTTTCTACAATCTCTTTTAGTTTACTTACAACTCGCTCATCTGCATGTCCTAATATTAATGGCCCCCAGCTAAGAACATAATCAATGTATTCATTTCCATCGATATCATAGATTTTGGAGCCTTTTCCTGACTGCATAAATACAGGAGTCATGCCAACCGATTTAAATGCTCGTACAGGAGAATTTACTCCCCCTGGCATTAAATCAACCGCCTCTTTGTAAGCATCCTGAGAATTCGCTAAATTAACCATAATGAATCCATCACCTCTATATATAATTTTATCTTGTCCTACAGGAATCTCTTATTTCTCATTCAACCATTTTGCTACATCTTTTGCAAAATATGTGATGATTAGGTCCGCACCTGCACGTTTCATAGAAGTTAATTTTTCCATCACAAGTTCTTTCTCATTGATCCAACCATTTAAAGCAGCTGCTTTTACCATGGAATATTCTCCACTAACATTATAAGCAACGACTGGTACATTCGTGATGTTTTTGACATCTCTTACAATATCTAAATAAGATAAAGCTGGCTTTACGATTAAGAAATCTGCTCCTTCGGCAATATCTGATTCTGCCTCTCTCAATGCCTCCTGTCTATTAGCAGGATCCATTTGGTAGGTTTTTCGGTCACCAAACTGCGGCGTACTATCCGCTGCATCACGAAATGGACCATAAAATGCAGAAGCATATTTCACTGCATACGACATAATTGGAATATTGGTATATCCTGCTTCATCCAAGGCATTGCGAATCACCGAAACAAAACCATCCATCATGTTAGATGGCGCAATGATATCTGCACCAGCTTCTGCTTGGGATACGGCAGTTTTAGCTAACAATGGCAAGGATGCGTCATTGTCGACATCATGATCGTGTATAAGCCCGCAGTGGCCATGTGAAGTATATTCACAAAGACATGTATCAGCAACGACAAGAATTTCAGGATAGGTTTCTTTTACCTTCCTAGTAGCCTGCTGTACAATTCCTTCGGGGATGTAAGCACCTGTTCCCTCTTCATCCTTTTCGTTTGGTACGCCAAATAACATGATGGCTTTAATACCTAAATCATGGATTTCCTTTAATTCCTCCTCTAGACGATCGAGGGTGACCTGGAATACTCCTGGCATGGATGGTACTTCATTTTTAATATTTGTCCCCTCTAATATGAATAAAGGGTATATAAAATCGTTTGTACTTAACTTTGTCTCTCTAACTAATGAACGCATAGCTGCAGAACTGCGCAATCTGCGATGACGTTTAAATTCTGGCATGTTTGACATGTTATCTATCCCTTCTTTATATGATCACGAATACAATGTATCATACCTTCAATGGTAAAGGTTTCTGGTGTTAAAATATACTGAAATCCAAGCTCTTCTGCTCGCTTGCTTGTAGTGCTTCCAATGCAAATACATGGCACAGTCTTTGGTATTCCATCTACCATTTCACAAAAAGCTTCAACTGTTGAAGGACTTGTAAAGGTAATATAATCTATTTCATTTTCACGAAGTTCCTGATTAAGCTGCTTTTTTCTTGCAAAATTAAAATGGGTATCATAGACCTCTAGCGTATCAAACCTTATACCGTGCTTGCGAAATTCTTCAGGTAAAACGGAGCGGGAACGATTCCCTCGAATAAGAAGGATTCTTCCCGGGTTCGTATATTCCTGTAAAAAATCGGTTGCCATTGTATTAGCATTGTATAACTTCGGGGTAAAGTTGGCCTTATATCCATATTCCTGTAGGGCAATGCTCGTCTTTTCCCCTACTGTTGCAATGTTGGCATGGATTCTAACCGAATTCGAATCGATGCCACTTCTTAAATCAAAAAAGCAATCTACCCCATTAGCGCTAGTGAAGAATATCCAGTTGTAATGTGATAGGTTTGTTAATATCTCCCTAGCTTTATCGCTTTCTTTGCAAGTTATTTTTAAAAGTGGAACAATGACTGGGTTACCACCTGATTGATTAATCTGTTTTGCAAATAGCTCCGCTTGTCCCGCTTCCCTTGTTACTAAAATGTTTTTTCCTTGCAATGAAGGGAGCATTAGTTGTCCAGCTCCTCTTTTACCCTTTCGACAATTTCTTTAGCACCTTGACTCATAAGTAAGCGTGCTGCCTCTTCCCCGACTTTATGAGGATCTGTTCCGCGCACCACTTCTTTTAAGATAGTCGCCCCATCAGGTGTACCTACCAATGCGGTTAAGACAATTTCATCCCCATCAAGGTAAGCATATCCACCAATTGGAACCTGACAACCACCCTCTAATAAATGAAGAAAGGTACGTTCTGCTGTAACAGTTCTTGTGGTGTATTGGTCGTTAATGACGTCTAAGAGGTTATGTAACTCCTGATCATCCTCTCGGCACTCAATCGCGAGGGCTCCTTGTCCTACTGCTGGAACACATATTTCAGGTTCCAAATACTCTGTAATAAGCTCCTCACTTAATCCAACTCTTTTTAAACCAGAAACAGCGAGTATAATGGCATCATAATCTTCTTCTTGTAATTTTCGAATACGTGTTTCAATGTTACCACGTATCCATTTAATCGATACGTCAGGACGCTCAGCAAGCATTTGCGCTGCTCGTCTTAAACTACTCGTTCCAATAATCGCACCTTTTGGGAGATCTTTTAGTGCAACATTATTTTTAGAAATAAAAGCGTCCCGGTGATCTTCTCTTGCCGGAATGGCAGAAATCGTAAGCCCATCAGGCATCGTTGATGGCATATCCTTCATGCTATGAACAGCAAAGTCAATCTCCTTGTCATACATTGCCTGCTCTATTTCTTTTACAAATAGTCCTTTTCCACCAACCTTAGACAACGTCACATCCAAAATGCGGTCGCCCTTTGTCACAATTTTCCTCACTTCAAATTCGTTCTGTACGCCTGCCTTTTTTAATTGATCAATAACCCAATTTGTCTGTGTTAAAGCGAGATTACTTTTTCTTGAACCCACTACGATTTTCCGCATAAAAATCCTCCTATAAATTCTTAAAAGTGAAAGTTAGAATGTACGCTAAATAAAAAGAAGTTTACTAACAATACTAAAAATGCGCCAGTATTATAAACTGCGACTTGCTTTCCACTGTAGCCTCGTCCAACTCTTAGTATTAAATACAACATATAAACCAGTAGAACCAATATGGAACCGACTGTTTTCAAATCAAACCAGTAAAACTCTGAACTGGATACATATGCCCAAACTATCCCAAGAATAATGGCAATCGTTAAGAGAGGAACACCTATCGTTATAGCTAGGAGGGCATATCGATCAAGCATTTTTAAGTCCCCAAGACGCCATATCCACTTTAAACCTTTTTTCTTTTTTAATAGCTGGTATTGGCCTATATACATAAGAGAGCAGAAAAAAGAAAGTGTGAAAAATCCATATGACAAAATTGCAAGGGAAATATGAACAACCAGCATTTCATCCACCAATTGAACTCCGCTAGTAGAAAATTTTTCTTGAGCGTCGGTGGATATATAGAGTAATAGAATAAAAAAACTAAATAAATTTATAAAGAAAAGTATAAAATGGATCTTAAACAATTTATGAACAACCATAGATAGAGTGAGTAATACCCATGAATAAAAGAAAAGACTATCAGTTAATGTAGTAATCGGGAAATTCTCCTCTATGATCACTTCATATAATAAGAAGCCTGTTTGAATAACCCATACCATACAAAGTAACCAGAAAGCTGTTATATTCGCCTTCCGGTTGTCTTGGATGAAATCAATAAAGTATCCGACCAAACTTAGCCCATAAATAATTAGAATGAATTCATAAACCCATTTCAGCTCAAACATTATCTATAAATCCTTTCATCAAATGGTTGACATACGATTTAGCATTGGAAAGGACACTTCATTTTTATTTAATTTATTGGAAGTATTATTTTTTTTTACCTGTTTTTCAAGCTCTTCTTGTAACTCTTTTTCAATACCAAAAATATCCACAAACAGTTCTAAAGATTCCTTCGCATTTTCATTCCCCGCCATTTCTTTTGCCTGGGTAACGGGCTGTTTGAGAAGCTGGTTAATAATACTCTTTGTATGCTTATTAATTACTTTCTTCTCCCTGTCCGTTAGGTCTGGTATTTTTCGTTCAATACTTTTGACCGTCTCAGCCTGTATAGAGAGTGCTTTTTGGCGAAGGGCAGAGATAACAGGTACAACGCCTAATGTTTTTAACCATTCTTTAAAGGTGACAATTTCTCCTTCAATCATTATTTCAATTTGCTCTGCTGCTGCCTTTCTTGAAGCAAGGTTTTCATCCACAATATGCTGTAAATCATCGATATCATATAAGAAGACATTATCCAACCCGCTAATAGCAGGATCCAAATCTCTAGGTACAGCAATATCGACTAAGAATAAAGGACTTCCTTTACGTTTCTTTTGAATAGGCGCAAGCGTGTCTTTTGTCAAGACGACACTATCCGATCCTGTTGATGTGATTAAAATGTCTGCTTCCAATAAAACATCATTTAAATGTTCCAATGGTAGTGGCGTAGCATCAAACTTTTCAGCAAGTAACGCTGCTTTTTCAAACGTTCTGTTTAAAACGGTAATTTCAGTTGCCCCAGAGCCTTGTAAATTCTTCGCTGCAAGCTCGCCCATTTTCCCTGCCCCTAAAATGGCTATGTGCTTATTCTGTAGATCACCAAATATCTTCTTTGCCAGCTCAACAGCGGCATAGCTAACAGATACCGCATTTTGTCCAATAGCCGTATCTTTTTGAGCTCGCTTGCCAAACGTGATGGCTTGCTTAAATAACTCATTTAAAATCGTCCCTGTCGAATTACCTTCTTGGGAAGTTAAGAAAGCGTGCTTCACTTGACCAAGAATTTGTGTTTCTCCTACAATCATGGAATCAAGCCCGGTTGTCACACGAAATAGATGCTCTATCGCTCCATCGTCCTCCATAATTCGCAGGTAGGTGGATAATTCTTCTTTCTCGATATTAAACCAATCAGAAAGAAATGTTTTTATATAATAGCGTCCTGTATGGACTTGATCCACTACTGCATAAACTTCCGTACGATTACAGGTAGAAACAATGACATTTTCTAAGACACTCTTCTGTTCATTTAACTTCGTCATGGCTTCAGAGAGTATATCATCAGAAAAGGTCAGTTTTTCCCTTATTTCGACTGGGGCTGTTTTGTAGTTAAACCCAACTTTTAGTATGTGCATTACATCTACCCCCAAAAACTTAAGCCAGTCCATTTCCGTTGCATGGCTTTAGGCATATTAACTATATTATAACATGTGTATCCCGTTACATTCCTGTGAAATGTGAACAGATTCTGAAACAATGTGTTAGGATAGTACGTATATGATTTAGTACGAATGTACTGTATCATATTTAAGAATAAATAGGCAAGAAATCAACCTATTGGAGGAAAGGTTTGTGAAATCGTGAAAAAACAACATGCGCTTCCAGCATATATTTTAATTGGAATTGGTATCTTTTTCTTATTACGACAGCTGAAACTTCCGATCATAACCGATTTTTATTCCTGGCAGACAATCATCATTATTATCGGTTTAGCATTACTCATACATAGTTATACTTCCAAAAGCTATCAAAATTTATTCAGTGGTACCCTTTTGCTTGGTCTTGGTATCCACTTACATGGAGTTCAGCACTATCATTTTTGGATCGACCATTGGGCAGTATACCTTCTTATTATTGGTATTGCTTTTCTCGTCAGACGTACTAAAGTGAAACAAGGATTATTACCAGGCGTCTTTTTTACCGCAATTGCCATTCTCCTTATATTCTCCGTTTCTCTTCCACCATGGCTTGATTGGATATATAGCATTATTAATTTATTAGAACAATTCTGGCCGGTTGCATTGATTCTTATTGGAATTTATATGCTAATGAGAAAAAAGTAGCTTAAACAAAGGAACATTTAAAAAGACATCTAAAGTAACAAACAAATCAGGAATTCCCAAGTATTTCAACTAAAAGAATCCGAGCTATGACCAAGAAAAATTGGCATAAATCGGATTCTTTTTTGCGATTAGTTATTAAAGGATGGAACTTAAAAAGGCTTTTGTTCTTTCTTCTTTCGGATGGTCAAATAGTTCTGACGGACGTCCTGTCTCTACAATTTTCCCATCATGCATGTACACCACCCAATCGCCGACCTCTCTGGCAAAGCCCATTTCATGTGTAACCACAACCATTGTCATTCCTTCTACTGCCAGTTCCTTCATTGTTGTAAGCACTTCTCCTACCAGCTCTGGATCCAATGCAGAAGTTGGCTCATCAAATAACATGACATCTGGCTTCATCGCAAGTGCTCTGGCAATCGCCACACGCTGCTTTTGTCCACCCGATAACGTAGATGGATATACATCATATTTATCCCCAAGGCCCACTTTATCCAATAGTTCCTTTCCTTCTTCCTCCGCTTGGTTTCTGCTTAATCCCTTCACTTGTATCGGTGCTTCGATAACGTTTTCAAGCACTGTTTTATGAGGAAATAGGTTAAAATGCTGAAACACCATTCCTACCTTTTCTCTAACTTTGTTCAAATTATGCGTTTCCTTTTCAATTTGCTCTGATTCTATCGTTATCGTTCCACTGTTTTTTATTTCAAGAAAGTTTAGACAGCGTAACAATGTACTTTTTCCTGAGCCACTAGCTCCTACTAATACGACAACATCGCTTTCCCTTACTGTCATATCGATATCCTTAAGAACATGTAAATCACCAAAAGACTTATTAAGCTTCTCTACACGAATCATTTCTGTACTCTCTGGCATCATTGACCTCCTGAATTAATCACTCTTTGCTAATTTCTTTTCCAGTTTATTCACTATCAAGGTAAGTACTAATACGATGAACAGGTAATAGATTGCCACGGTTATAAAGTACGGTAGATAATTAAAGGTATTAGAGCCCATTGTACTTGCTACACCGAACAGGTCCTGCATCCCAATAAACGAGATTAAGGATGAATCTTTAATCCCGATGATAAATTGGTTTCCTAAAGAAGGAATCGCGCGACGGAATGCCTGGGGAAGGATAATTCTGCGCATCGTCAAGCTACTCGTCATCCCTAAGGATCGCCCTGCCTCCATTTGTCCCTTATCAATTGACTGGATGGCCCCGCGTATAATTTCAGCTATATAAGCACCATTATGAAAGGCCAGGCCTGCAACCCCTGCCCAAAACATAGGGATAAGAAAAATATCTGTCAGTCCATAAAACAAAATAAAAATTTGCACAATTAATGGAGTACCTCGTACAATCCAAATATAAACATCCGCGATCCATTGCAGTATTTTTATATTCGATATTTTTAAGATAGCAAAGAACAAACCTATGACACAGGCAACAAGTAATGAAGCTACAGATAATTTAAAAGTAATCCATAACCCGTCTAAAAACACATCAAAACTGCTTACAAATATATCGAAGAAATTCATGATTGACGACAACAACATTCATCTCCTTATTCACTACAAATGTGCGCAACCTGTGCGCACATTTTCTTTATTCTGCTGTTTCTGGTTCTTGCGTAATATCTGCACCGACCCATTCTTCTGCCAGTTCAGCAAGTTCCCCGCTGTCCTTCATTTCTTGGAGTGCTTCGTCAATGGCTTTTAGTAGCTCTTCGTTTTCTTTATTAACAGCAATCGCTTGATTACTAACACCTAATTGGCCGCGCTTTTCAATTTCTAATCCGTTGTCTATCGCTGTAATCCCTGTAATGTCATCAGTAATAACAGCATCGTGGTGCCCACTGGCTAATGATTGCAATGCTACTACATCACTATCAACCTGAGGAATATTATCCGTGTATTCCTCTGCTATGGATACATACGATGAACCTCGGGACACGGAGATTTCTTTACCTTCTAAATCCTCTGGAGAATTAATATCACTATCAGGTCTTGTAAAAATAACCGGGCCAGAGTAATAATATGGTTCCGTAAAATTTACTTGTTCTTTTCGCTCATCTGTAATCGTATGACTCGCTACCGCTATGTCGTAACGTCCTTCATTCACTCCCGTCACAATCCCGGAAAATTTTGCTTTTTGTTGAACAGGCTCTAAGCCTAGTTTTTCTGCAATTGCCTCACCTACTGCGATATCAAAACCAACCATTTCACTGCCTTCCATATAACTAAACGGCATAAACTCTCCTGACGCAGCGAACGTTAACTTTCCATTCTCTATTAGGTCGTATTCTGATCCGCTTGCTGTACCATTTGAATCTGCATTTGAATCAGACCCACAAGCTGCCAGTAGAAACAATAATACAATAGAAAAAATCACAATATTCAGTCTTCTCATTTGATAAACTCCCTCTCTCCGCATCTTTTGTGTTATTTAGATAAGTACGCAGTTACTGTTGTTGCGCACTAATACTTTAGATTATAACAAGGATTACATTTTCCCCCTAACCCCCTATCCTACCATTTCCCAATATGTATGGATATATCATTTCTTATTGGTGTTATTTGCTCGCTTGCTCTTACATATACCCTAATTCTCTCATTAATACTCTGAATTTCTAAAAATTTATAAATTTGAACGAGGTTTATTTTAAAATGCAGTGCAGAAAACTCTTTCGGCTAAAAATGTCTGAGAATTCGTTAATGAATTTTTTTATTTAGGAAAATCACACTTTCATGCTCCAATTATTCCCAGTTATTAAACCAGCTCAAAAATGGCGCACCAAATGTCCTCTTCTATTCAGCAAATTGCTTCAAGCTCTAATGAAGTTTCCACAACAGCTGAAGATGCAACAGAGGTAGTAAAAGCAGGGAATCAAGCAATTGAGACAACAGTTGGCCAAATGGAGTTCATTAAACAAACTGTTCACAATCTATCAGCGAATATTGAAGGTCTTGGCAACCAATCAATGGAGATTAGTAAAATTGTTGATGTGATAACAGGTATAGCAGAGCAGACCAATCTATTAGCATTAAATGCAGCAATTGAAGCAGCAAGAGCTGGAGAACACGGAAAAGGTTTTGCTGTGGTGGCAGATGAAGTCCGGAAACTTGCAGAGCAGTCCTCCCATTCATCTGAGCAAATCAAGGATATGATTCAATCCATTCAAAAAGAATCTGTTGAGGCGGTTAGAGCAATGCAAACAGGTACGACTGAAGTAGATCGTGGAATTGAAGTAGTAAATAAAGCTGGTCAATCCTTTACCAACATTACTTCTTTTGTTAATACAGTAACAGCACAAATCCAGCAAGTTACTTCTAAGATCCAGGAAATTTCTTCAGGTACTGAGCAGTTCACTGAAACGTACGAAACAATTGCAGGTATCTCTGAAACAACATCAGGTGCAGCGCAAAATGTTTCTGCATCAACCGAAGAACAGCTTGCCTCCATGGAGGAAATTACCGATTCCGCTAACTCACTATCCATTATGGCAGAGGAATTGCAGGAACTTGTGGAACAATTCAAGCTGTAAATATATAAGTCTATAAAAACCCTGTAGGTTCAGTGAACCTACAGGGTTTTATTATCATGCCATTTAATAATAGGAAACCGCTAAATAAATTGACTTAACAATTTCCAAGCTTCTTCTTTTCCATCCCCTGTCTCCGAAGAAAATGGCAGGAGATAGTCAGACTCGTCCATTTCAAGAATCTTTTTAGTCCGTTTCACATGACTTGCCCGTTTATTTTTAGGCACTTTATCAAGCTTTGTTGCAACAACGATAACAGGAAGCTCATAATGCTTTAGAAAATGATACATCTGAATGTCATCGTTCGTGGGCTCATGGCGTACATCTGTTATGAGGAGGACTGTTTGTAACGTTTCACGAGTTTCGAAATACTCTTCCATCATAACTCCCCATTTTTCTCTTTCTTTCTTGGAAACTTTAGCATAGCCATAGCCAGGAACATCAACAAAATAAAATGCTTCGTTTATTTTATAGAAATTAAGTGTTTGGGTTTTTCCAGGTTTTGAAGAAGTCCTTGCTAAATTCTTCCGATTAATAAGCTTGTTGATAAACGATGATTTGCCAACGTTTGACCTACCAGCTAGAGCAATCTCTGGTAGCTGATCATTTGGATACTGTTTTTGACTTACTGCACTTATAACAATTTCTGCGTTAGTTACTTTCATTTTTCTCCTCCACTAGTGCATACGTTAGAACTTCATCTAAGTGTGATACTGGAATAAAGTTCAGTTCGTTTCGCACACTCTCTGGAATGTCCTCTATATCTTTTTTATTGTCTTCGGGGATGATAATGGTGGTAAGGCCTGCTCTATGTGCACTAAGAGATTTTTCCTTTAGTCCACCGATTGGCAGAACCCGTCCACGCAATGTAATTTCCCCAGTCATCCCCACTTCTTTTTTCACTGCACGTCCCGTTAAAGCAGAAACAAGAGCTGTTGCCATCGTAATCCCCGCAGATGGTCCATCTTTTGGAGTTGCGCCTTCTGGTACATGTATGTGAATATCGTATTTCTCATAGAAATCAGTAACTATATTTAGCTCCGTAGCTCGTGACCGAATATAACTGAAGGCAGCCTGTGCTGATTCCTGCATGACATCACCAAGCTTTCCAGTCAGTGTCAGCTTACCTTTCCCTGGATAGTGTGATACTTCAATAGAAAGAGTATCTCCTCCAGCTGCAGTATACGCCAATCCTGTGGCTGTACCTACTTGGTCCTCCTGCTCTCTCATTCCATAACGATAAACTGGTTTACCTAACAACTCTTCCAAGCTTTTCTCTGTCACCACTACACGCTTTTTCTCTTCTGATATGATAATTCGTGCAGCCTTTCTGCAAACAGTTGCTAATTGTCGTTCCAGATTCCTCACACCAGCTTCCCGTGTATACCTGCGAATTAATTTTAATAACGCCTCATCTCTTACTTGCAAGGTGCTTTTCTTTAATCCATTTTCTCTTAATTGTTTCGGTAATAAATGTTCTTTCGCAATATGAAGCTTTTCCACCTCTGTATAGCCAGCAATAGAGATAAGCTCCATTCTATCAAGCAATGGCCCCGGAATATTATTCACATAATTCGCAGTCGCAATAAAAAGCACATTCGAGAGATCGTATGTTTCTTCAATAAAGTGATCACTAAAGTTGCTGTTTTGCTCTGGGTCTAGGACTTCAAGCATGGCAGAAGAAGGGTCACCACGAAAGTCATTGGACATTTTATCAATTTCATCTAAAAGGAAAACCGGATTAATGGTCTTCGCCTTTTTCATTCCCTGGATTATACGACCTGGCATTGCACCAATATAAGTGCGGCGATGACCACGGATTTCCGCTTCATCTCGGACACCTCCGAGAGATATACGGACAAAGTTTCGATTAATAGAACGAGCTATTGATTTGGCTAAGGATGTCTTCCCTACACCGGGCGGGCCAACAAGACAGAGAATTGGACCCTTAATAGAATTGGTTAGCTTTTGCACAGCAAGATACTCAAGTATTCGTTCTTTTACTTTGTCTAGGCCATAATGATCTGTATTAAGAATATCTTCCGCTTTGTTAATTTCAATCCTATCCTCGGAGCGATTTGTCCATGGTAAAACAATTAACCATTCTAAATAGTTTCTAATAACAGAACTCTCCGCAGAGCTTTGTGGCACTTTTTCATAGCGATCTAATTCTTTTAAAGCAGCCTCCATAACTTGCTCTGGCATATCTGAGCTCGTTATTTTCTCCTTTAATTGCCCAATTTCTCCTGTTTTACCGTCTTTTTCACCTAACTCTTTTTGAATTGCTTTCATTTGTTCACGCAAATAATATTCCTTTTGCGTTTTTTCCATGGATGTCTTTACCCGCTCACCAATCTTTTTTTCCAGATCTAATACTTTTTTCTCGTTTGTAATTAACTTAATAAGATATTTTAATCGGGCGATTACATTTTGCATTTCTAATATTTCTTGTTTTTCCTTCAATTTAAGAGATAAATGGGACGTTATTATATCAGAAAGCCTTGAGGGTTCATCAATATCTGAAACTGTAGCAAAGGTTTCTTTGCTTATTTTTCTGGAAACAGAAACATATTGTTCAAACAAACCAAGTAATGAGCGCATAAGCGCCTCTTCCTCATTGTCATCACCATGTATATCTTCGCGTTTCTCAATCTCTGCTTTAAAGAAGTCACTATCCTCTGTAAAACGAACAATTTCTCCTCTATGAAGCCCTTCCACCAACACTCGCATTGTTCCATTAGGTAATTTAAGCATTTGCTTCACTACAGCCATTGTTCCGATCGAATATATGTCTTGAGGTTCTGGATCATCCATGCTTACTTTTCTTTGAGCAACAAGGAAAATATTTTGATCATCCATCATTGCTTGTTCCAATGCTGCGATGCTTTTATCTCTTCCCACATCTAAATGGATTACCATAGATGGAAACACAAGTAATCCACGCAATGGTAATAGAGGGAGTTGTATTGTCTCTTTCGTCATGTAACGACCTCCGTATTTCTTAATATGTAAAATACAAATAAAGTTTATTCTATGTGTTCTTTAAAGTTTATAGAAAACGGAACCTTTTGTAAACGTTAAACCTATAATCGTGAATGGTTATAGCATTCCCCTCATCTTTTTTATCTAATCAGGAAATATTGAAGGGCCAATGCAAAACACTTTTAGTTATATAACTATATCTTTATACATTTAAAAAAAGACTGTCTTGGCAACTAAATCACGCAAGACAGTCTCTCCTGTTACCCAAACCGGAATATTATTTAATCTATAGGAAGGTATTAAGCACTTTCTTTAGGCTTTTTGCCTTCTTTAACGGTCCCATCATGAAACACAAGCTTTGGACTTCCGTTCTCTTCCATTACCGTATCTTTGGTGATGACACATTTTTCAATATCATCCCTTGAAGGCAATTCGAACATAACGTCTAACATAATTCCTTCAATAATGGAACGGAGGCCACGTGCTCCAGTTTTTCGCTCAATTGCTTTCCTAGCAATTTCTCTTAATGCTTCCTCTTCAATCTCTAATTCCACATTATCGATCGAGAATAGCTTCTGGTATTGTTTTACAAGTGCATTCTTAGGCTGGGTCAAGATTTCAATAAGTGCTTCTTCATCTAGTGGTGTTAGACTTCCAATTACCGGGATACGGCCAATAAATTCAGGTATAAGGCCATAGCGTAGTAAGTCTTCTGGTAACACTTTAGAAAGAAGTTCTCCCATTTCTAAATCTTGTTGCTTCTCATTAGAACCAAAGCCAATGACTTTTTTACCAAGACGACGTTTAATCACCTGGTCGATACCATCAAAGGCTCCCCCAACGATGAATAAAATATTTGTCGTATCAATCTGAATGAATTCTTGATGTGGATGCTTACGACCACCTTGTGGTGGAACACTTGCTACTGTACCCTCAAGAATTTTCAGAAGTGCTTGCTGAACACCTTCACCTGAAACATCCCTTGTAATAGATGGGTTTTCAGATTTACGAGCTACTTTGTCGATTTCATCAATATAGATGATTCCTTTTTCAGCTTTTTCCACATCATAATCTGCTGCCTGAATTAATTTCAGTAAAATATTTTCTACATCTTCCCCTACATATCCAGCTTCTGTTAAGGAAGTGGCATCTGCCATGGCAAACGGAACATTAATAATTCTAGCAAGCGTTTGAGCTAGAAGGGTTTTACCACTACCAGTAGGACCGATCATAGCAATATTACTTTTAGACAATTCTACATCGTCCCCTGCTGATTTAGGGGAGTTAATTCGTTTGTAGTGATTGTATACAGCAACTGAAAGATTTTTCTTAGCTTTGTCCTGACCAATAACATAATCATTTAGTATTTCACAAATTTCTTTTGGCTTTGGAATTTCTTTCATTTCTGTTTCTTCTTCTGTTCCCAATTCCTCTTCCACGATTTCTGTGCAAAGTTCTATACATTCATCACATATATAAACGCCAGGTCCGGCTACTAGCTTACGTACTTGTTCTTGACTCTTTCCACAAAACGAACATTTCAGTTGTCCTTTTTCTTCATTAAACTTAAACATTATATTTCACCCCTAAAAGTTTAAATCTCCACCTGAATGGAATTTTCAGGATTCAACTTTCATAGTCATCATATCAGATCGATTTTAAAATACAAAACGATACACTTTCATAACGTTTAGCATAATCTAATTATGGATAATAATTCATAAAAGTCAAATCATACTACTTATACTATATGTAGCTAACCATAATTAAGTATGCTTATCAAACCACATAATCCTTCTTTTTTTTTGGAATTGCGATTTACAACACAAATGGAAAGTTATATGAGAAAACAAGGTGCAACTTCTCTGCACCTTGTTTTAGTATTTACCTTATCCACCTGCATCTAAACGGAATTATATTATTTTAGACAGTTTTGCTGTTCTCAACAAGAAATTCGATTGCTTTGCGCATTTTCAGATCGCCTTTTACAGCTTCTGTATTTCCACCAAGCATCTGTTTCAACTGTTCCAATTCAGTTCCGTACATAGAAGCCATTTTTTCAAGTTCTGCTTCTACATCTTCTTCGGAAACTTCAAGGTTTTCCTCGTTAACAATAGCTTCAAGTGTAAGGTTCGTTTTAACGCGTTTTTCAGCATCCTCTTTCATTTGCTCTTTCAAAGCATTCTCGTCTTGACCGGAGAATTGAGAATACATTTCCATTGTCATTCCTTGCATTTGCAAGCGCTGTTCAAATTCTTTTACCATTTGATCAAGCTCTGTTTCAACCATTGCTTCAGGAATGTCTACCTGTGCATTTTCAGAAGCTTTTTCAATCAAAGTTTCTCTTTTTTGGTTGTCAGCATCTTGTTTTCTTTGCGCTTCTAACTCTTCTTTTTTCTTTTTCTTTAACTCATCAAGGGATTCAACTTCTTCATCTACATCTTTAGCAAATTCATCATCAAGCTCTGGAAGTTCTTTCGCTTTCACTTCATGAATCTTAACTTTGAATGTAGCTTTTTTACCTGCAAGTTCTTCAGCATGATATTCTTCAGGGAATGTTACTTCAACTTCCGTATCTTCACCAGGTGTTTTTCCAACTAACTGTTCTTCAAATCCTGGAATGAATTGGCCTGAGCCAATTTCTAGTGAATGGTTTTCACCTTTTCCACCTTCAAAAGCTTCTCCGTCTAGGAAACCTTCGAAATCCATTACAACAGTATCGCCTTCTTCCACACTACCTTCTTCTTTTACAACCAACTCTGCCTGATGCTGACGTTGATGCTCTAATTCATGGTCTACATCTTCATCTGTTACTTCTACAGATTGCTCTTCCACTTCAAGACCTTTGTATTCTCCAAGTGTTACTTCCGGTTTAACGGTTACCTTAGCAGTGAATACAAGTGGCTGACCCTGCTCAATAGTTTCAATGTCAATTTCAGGTTGTGCTACTGGTTCAATTCCTGCTTCTTCAACAGCATTCGTGTATGCTTCAGGCAATACGATGTCTACAGCGTCTTGATACAATGCTTCTACACCAAAACGGTTTTCGAAAATTTTACGTGGAATTTTCCCTTTACGGAATCCAGGAATCTGAACATCCTTGGAAACCTTTTTAAAAGCTTGATCTAGTCCTTGATCAAATTTTTCTACAGAAACTTCAAACGTAAGTACTCCTTCATTTCCTTCTTGTTTTTCCCATTTCACTGACATAAAAATTCCCTCCAAAATCAAATCTATTGTTTCCAATCATTTTACACGTTCATTATGATAACTACTTATATAATGATCTATATTTACAACCATCTTATTATAACATAATTACCTTGCCTTTCAAGCATTTCGGAGCCTACCAGCTATTACTCTTCAATAATGCTTAAGTAAAGGGTGTCACTTAGCTTAATTTCTTCGCTGAATTGTAGGATATTGTTAGGCTGTGACATTTCTTCATCCATATGTATACCTAGGTATTCCTGGCCTACGAGCTTTATTGCTTCCGCTAGTTGGAATACTTCCTCTGATGGTGGAAATATCGGATAATGTACATACAAAAAGCGAAACAGCAACTTTTCAAGCATTTCAAATAAAGTTGGGTTCTTCTGTTCTATTTCCTCTAACAAGCTTCTAACTTGATGAAATATTGATAGGTCTTCAACCTTTTCTAATGCATAAGGTCTAACAATTCTTTCTCTTCCAAGCTTATGTATGCTCACATCCTGATCATAACCAGCTTCAGTTAACCATTGGAGAACTACCGTTTTGGTTACAGGATGTACTTTTTCATTCGTAAGCAACGTTGGAATCTCCTTAGTAGGCAATGCAGACATCTGTCTCAGGCTATCTATAATCCGCCACTGCTCCCTATGGTTTTCCTCATCAATTGCTTGCATTAACCCACTTAAATGGGTATTAGATCTTTCGACTGTTAAATCTGCCTTCATCTTACTACTCATCGTATACAATTGCTGAAACTGTTCTTCCATTGGGGCAGGGACTTCCCCCATCTCAAATTCATACTCAACTTGCTCCATTAACAGATCGTATTGGTTTGTCTGGAACAAAATAGTTAAATAGATATGTACATAATGGTAATAATGTTCATCCTTTATTGTAAGTAACTCTTCACATATTTCTTGTGCTTCACTATGTCGGCCTAATTCCATTAAACAAATGAGCTTCCCTATAATAATTTCGTGGGAATGTATATGATAGCTTAACAACTCATCTAGTTTGGTAAGCGCCTCCTCATACCTTTTCTCTTTAAGAGCTTGCACGCTCTCTTCTTCCAAAACATCTTTCCATTTTGGGAAAAGGATGACATTCTCTTTTTCTGAATACTGCTGCATTTATTTCCTCCTTTCCTTGGACATGTGTTTATTATTTAACAGTCAATAGATATACATACCCTCTTCTTTTAAAAATAAACCTTTTGGTCAACAATTCCTTAAAGTTTTACAAGTAACTTTCCTTATAAAGACGCCTTTTCTTATGGAGAATAAAGGGTAGTTATAAAAACAAGAATGACCAAATCACCTATGTTTGTAACACTGTATTTCACCCTATTTATTATACCATGGATTTTGGTTAGCAGGTTTATAATCGACCAGTTGTACATATTAATCTTTTTCTAGAAAGTGTATCACATCTATACTAGGGTTTTCTATCATCCTATTAAAAAACAAGCGTTTGCCGTAAGCCACCTGCCATTCCAAAACATTCTATATCGAATAAAATACATTATCAAGATCAAAGGAGGGAAAAACAATGAGAAAAAGGAACCAAAATAGAAGTTTTGATCAAAATGGTAACCAGGAGTATTTCTTTGCTAAAGCCAATGCAGATGTTGATTTTGACCTAGACAACGATAATGACAATGATCTAAAAAACAAAAACAACAATTATAATATCGTAAAAGTATATGTCAACGGCATGGGCGTTGGTCCTGCTAATGAAGTTGAAGAAGAGGAAGAAGAGGCTGAAGCAGAAGAAGAGGAAGAAGAAGAGGAAGAAGAAGTTGTAAGAAAACCTAGGAAAATTTGCAGAAAGAGAAACAACGTACTCGGCGTAAACCAACGTAAAAAATAACCTAGAAGCTATTTATCCCACCTTAACTGGAAGAAGTTGAGCCAGCGTTTTCAGTAACGTTGGCTTACTTTTCAATATGTTTCAACATGTATCTCATAGCTTTACGCAATTACAGTTAGAATTACAGCTATTCCATTAAATGTTCCGTGAATAATGATAGCAGGTATAATAGAATTCGTTTTTTCATAAGTCCAAGCGAATATTAACCCTGAAACAAAATTAACTGGCAGGGTATTATATGTAGGAATATGGACTAGTGTGAAAATTATAGAGCTAAGACACAAACCCGGAACTACTCCCCACTTTATTCGAAACCATTTATAAAGGAAGCCTCGATACAATATCTCTTCATATAATGGAGATATGATAGCAGCAGAAACAAATCCAATCAAAAAGTTAATCCAATTTAAATCTTGTTTTAGTGATCTCGTTTTAGCATTATCAGTCCCCATGTTAATGTAATCCATTATGATTACTATTGCCACACTCATAACGATTAAACATAAGGTCCAGTTTATTATTGACTTCCAATATTGTTTTCTAAAAGGTTGTAAACCGACTTCTTCCCACCCATACTGATATGGTTTTAACACTGTAACATATATACTTATCGTACATAAAACGGCCATTACAACGCCAGTTAATGTGCCTGCATATAACTCGTGCTGAAATAAATCATTTAATAGATTTTGTAAGTAACCTTCAATTGTCAAAGGCACAACTAAGAAAACAAACACAAGTAAAATGGTTAGATCTTTAAACGTCCATTTTGTCACAAGAAAATTATCCATTCTAATTCCTCCATATGTAATAAGATATATCTAGCATAAAAGTTGACGCTACGTAACTTGCAAGCATATATTAATAAAATTTAAAGGAGGAAAAGAAATATGGAAGGATAACTTTCTATAAGTGGTTTCTTAGAGAATACATAGCTCTGAAAAAGCCCCTATTATAGCGGGAGAAAGCCCTAGAGATTTATATTCAACACAATAATATAATAAGTGCCAAAAAGAAAAAACCTAACAAACATTAAGTTTGTTAGGTTTTTATTGACGTCCCAGGCAGGATTCGAACCTGCGACCCACAGCTTAGAAGGCTGTTGCTCTATCCAGCTGAGCTACTGGGACAAGTATGTATGGAGCGGGTGAAGGGAATCGAACCCTCATCATCAGCTTGGAAGGCTGAGGTTTTACCACTAAACTACACCCGCAAATATGTAATTTCCCGCTAAATATTTACCCTTTTTCGTTTGTTCCTTTTTTAACGGACAAGAAATATTATATGCATAATCCAAACAAATGTCAACACTTTTTCTATAAAATATTTGAAACCTACCAGGCTTTGAAAATCCCGTAGCCTGATAAGCTTCAAACTTCCCTTTATAATGATGCCTGATAAGCTAAATCCTGTACTTCTTTCCCATCCAATGTATGAAACGTAACATTAAATTCATTTGGCGTTTTCCATTCTAAGATGGCATATGTTTTTTCTACACGTCCCCTGGGCTGGCGAATACTCCCTGGATTTATAAACAATTGACCATCTACTTGCTGTGCCCCTGCAACGTGGGTGTGACCAAAACAAATGATCTTTGCTCCTAATTCTTCAGCTCGGTAACCAACCGTCATTAGATTCTGTTTAACATTATGCAAATGACCATGTACAGCAAGAATTTTAACGCCTTCAATGTCCAACGTTTGTTCTTCCGGATATCTTGTATCAATATCACAATTCCCAGCGACCTTATAGAAGCCATCCATCTCTTGTGAATCCATATCAAGCTCAGAATCGCCGCAATGAATCATAAATTCGAGTTTATGCTTTTGTTTAATTTGTAATAATTCGTCTGTTAATCCATGACTATCACTTGTAATAAGTACCTGTGTCATACAAACCACCAATCTATGTAGGATTATATAGGAGCCATAACACTAGCTATATTTGCGTTATATTTGTTCTTTCTTATACCCTTTTATCCATTTATCAAACTGCTGAATAGCTCTTGTCCGATGGCTGATTTTATTTTTCTCTTCGGCAGTCAACTCAGCCATTGTCTTCTCATAATCTTCTGGTATAAAGATTGGGTCATACCCGAACCCGTTTACCCCTCGTTTTTCATTTGCAATATGCCCTTCACAATACCCTTTACGAAAAATCGTTTCTTTTCCTGGTGTAGCTAATGCAATCACACAAACAAAACGGGCAGTCCGCTCAGGTTTTGGAACACCTTGTAAATTCTTTAATACTTTCGCTATATTCGCCTCATCATTTTTGACTTCCCCAGCATATCTAGCCGAATAGACACCAGGCTCTCCATTTAATGCATCGATTACTAGCCCGGAATCATCGGAGAGTACTGGTAGACCAAGCTTTGCAGAAATTTCTTCTGCTTTTAAAGCAGCATTTTCTTCAAATGTGTCCCCCGTTTCTTCAACATCAGGTAAGTTTTGCTCAAGGTCCATCATCGATAATGCTTGTATGTTATAACGCGAAAAGAATTGTTTAAACTCTGCCGCTTTCCCAATATTTCGCGTCGCGATAAGCACCTGTTCCATAACTATTCCTCCATTAAGCTATTGTTTCACCAATGCGGTCTGCTAAATCACCTATAGACTCACGTTGAAATGCAAAGAGCTCCTCTATTCCCTCTCCAGCTAAATTAAGCATTGTCTGCAATTGATCTGCAGTAAAGGTAGCTTCTTCGCCTGTACCTTGAATTTCCACGAATTCATGCTTCCCAGTCATCACAATATTCATATCGACGTTTGCTTGGGAATCTTCTTCATAATTCAAATCAAGAATTTCCGTATTGTCTGGTAAAACGCCAACTGACACAGCAGCCAGAAACTGTGTTACAGGCATATGCTTTATCTTCTTTTCTTCTAGAAGCTTGCCAAATGCCAGCACAACTGCTACAAAAGCTCCTGTTATAGAAGCTGTCCTAGTTCCTCCATCTGCTTGAATAACATCACAATCCACCCAAACAGTTCGTTCTCCAATACTATCTAGATCGACCACTGAACGTAACGCTCTCCCAATTAAGCGCTGAATTTCCATCGTTCTTCCGCTGACTTTTCCTTTGGAAGATTCCCGAATGTTTCGCTGTTCGGTAGCTCTTGGCAGCATAGCGTACTCCGCCGTAATCCAGCCTTTTCCTTGTCCCCGGAGAAATGGCGGGACTCTATCTTCAATACTTGCATTACAAATTACTTTCGTGTTACCAACCTCAATTAAAACAGACCCTTCTGGATGTGTAATATAATTTGTCGTAATCTTCACAGGGCGTAAACTATTTATTTTTCTTTCATCGTTTCTCATCAAAGTCTCCTCCTTGTTTCAACCTTTAGCTTAACATATTTTGCACGAAAGCAACATGTTAATACATAATAGAAAAACTTAATCATCCGTGTCTAACTGGCCAATTAAGTTTAATTTTCTGTATTATATTGTATCTGAACAACATCGATGCGACTGTGTTGTTGAACAAAATAGAAGGGAACTTTAAAAAAGCTTGTTTATCGATACAAAAGAAAAAGGAGCTATACTGCTTAGCCCCTCCTTCTAAAGCTTTTCAGTTGGTGTGAACTGCTGTTTGGTTACTGGTTCTTCATATGTCTCGCCGTTTTCATTCATTATCTGCTCAACATTCTCTACTTTTACATCGACCGCTTCAATCCCCTCTTGCTCAGTCAACGTCCTTACAAGTGTCTCCATTACCTCGTCGGAGATAACGCCAGTCCCTTCTTCAAGTAAGATATCTTGACTAAACGTTAAATCTAGCACGCCTTCCTGTAGTGTGGGCTCTCCTTTTAGAAGTGTTGTAGGGTTAAACACATGTTGTACATTCGTATTAAAACCAGGACCATCAAGTAAAGATTCTACAATGGACGAGTAGATGTCCTCATTGTCTGTTTCAACATATTGTGTAACTGGCACATAGTACCGATTTTCATCATGCTGTGTTGGATAATACATTGTAACAGCTTTACTATTAATTAAGTCTACTGTATCTGTATCAGTCACATTAATGCCGTTTGCTCTAGAATAACCTTCCCCAACAGGTGTACCATTAACAGGCATTTCTTTAACTGCATGGCCATTAATTTGTAGTTGCACCGTGTTAACATTGTCGAACTGGGTTAGTGTATGTGTTATCGACTCCAGTATTTGCAGCTCTTCTTTTGCTTCATAGTCTTTAAATTCTTCTGAGAAATCTACTACGATAGTGCCGTCTTCCTGCAAATTCACACCAAGAATTTGGGTACCTTCTGGCAGTACAGCTTGAAACCCATTTGGCAACATGGATGTAACTGGCCCACCTTTAACTAAATACTCCAAAACCTGAGAGGCTACTTCTTTTGATTCAGGATTAGGAAGTTCTATCGTTTGAGCCGCGACCATCCCATTTGCATCTACCAAATACAATTGTCTTGGCACAGTTTCACTTACTTCCGTTTGTTCCCCTTCATCAGATACACCTTCACTGTTTTCACCATTCTCTAAATTATCAACCGGCTCTGCGTTTTGTGGTGGGTCCATATCCTCAAGTGATTGTTCACCTTGAAAACACCCTGATAATAATAGAGCCATTGTGATACTACCAGTTAATAATATGCCGCGCTTATACATGTCTTTCCCCCCTAGGATGGTTTGTACTATTATGTATACGAGCCCTCAGAGAAAATAGACCAAAACAGTGTAAAAATAATCAAATTAAAAACCCAGAAACCTGTTTGATTAGGTTTGCTGGGTTTGATGTAGCTGTGCTTTTTTTATGGTCATCATCTGTAAATATGGGTCCTTAAAGATACTCTTAGCGATATCCATAAATATTTCTAATTCCCCTGTTGTGTAAAACTCATGAATTGGCACGACATCGCTTGTATTAATCACTTTATGAACGTCTAGTATCGTACTTGTTTCCCTTGCCGTCTCTTCACTGGAGGAAATTACGGTAACGTGCTCCCCCATTACATTTTGTATGGTTTTCTTTAGCAAAGGATAGTGGGTACAACCAAGGATTAGTGTATCCATTTGTTTGCTTTCCTTAAACGGAGCCAAGCTAGACTGCACAACTTCTTCAGCTTTTTCTCCTGTTAAAACCCCTTGCTCCACCATAGGTACAAATAAAGGGCACGCCAAGCCACTCACTTCAATCCCTGAATGAATGGCCTCAAGCGCCTTCGTGTATGCTTCACTACGAATTGTGCCCTCAGTACCAATAACACCAATATTATTATTTCTAGTAAACTTAATTGCCGCCCTTGCGCCAGGCTGAATGACGCCAATCACTGGAATATCTAGTTTTTCCTGAAGTTCTTTTAATGTGAATGCTGTAGCTGTATTACAAGCAACTACGAGCATTTTTATCTCTTTCTCAAGTAAGAAATTTACTAGCTCCCATGTGAATTTTTTAACTTCCTCTTCTGATCTGGGGCCATATGGGCACCTTGCCGTGTCTCCAAGATAGATTAATTTTTCCTTCGGTAGCTGTCGCATGAGCTCATTTGCTACCGTGAGCCCACCTACTCCAGAATCGATGACCCCGATTGCCTGTTCCACTAAAAATCGCCTCTACTTATCTATTATTTTTTGTCTACCTGTTTCATTTCTTGATGAAGAAAATCGAGTAATTCACTTAATTGCTCTGTTTGTTCGGAGGAGAATTTTTCAAGTACTTCTCCAAGATACTCTTGCCTCTTCTGGATAACTTCTTCGATTATGGATTCTCCCTTTTCTAATACATGGATTCTTACCACTCTTCTATCCTTTGAATCACGCACCCGTTCGACAAGTTCATTTCTTTCCATGCGGTCAACTAGGTCAGTTGTTGTACTAAAGGCTAAACTAATTTTATTTGATAACTCACCTATCGTTAAATCTCCTTCTTCAAGTAACCATTGTAACGCTATAAATTGCGGGGAAGTAATGGGATAATTGTTTAATATTTTTCGTCCATTTTGTTTTATAATGCCTGATATATAACGCATTCTCTTCTCTATTTCATTTATTGTCTTCATTGTTGCATCACTTTTCAAAAATGTAACCCCCTAAATGGTCTTTCATTGCCTAGAAATGAAATATGACAAGGTAATAGATGCTAGTGGTTAGTTATATTTAAACACCTCAGCACTATACAAGAACCTCTTACAGTTAATCTTAAATAATTTAAATAATAATTTTAACCCATTCTATTCAGCAAACAATTAAAGTGTTTCCTATCAGACTGGCCCAAATCCACTTTCCTCATTATAGTTACATTGATAAGAAAGTGAGTGAAACTTCATTTGGTGGTGGGTCGCTTTCTCCCACCAAATGTTTGTTGAAGGAATAGGACCTTACCTTAACTGGCAATTGTTCCCCGCTTAGAATGCTTGATTTCCGCATTCTTGAAGTGGGGTCTTTTTGCCAGTTAGGGTGGGATAAAAATAAGCGGTGACCCTATTATAGCAAATTTTCCACTGAATCACATTGCAGATGTTGGAAATGTACGCACCGTTTTTTCATTTTCTACATACTTTATAGGGACTAAATAATTTCCCTTCATTATGCAGCTCTATAGAGCAAGGAGGGGTTAACATTTGAAGGACAACGAGTTCAAGCCGAAGCAACTACTAACAAAGCGAGAAAAGGAAGTTTTCGAATTGTTAGTACAAGATAAAACAACAAAAGAAATTGCTCAGGAACTTTTTATATCCGAAAAAACTGTCCGCAACCATATTTCAAATGCTATGCAAAAGTTAGGAGTCAAGGGGCGATCACAGGCTGTTGTAGAGCTCCTTCGTATGGGGGAATTAAAGCTCTAGTTTTTTAAAAAACCGACTTTCACAGAAAGTCGGTTTTGTTTGTACACTAGAATTTTAAAATGGAATTTTAACTAAGTTGTCATCAAAGCCTTCTTTATTTCTTCACTTATCGGCACAGGACGTCCGGTTTTCGGATGGACATAGACAAGCCTACCTCTCCCGGTAATTGCTATGTTTCCATCAACAACGCCCATATAGTGGATATCAATAGATGTGTTACCAACATGGTTGGCTTTTACAAACATTGACAAATCCTCATTAAAATACATTTGTTGTAAATAGTCACACTGTAAATCTGCTACCACAGGTATACCAGTATCTTCTGTAGCCTCGGTACGAAACAAACCTACCGACTTTAAAAATTCAATTCTCGCCTGCTCAAAATAGATAAACGGTGAAACATTATTAACATGCCCGAACATATCTGTCTCAGAGAATCTAATTTTTATAGGTATAGAAAATGAAAAAGAATCTTTCCAAACCTCCATATTGTCAACATATGAAATTGCCCTCATTTTTTTCCTCCCTTACTCCTGTTAAAACACTTTAAAGCAACATTAAAGAAAACGCTTTCTGATAAATATGTTATAAAGCCCCCTTATTGCCAGAAGACAATAAGAGGGCTCAACACGAACTTAATGCGCGTGATCACTACCAAAGAAATTTTTGAATGCTTGGATATTTGTAGCACGGTTCATCGCTGCGATTGATGTTGTTAATGGGATTCCTTTCGGGCATACTTGTACACAGTTTTGCGAGTTGCCACAACCGTCGATTCCGCCTTCTTCCATCAACCCATTTAACCTTTCACTAGCATTCATTTCACCAGTTGGGTGTGCATTAAACAAGCGTGCTTGTGATAAAGCAGCAGGCCCAATAAAGTTAGATTTATCATTCACATTAGGGCATGCTTCCAAACAAACACCACATGTCATGCATTTGGACAATTCATAAGCCCATTGACGTTTCTTTTCAGGCATACGTGGCCCTGGACCTAAGTCATGTGTTCCATCTATTGGAATCCATGCTTTCACTTGTTTTAATGCATCAAACATACGTTCGCGATCTACGATAAGATCACGTACAACAGGGAAAGTATCCATAGGCTCTAAACGTATTGGCTGTTCTAGCTGGTCTACTAAAGCAGCACAAGATTGTCTTGCTGTTCCGTTAATAACCATAGAGCAAGCTCCACAAACCTCTTCTAAGCAGTTCATATCCCAGTATACCGGGGAAGTTTGTTTGCCATCAGCATTCACTGGATTTTGGCGGATTTCCATTAATCCAGAGATAACGTTCATATTTTTACGATATGGAACATGAAAAGTTTCTTCATATGGAGCAGATTCTGGACTGTCCTGTCTAGTTACAATAAACGTTACGGTTTGTTGTTCAGCCATCATTACTTACTCCCTTCACTTTTTTTCGTATAATCACGTTTACGAGGTGTGATTAATGAAGTATCTACGGGTTCATACGTAAATACTGGTTCATGCTTTTCTTTATCAAATGAGGCAATTGTTGTTTTCAACCATTCTTCGTCATTACGTTCAGGGAACTCAGGTTTATAATGAGCTCCGCGACTTTCATTACGATTATAGGCACCTATCGTAATAACACGCGCTAAATGAAGCATGTTTTTTAACTGACGGGTGAACATAACACCTTGGTTGCTCCATCTAGAAGTATCATTGATGTTAATGTTCTCCCAACGATCTAACAATTCTTTTATTTTCTCGTCGGTTTTTAATAGTTTTTCATTATCACGAACTACTGTGACATTATCTGTCATCCATTCCCCTAGCTCCTTATGAATTTGATAGGCGTTTTCTGTACCTTTCATATTCATTAATGCTTCAAATTTCTCTTGTTCTTCCTTTTCGTATCTTTCAAATAGTTCTGGAGAAAGATCATCTATATGTTTTTCCAGGCCATCGATGTATTTGATAGCATTCGGACCAGCTACAGCACCACCATAAATAGCGGAAAGCAAGGAGTTAGCACCTAATCGGTTTCCTCCATGCTGGGAATAATCACATTCTCCAGCAGCAAAGATACCCGGGATACTGGTCATTTGATCATAATCAACCCATAGCCCCCCCATCGAGTAATGAACAGCAGGGAATATCTTCATCGGGACTTTTCTTGGATCCTCACCGACAAACTTTTCATAGATTTCGATAATACCACCAAGCTTAACATCGAGCTCTTTTGGATCTTTATGAGAGAGATCTAAATAAACCATATTTTCGCCATTAATTCCAAGCTTTTGGTTCACACAAACGTCGAAAATTTCCCGTGTTGCTATATCACGTGGTACAAGGTTCCCATATGCAGGATACTTTTCTTCAAGGAAGTACCATGGTTCCCCATCCTTGTATGTCCAAACACGGCCGCCTTCCCCTCGAGCAGACTCACTCATGAGACGTAGCTTATCATCTCCTGGAATGGCTGTAGGATGTATTTGGATAAATTCTCCATTGGCATATTTTGCACCTTGCTGATATAGAACACTTGCAGCAGATCCAGTATTGATAACGGAGTTCGTTGATTTACCAAAAATTATTCCCGGGCCACCTGTAGCAATAATCGTTGCATCAGAAGGGAATGATTTAATTTCATGTGTTTTAATATCCTGTGCTACAATTCCTCTTCCTGTTCCTTCGTCATCGACAATAGCTCCGACAAATTCCCAGCTTTCAAATTTATTCACAAGGCCTTCCACTTCATAGCGTCGTACCTGTTCATCCAGTGCGTATAGCAACTGTTGTCCTGTTGTGGCACCAGCGTATGCTGTACGGTGATGTTGCGTACCACCAAAACGACGGAAGTCTAATAATCCTTCTGGTGTACGGTTAAACATAACACCCATTCGGTCTAGCATATGGATAATACTCGGTGCAGCGTCACACATTGCTTTTACTGGAGGTTGATTTGCCAAGAAGTCTCCTCCATAAACGGTATCATCAAAGTGTATAGCTGGAGAATCTCCTTCACCTTTTGTATTTACCGCACCGTTGATACCACCTTGTGCACAAACAGAGTGAGAACGTTTAACAGGTACAATAGAGAATAAATCTACATTCACACCCGCTTCAGCTGCTTTGATTGTTGCCATCAAGCCGGCAAGTCCACCGCCTACAACAGCAATTTTGCGATTACTCATAATGAACACTCACTCCTATTTCTATTAATTAAACGCCGTACGCAAATTGAATTAATGTTCTTACCCCTAAATAACTTGTTGCTAAGAAGACTAGCAACGTTGCATATGTAGCAATCCTTTGAGACTTTGGTGACTGTGTAAAGCCCCAAGTTACAAGGAAACTCCATAATCCATTAGCAAAATGGAAAGTAGTAGAAATAACACCCACAATATAGAACCAAAACATAACTGGATTGGTTAAAATATTTTCCATTAAGCTATAATCAAGATCTACATTTCCCATTCCAAGCTGGATTCTTGTTTCCCACACGTGCCAAGCAATAAATACAAGTGTAATTATCCCAGTAATACGCTGCAGATAGAACATCCAGTTTCTGAAATAATTGTATCTTTTCATGTTATTGCGTGCGACAAATACAATATAAACCCCTAGAATTGCGTGAAACAGAATTGGCAGATAAATGACTACGGTTTCAAGCAATAACCTAAATGGTAGGGAATGCATAAAACCTGCTGCCTTATTAAAACTTTCTTCACCATACACAGCAAAATGATTCACCACTAAGTGTTGAATCAGAAAGATCCCGATTGGTATGACGCCTAACAGTGAGTGTAATCTCCTGTAAAAAAACTCGCGATGCTCTGCCATGTGTTACCCCCCTTAGTTTCATAGTTTACGATTTTCATAACTAGTAACATTACCAAATAACAAGCATATGTAAAAAGCTTCTTTACTATTTGAATAATGTACAATTTGCAACATATTTATTGTACTTCTAACTAGAAAAAGCGTCAAGAAAACGTTATCGTAATTTAGTGAAAGTATTGAAAGTGTTAAATTACAGAAGTTCCCCTCGTACACTTGCTAAATTCTTCAATTATATAGATAATAAGACTAGCAATTTACTTCTTTATACATGAGAAGCAGGCTACCTATTTGGAAAGGATGACATTCATGTCAAAGGAACAGGACAGACTTAGTATTTCTTTATTAAACGATCTTCAAAGTACCGGTGCCGGATATGATGTAATACGCTATATTGGTTTACCTGAGTTATTTGGTAGTGAAGCTGATACATTACTTTATTTTATGGGTCGGAATCTCTCACGAAAGTTTTCTTTGGAAAGCATTGAGGATATTTGCGAATTAGTAGAAAAATTAGGTTGGGGAAAGTTAGAGCTTATAAAAGAAAAAAAAAATGAGCTTGTTTTTCAGTTAATGGCTGATAGTGTTGCACAACGTTTGCAAGCTCCTTTACATACTGAATTTCGTTTGGAAGCTGGATTTTTAGCAGAAGCAGTTCAAATGGTTGTTGGGACAGAATGTGAGTGTACTGAAAATATACATCGAAGAATTCATCAAGTTCAATTTAATATCGTGTATACGAAATAGCGAAATAACCCACCTTAACTTCTTTTTGTCAATTCCATGGTGAATAGGGTTATATTTGCTTTGATTTACATGAGAAACCCACGAAGTCAACTGTTACTTCGTGGGTTTCTTTGCTTTATCCCTTAACGGGTGAAATCTCTGCTTCATTAATGGTACCTACTTGTTCTCAGCATTGCCTTCAGCTAAATGGGATAAAATATCCTCAGCAATATTTGTAGGTATTCCTAATTTTGTAATATCGTTAACACTTGCCTTCTTTATTTCCTTCACGGATTTAAAGTGTGTCAGCAGTAATCTTCTCCGCTTTTCACCAATCCCCGGAATCTTATCCAGTTCTGACTGGAAGAGGTTTTTGCCGCGTAGCTGTCTATGAAACGTTATAGCAAAACGGTGGACCTCATCCTGAATCCGTTGCACCAAATAAAATTCTTGCGACTGCCTTTTCAATGGAATGACAGCTGGAGGGACTCCATATAGTAATTCACTAGTTTTATGGCGGTCATCCTTGGCCAGACCACATAGTGGTATATCCAGCCCTAATTCATTCTCCAACACATCAAGGGCCGCACTCATCTGCCCTTTACCACCATCTACAATAATCATGTCTGGTAGCGGTAATCCTTCTTTAAGGACTCTAGAGTATCTACGACGAATTACTTCACGCATCGTATCATAGTCATCCGGTCCTTCCACATCTCTTATTTTATATTTTCTATATTCCTTTTTGTTCGGTTTCCCGTCAATAAAAACTACCATAGCTGATACTGGGTCTGTCCCTTGAATATTGGAATTATCAAATGCCTCAATTCGATGAGGTGTCTCAATATGAAGCGTTTCACCTAATTGTTCCACCGCCACTATCGTTCTTGCTTCATCTCGTTCAATAATCGAGAATTTTTCTTCTAAGGCAATTTTGGCATTTTTGGTCGCTAATTCAACCAGCTCTTTTTTTCTTCCTCTATAAGGCGTGTGAACATCTACTTCAAGCAGTTCTTTAATGATTTCATTGTCTGCCCCAATCGGAACTAGAATTTGCTTTGGTTTCGGGTGGTTCTGGTGCAAGTAGAACCTGCCAATATAACTGAGGAAGGTGTCTGCTGCGTCATCGAAGAACGGAAAGACGGCAACATCTCGTTCAATTAACTTGCCTTGTCTAATAAAGAAGACCTGCACACACATCCAGCCTTTATCATAGCTATACCCAAAGATATCCCTGTCTGCATTGTCATTCAGGGTCATTTTTTGCTGTTCCATGACGATTTCAATATGCTCGATTTGATCCCGTAGTTCCATTGCCCGCTCAAAGTTAAGTTGTTCACTTGCTTGCGTCATTTTCCGTTTTAAATCTTGCTTAATCTTTTTGTATCCACCATGTAAAAAGGAAGAAATACTTTGCACAATTGAATCATACTCTTTTTTTGTAGGAGGGTTTTCACTACAAGCCTTACACTGACCCAAATGGTAGTATAGACACACCCGACCAGGTGGGTTGTTACATTTTCGCAAAGGATACAATCTGTCTAACAGTCTCTTTGTTTCCCTGGCGGCAATAACGTTTGGATATGGACCAAAATATTTCCCCTTATCCTTTTTTACCTTTCGGGTTATTAATAATCTAGGATGTCTTTCAGAAGTAATTTTAAGATATGGATAAGATTTGTCATCCTTTAACATGACATTAAATTTAGGATCGTACTTTTTAATAAGGTTCATTTCCAATATAAGTGCTTCAATCTCAGATGAGGTTACAATATATTCAAAGTCTACAATTTCCTGGACCAAACGCTGTGTTTTTCGGTCATTTGCTCCAGTAAAATAAGATCGGACACGATTTCGCAATAACTTTGACTTCCCAACATAAATAATGGTACCTTGCTTGTCTTTCATTAAATAACAACCGGGCTGTAATGGTAAGACAGCAAGCTTTTCTTTGATGGTCTGATTCATATTATCAATTCCTTTTATTCACTTAGAAAATCCCTTGTTACAACAATATGCAACAAGGGATTTTGACTTTTCTTATTTAACTATACCATTTTTACGCGTGCTTGTTAATAAGATCTACAAGCGCTTCTTTCGGTTGAAAACCGATAACTTGATCCACTACATTACCGTCTTTGAACAATAATAGTGTGGGGATACTCATAACACCATATTTACCAGCAGTTTCCTGGTTTTCATCTACATCAAGCTTAACAATTTGTACTTTATCTTCCATTTCGCCATCAATTTCTTCAAGTACTGGTGCGATCATTTTACAAGGTCCACACCATGGTGCCCAGAAATCAGCCAATACAAGACCTTCAGAAGTTTCTTTAGCGAAGTTTTGGTCTGTTACGTTAGTAATTGCCATTCTAATTCCTCCTTTTGTAAAGCTTTGAATCATAAACCGAGTATACCATCGTTATTATTTCCTTGCGAATACTTTGCTTATACACAAGAAAAGTGAAGAGCGCCTGCTTAGAAACGTAGTGACTGGAGCGAATCAATAAAGAGAATGTATTTTTTATTGTTTAATTTTTTTCACTTCTTCAATAAGCAATGGTAATATTTCAAATAAGTCCCCAACAATCCCGTAATCTGCAATATTAAAAATATTTGCTTCAGGATCTTTATTAATGGCTACGATCACTTTGGAATTAGACATACCAGCAAGATGCTGAATAGCACCAGAAATTCCTACTGCGATATACAAATCAGGAGTCACAACTTTACCAGTTTGGCCAATTTGTAAGGAGTAGTCACAGTATTCTGCATCACATGCCCCTCTTGAAGCACCTACAGCACCACCAAGTACTTCTGCTAACTCATATAAAGGCTTGAACCCTTCTTCACTTTTGACACCTCTGCCACCGGCTACGATAACATTTGCTTCAGAGAGGTCCACTCCTTCTGATGCTTTGCGAATAACATCCTTAATAACAGTTCGGATGTCCGTAATATCAATATCTTTGTTACTAACTTCCCCACTTCTGCTTTCATCACGTTCTAAAGTCGCAATATTGTTAGGCCTAATTGTGACTAGCGTGAGGCCATTTGTAATAATTTTCTTTTCAAAAGCTTTACCTGAATAAATTGGTCGTATAAATACAGGCTTATCGCCATCTATTTCTATGTCTACTACGTCAGAAACCATACCACTCGTTAGCTTACTTGCAAGTTTTGGAGTTAAATCTTTACCAACTGCAGTGTGGCCCATCACTACTGCGGACGGTTCTTCTTCTTGAATTACCGCAAGTACCGCCTGACCATAGCCTTCTGACGTATACGCTTTCAAATTATCATGTTTAATTGTGACAACTCTGTCTGCGCCATAATAAATCATTTCCTTTGCTTGGCTTTCTTGCTCTGAATCACTACAAATTAAACCTACAATTTCGCCTTCTGGTTGAAGCTTTTTAGCAGCTGCTATTGCTTCATAGGTCACATTCCGTAGTGTTCCTTCCCTTGCTTCACCTATAACTAAACATTTATCACTCATTGTGACTTCCCCTTTCTGACTGAACGCTTTTATAGCACTTTTGCATCGTTTTTAAGCAATGAAACTAATTCCTTAACCTGATCACCCATGTCCCCTTCTAGCACCCTTCCAGCCTGCTTTTCTGGAGGCAGAAAGATTTCGACAGTTTTTGTTTTCGCTTCAAGTTCATCTTCGTCCAAATCAAGATCGTCTAATTCCAGTTCCTCTAGTGGCTTCTTCTTCGCTTTCATAATACCAGGGAGAGACGGATATCTCGGCTCATTTAACCCTTGTTGGCATGTAACCAATAATGGTAAAGAAGCTTCCACAATTTCAACGTCCCCTTCAATATCTTTTTCAATAGAAGCTGTACCATTTTCAATTTTTAAACTAGTAATGGTCGTTACATATGGAATTCCTAGTAATTCTGCAAGTCTTGGACCAACCTGACCGCTCGCTTCATCAATTGCGACATTCCCTGCTAAGATAAGGTCTGCTTCCTTATCCTCAAAATAAGCTTCAAGTATACGAGAAGTAGTAAACTGGTCACCATTTTCCAAATCCTCTTCTGTGTTAATTAATACAGCCTTGTCTGCTCCCATTGCTAAAGCAGTTCGAAGTTGTTTTTCTGACTCTTCTTCTCCAACTGTAACCACAGTTACTTCTCCTCCGTGCTCATCACGCTGGTTAATCGCTTCTTCAACTGCATATTCATCATATGGGTTAATGATATATTCAGCACCATCATCTTCAATCTTACCTGAAGATACATTAATTTTTTCCTCTGTATCAAACGTTCTTTTTAATAGCACATAGATGTTCAATCTTGTTCCTCCTCATGTAAAATGTAAATTATTCATCTTTAAAGTCTGGTTTCCGTTTTTCCAGAAAAGCCTGAATTCCCTCTTTGGCATCCTCCGAACCAAAAACCTCTTTAAATGCGTTGGCTTCTGCTTCCAGTCCCTTATCAAAGAGGTCTGTTTTGGCATAGGGAACTAAATTCATTATATGCTGGATGGATGGTCTACTTTTTTCTGCAATTTTTTCTGCTAGTTTACTAGTTTCATGAAGTAGTTGATCTTCATCCACAATCCTATTAGCTAGACCAAAATAATATGCTTCCTCTCCAGATATTGGATCCCCTGTTAGAATCATTTCATATGCTTTTGCAGCCCCCACATGCTGTGGCAGACGCTGTGTTCCTGCAAAGCCTGGTATGATACCAAGTGTGAGCTCTGGCAAGCCAAGTTTTGCACTTTTTGCAACAATTCTAATATGACATGCCATCGCCAACTCTAACCCACCACCAAGTGCTGCCCCGTGAATGGCTGCAATAACCGGAATTGGAAAGTGCTCTATCCGATTGAATAGCTGCTGACCTTTTTGTGCAAGTGCTTTAGAATCTGATGCCTTTTGAAAGGAAGTGAATTCTTTTATGTCTGCCCCTGCTGAAAAGAATCTTCCCTCGCCAGTTAAAACTACTGCTTTCACACTTTTATCTGCCTCCACCTTCTGTAACTTTACTTCCAGATCTTGTAAAATCGTGCTAGAAAGTGCATTAGCTGGAGGACTTTGAATGGTTAAGTATGCAACCCCTTGTTTAACATCATAAGCTATTGTGGACATCTTTCTCCCCCTCTTTATTTGGACATTTTGAGGCCGTTTGTCAACAACTGGTGAACATCAGATGCTTGCTCCATGAGGTTATATTTTCTATCCTTCATTACCCAGTTTGTCACGGTTTCATCCAATGTCCCGAATATCATTTGCCTTACTAATCGCAGATTGAGATCTTTTCGAAAAGTACCATCTTGCATCCCTTCCTTAATAATACCGTCAATAACGATTAGATAAGGTTTTAGAACCTGATTAATTTTAATTCTTAATGCAGGGTTGGACTGGCGAAGCTCCAATTGGGTTACAACAGCCAACAGTGGATTACTTGCCAATTGTTGAAAATGCATTTCAATAAGAGCCAAAAGCTTTTCATTCGCGTTTTCTTTTTGTTCTATTGTCATTTCGGTTTTTTCTATAAATTGGCCCATTTTCTCTTCAAATACGGAAACGAGGATGTCTTCTTTGTTTTTAAAGTAAAGGTAGATCGTACCGTCCGCAACACCAGCCTTTTTTGCAATTTTAGATACCTGTGAGGCATGGTAGCCGTTTTCTGCAATAACCTCTACTGCTGCCTCAATAATTTGATTGTACTTTGGTTTTCGTTTATTCATCTTTATCTCCTAATCTATACAGTAAATACAAAATGAATGAATCATCATTCATATTCTATTTTACGTTTAAAGATGAAATCTGTCAATAGATATAGGTTGTCCTAACTTTTTCTGGCAGGAGCCCTACAGGCCCTTGCTTATTGAACTTTTTCAGCATCTTCTTCCTTTTGTTTCTCTTTTTCTTCATTGACCAATTGTCTTCTGAGTATTTTTCCTACTGCTGTTTTCGGAAGTTCTTTTCTAAATTCATAAATTTTTGGAACTTTGTATGCTGCAAGATGCTTACGGCAGAAGTTATTTAGTTCTTCCTCCGTTATTACTGATCCACTTTTAGGAACGATATATGCTTTGACAGTTTCCCCTCGATAAACATCTGGTACTCCTGCTACCACTACCTCTTGGATCCCTTCATGCTCGTAAAGCACTTCTTCTACTTCACGTGGATAAATGTTGTAACCTCCAGCAATGATCATATCTTTTTTGCGATCGACTACATAGAAATATCCTTCTTCATCCATATACCCTAAATCTCCAGTATATAGCCATCCATCTTTTAAAATTAAGTCTGTCTCTTCTTGATTATTCCAATAGCCCTTCATAATTTGCGGCCCTTTTACTGTAATTTCCCCTATTTCTCCTACCTCAGCTTCTTCATTTGTTTCTAGTATCATAATTTTACATTCTGTATCTGGCCAAGGTACCCCAATACTGCCATTAACCCTTTTTTGCCAAACAAAATTGGCATGGGTGACCGGAGATGTTTCTGTCAAACCATACCCTTCAACCAATTTACCACCTGTTAATTGTTCAAATTGCTCTTGTATTTCAATTGGGAGTGGAGCTGAACCACTAATACAAGCTTCTATAGAGGATAAATCGTATTTCCCAAGGTCAGGGTGATTGAGTAGTCCAATATAAATAGTTGGAGCTCCCGGAAAAAGGGTTGGCTTTTGTTTATCAATAGTTTTTAAAACTTGCTTTGCATCAAACTTTGGCAATAATACCATCTTAGAGCCTACCATAATACAATTGTTCATTACGGTCGTCATGCCGTATACATGAAAGAAAGGTAACACACCAAGAACAATGTCATCCTCGCCCCTTGTGTTATAAAGCCACGCATCACACATTTGAACATTAGATACCAAGTTATAATGGGTGAGCATGACACCCTTCGGATAACCTGTCGTACCGCCGGTGTACTGTAGTAAGGCAACATCCTCTACTGGATCTATTTCCACCTTCTCATAAGATGCTTCGGATTCGGATATTGCTCTCTGCCAGCTATGAGTAGTATCTGAATCTTCAACTTTAACTACCATTTTGTATTGCCTCTTTTGAACAAATGGATAAAGCTTGTTCTTGGGAAAAGGCAAGTAATCTTTAATACTGGCAATAATGGAGTGCTTAACTGTCGTTTTAGGGAGTACGTTGGTGACGGTAGGAACAAGGATATCCAGGCAAATAATAAAGCTAGCTTCTGAATCAACCAGCTGGTATTCCAGCTCCCTTTCCTTGTACAGAGGATTTGTTTGGACCACTACAGCACCAGCCATGAGTGTTGCATAGTAACCGATCACTGCTTGCGGGCAATTTGGGAGCATTATTGCTACTTTATCCCCTTTTTTTAAACCCTTTCCTTGCATAAAACTGGCCAACTTTTTGGCTTCTTCGTATAATGCTTCAAAACTGATCTCCTTCCCCATGAAATGAAGCGCTTTCTTTTTTGCGTAACGGGAAGCACTTTCTTCAAGAAATGCGTGCAGCGGCTTCCTGTCATACGTAATACTGGTAGGTATTTCAGGGGGATAATGCTTTAACCATCTTTCATTCTGCCCCATGCTTTATCTCCTCCTTTATTACTATACTATTTTCATTATAACGGTAAATTTCAATTTTTAAAAATTTTATGTAACTTTTATTTTAATAAATAAAAAACCCCAACAATCATGAAGATGATTGCAACCACAATCAATATTTTGGCCAGTCTATCTAATACCATTTTGATTTCCCCCTATTCTATACTTACACCAATGACAAAAGCGAGCCCAATTGAAATCATCATAGAGATAAATCCAACCGCTTTGTTTCCTTTCCCAATTTCTTCATCTACCTTGATCGTTGGCGTGAGAAATTCAAAGATGAAATAACCGATTAATAGTAGCAAAAACCCGAAGGTCCCCCACCCGATACTTTGTAACATGGTATCGTTGTGTTGAATGGAAAAACGGAATATCGTTGCAATACCAAATATTTTTCCACCTGTTGCCATCGCAACTGCCATATTCCCTTTCTTTATCTCCTCCCAGTTTTTATATGATGTAACAGTTTCAAATACGGCAAGGAATACGAGTGTGGCTAGTATAACCACACTGTATCTTGCAGCCGTTTCAACGATAACATTCTCCCAAAAAGTTTCCACTATCGTTCCTCCTATTCTTCCCTAACGGAGTTCTATGACGGTAACACCACTTCCGCCTTCTCCTGCTTCACCTGGCCTGGACCCTGCAATTCGTGGATGTTTCTTGACAAACTCTTTTACGCCGTTCCGAAGGGCGCCAGTTCCCTTTCCATGTATAATAGAAACCTTGGCGTAGCCTGCAAGTAAGCTGTCATCAATATATTTTTCCAGCTTCAGTAACGCGTCTTCAAACCTTTCCCCACGCAGATCAAGTTCAGTGCTGACATGGTAATTCGAACCCCGAATTGTTGTAAGAGGTTTTTCATACGTTTGTTTTTGCTTCCCTACTGGCTGCAGATCTTGCCGTTTCATTTTCACTTTCATGATCCCGACTTGCACAAGGAACTCTTTTTCACTTATTTTCTCCACGATTGTTCCTTTTTGATTTAGTGACAGGAGTTTCACCTCGTCACCTGCTTTTATTTCTTTCTTAGACTGTGACTGTGTACTGGTAGATTGCTGTTCTTTTGGTTTTTGTTGGAGCCTTGGCTGCGCGTCTTCTAACATCTTTTTTGCTTCGATCCATTCGTGCTCTTTTAGCTTCGTTTCCGTCTTCATTTTACGGATTTCGTCCACGATCAATTCTGCTTCCTCACGGGCTTTAGTTAATGCTTTTTCTGCTTTTTCCTCAGCCTTTTTGTATAACGCTTCTCGTTTTTGTTCAAATTGAGTCCAGGCTTTTTGAATATCCTGATGCAATTCTTCACTAGCTATAAGAATTCGATGTGCTTCTTCGTATTCCTCCTCTGCAGAACGTTGTGAATTTTCCAATGAGGCTATCATATTCTCCACACTCTTTGAATCGACCCCAATTAGTCCTTTCGCCTGATCAATTACATTTGAATCTAACCCTAGCCTTCTGGATATTTCAAATGCATTACTTCGACCAGGGACACCAATTAGTAAACGATAGGTTGGTCGGAGTGTCTGTACATTAAATTCCACGGAAGCATTTACTACATTTTCTCTATTGTAACCATATGCCTTTAATTCAGGGTAGTGGGTTGTTGCAATTACTCTAGCTCCCCGGCTAATTACGTCATCAAGGATACTCATGGCAAGCGCCGCCCCTTCTTGTGGGTCCGTGCCTGCTCCTAGCTCATCAAATAAGACGAGCGTCTGGTCATCAACCTTTTGTAAAATATCTACGATGTTGGTCATATGGGAGGAGAAAGTACTTAAATTTTGCTCAATGGATTGCTCGTCACCAATGTCAGCGAACACATGCTGAAAAACAGCAAGTTCACAACCGTCTAAAGCAGGAACCTGTAAACCCGATTGTGCCATTAAGGTACATAAACCAATCATTTTAAGGGTAACTGTTTTCCCCCCTGTATTCGGTCCTGTAATCACAATAGAGGTATAAGACTCCCCTATCTCAACATCATTTGGGACGACTTCATCTTGCGGGATAAGTGGATGTCTTGCCTGCTGCATTTTTATAATCCCATTATTATTCATTTTAGGCATGGAAGCTTTCATCTGTTTACCCAATTTCGCCCTGGCAAACATAAGGTCAATTTTTGATAAGACCTCGACATTGATTAATAAAGGTGCTTCTTCTAATGCAATCTGTCCAGTAATCTCTTGAAGAATTCGTTCTATCTCTTGCCTTTCCTTTACAGACGCTTCTTGAAGCTGGTTATTAAGCTCAACCACAGCCCTTGGTTCCATAAACAATGTTTGTCCTGATGAGGATTGATCATGAACAATTCCACCTATAGATCCTCTATATTCTTGCTTTACAGGAAGCACGTAACGCTCATTACGAATCGTAATAATTGCATCTGATAACATATTGCTATTGGTACGCGTGTAGTTCTCAAGTTTATCTCGAACCCTACTTTCCAGGTTTCTCATGGAAGACCGGATACCGCGTAGTTTTTGAGAAGCACTATCCATAACATAGCCATGATCGTCGATACAATTCTTTATTAACTGCTCAAGTTCTCTTAGAGACGTGATCTGCTCAACAAGTTCTTCTAATATAGGGTATGATTCTTCTAGCTTTCCAATAAAATCTTTTACTTGCCTTCCACCATAAATTGTATTGGCAACATCTAAGCATTCAGCTGTTCCTAAACTTCCTCCAATAACAGAGCGTTTAATACTGGCCCTTATGTCAGAAACCCCACCAAGTGGCACCTCAGCATTTAATCTGACAATCTGTGCAGCTTCATCTGTTTCCTTCTGTAGTTGGATAACTTCATCTATTACAACAGAAGGCTTTGTTTGCGTGGCTAGACGCTTACCCAAAGACGTGGCTGCAAGGTCTTTTAATTGATCTATAATTTTATCGAATTCCATGACACGTAGGATTCGTTCATTCATAAAAGTGTTACTCCTTTTTCTTTCTTATTTATTCCGCGAAAAGTAATCCAGGAGCTTTTCCTTGGACCATGTATTCATAACGGTATCTTTTTCGATCCATCCTTTTCTGGCTACTCCTACTCCATACTTCATGTGTTCAAGCATTTGATAATTGTGAGCGTCCGTATTAATGGCTAGCGTTACTCCATGTTCCTGAGCTTTACGAGCCCATTCAGCCGCTATATCCAGACGATTTGGATTAGCATTAATTTCAAGTGCTGTATTCGTTGCTTTCGCTTTTTTTATCAACTCGTCCAAGTCTACTTTATAGCCATCTCTTCTCCCGATAAGTCTACCTGTAGGATGGGCAATCAATGATACATAAGGGTTATCAAGCGCAGCATGCAGACGTTCCATTATTTTTTCTTGTGACTGATTAAAATTAGAGTGAATTGCAGCAATGACAAAATCCATTTCCTGTAGAAATGCATCCGAGAAATCAAGTGTCCCATCTGGACGTATATCCATCTCCACACCAGCAAAAATATGGATATCTTCATATTTCTTATTCAGTTTCTCAATCTCTTCCCTTTGCTTTCTTAAGCGGTCTTCATCTAGTCCGTTTGCTACACGTAGATACTTAGAGTGGTCGGTGATAGCAATATAACGATACTTACGTCTCCTTGCTTCTTCAACCATTTCCTCTAATGATTGAGCACCATCACTTGCTGTTGTATGCATATGCAAGTCACCACGTACGTCTGAAAGTTCAAGAAGCCTTTTGGGCTCGTGAAATTCCTCTACCTCCCCTGTATTTTCCCTTACCTCTGGAGGAATATAAGCCAAACCAAAATGCTTAAAGAATTCTTCCTCTGTAGAGAAATGAAGAGTCTCGCCGGTTTCTTCCACATCTATCCCGTATTCATTAATTTTCTCCCCGCGGGACTTGGCAAGCTGCCGCATCGCGACATTATGATCCTTGGAACCTGTAAAGTGATGCAAGGTTGAAGCAAACTCGGCTTTCTCCACTATGCGAAAATCTACATTAATGTCGTAAATATCCTCAATAGTAACGGATACCTTTGTATCTCCTTTCGCAATCACTTCTTTTATATTTTCAATAGTTAAAAGAGCATCTCGAACAATAGCTGGTTGTTCGGTAGCAATAATAAAGTCGATATCTTTTATGGTTTCTCTCATTCTACGAAGGCTGCCAGCCCTGGAAAATTCCTCAATTTCTTCTATGGTGCGTAAGTATGCTTCAATCTTTTCTGCAATCGGAAGCATAATTGCAATCGGCAGTCGTTCTGGTCGTTTGCCAGCATCCTCTAGTGCTGAGAGAATTTTTTCTGCAGATTTCTTCCCAAACCCAGCTAAAGCTTCAACCTGTCCGTTCTCACAAGCCTCTTTTAAGGAGCCAGCATCTGTCACCCCAAGTTCCTGATAAAGCTTAGCTAGTTTTTTCCCGCCAAGCCCTGGCAGATCTAGAAGGGGAACAAGCCCCGCAGGAACTTCCTTCTCCAATTGCGTGAGCGTCTCTGATTTTTCATTTTCTACAAAATCTTCTATTACGGCACTAGTACCCTTTCCGATCCCATTGATTTTCTGAAAATCTTCTATAGCGGAAAGTGATCTTTCATCCTTTTCCAAGGCTTGTGCTGCTTTTCGATATGCAGCTATCTTAAAGCTGTTCTCTCCCTTTAACTCCATATAAATTGCGATTTTTTCTAATAACTTAATGACATCTTTCTTATTCACAGTCATTTATTTCACCTTCATTTCTTCACATTGAGCTTTTGTCTTTATCCATCTTTTACAAAGAAGTCTTAACTTAAAGACTTTCTTTACTCTTAAAAAAAAACTGATTCAAACTAGTTAATACCTATTGTACATGACATACAACCGTATCACTACCACTTGAACCAGTCTGCTATGGTGCGTAACATAAAGTGAAACTTCATTTGGTGGGGAATCCCTTCCTTCCCCTGAACGAATCGAACCTTTACTGGCAATTGATCATCCACTTAGAATGCTTGATTTCTCGTTTTCTTGAAGTTGGGGTCTTATTGCCAGTTAAGGCGGGATAATTTTTTATGACTTCCAAAACAGCTTTCTTAACCTGCCGAATTAAACCAAAGCTCCTTGAGCTTATCAGATAAATAAGGGGTATTTTCTAACATACCGAGAGCGATAGATGAGTTATTGATCCATGACTGTATACCGGCAACAGGTGTAAGTGCTAATATATACAGTACAATGAAAAGCAACAAGTATACCTCCAAAAATCCCAACACGGCACCAAGTGCTTTATTTACTGAATTAAGGACAGGCAGAGACGCTACAAAATCCAGCATGGAAGCTATAATTTGCAAGATAATCCTTACAGCAAAAAATATTAATACAAAGGCTATGGCATTATAAAATCCGCTTTCTAGCGGAAGAGATTGAAGAAAGCCCGCCCAAGCTCCTTCATTTGACATTTCGGGATAAGGTATCCATAAGGTTAGTTGCGGCCCGAGGTCGTCATAATAAAGAGACGCAGCTATGAGCGCAACAATAAACCCTAACAAATGGAATAACTGTAGGATAAAACCTCTCTTTAATCCTATAAGTAAACCAAAGAGCAAAATAATAAGTATGATAAGATCGAACATATTTAGTTATCCTCTTTCTTTTTTAATGAACCTAATAATATGGCGTAATCCTCTTTTAATTTCAAATAATCATTCATAGTATTTACAGCGGTAAGTACCGCAAGCTTAGTTGTATCAAGATGCCTGTTCGCTTCCTGTATTTCACTCATTTTCTGATCAACTAGACTAGCTACGAGGCGAACGTGGCTTGCAGGCTCTTCCCCAACAATCGTATACGATTTATTATGTATGTCAACAGTGATCCGCGATTTATTATTCTGGGTCACGGGATTACCCTCCTGCCTAATAAAAAATTGTTCATCTTATCTTAACACGAAGTTCATGAATTAGGAAACCGAGATATCTTTACACAAACCCGTTTCCTTCCGTGTCTGTTTTTGCTATAGTCGATCTATCGGAAAAATAGGAGTTGAGTAAATGCCACAGTCTGTGCATACGTTTCCAAATGAAACAGTTATGAAAATGAAACAGCATTACCATAAATTCATATCCAGTCCTCCACCGGGGGCTGTTTTTCGGGCAAAGACCGAGCACGCAGTTATTACGGCCTATAAGTCTGGAAAAGTCTTATTCCAAGGCAACAGTCCAGAAATAGAAGCAGGAAAATGGACGGACCAAGAAACGAATACATCCGTAAAAACTGCCAGCCCACCTAAAAAAAAGCAATCCGCATACTCTCCACCCGCTACATTATTTGCCCAAAGCCATATTGGAACGGATGAAGCTGGTACAGGAGATTACTTTGGCCCTATTACAGTGGCAGGTGTTTATGTAACGAAGGAGCAAATTGAACATCTAAGACAATTGGGAGTAAAAGACTCTAAAAACCTTCATGACACAATGATCAGAAAGCTATCCAAAGAGATTATAAAGCTAAAGATCCCGTATACCCTGATGGTTTTACCAAATGAAAAGTATAACAAGTTTCAGGCAAGAGGATGGACACAAGGAAAGATGAAAGCAATGCTCCACCATTCAGTGATTAAAAGCTTATTAAAGAAAGTAGATGACCAAGCACTTAATGGCATCTTAATTGACCAATTTTGTGAACCGGCTGTTTATAAGCGACACATAGGATCTGAAGGTCATACACTTACAGAGAAAACCTATTTTATGACAAAGGCAGAAAGCTATTCTATTGCAGTTGCTGCTGGTTCCATTCTTGCTCGCACACGATTCCTTGATGAAATGGACCGTCTTTCCACAGAACTTGGTATCACCATTCCCAAAGGGGCTTCTAAAAAAGTGGATCAGACTATTGCAAAACTCATTAAAGAACATGGTGAAAAAGTGTTAAACAGCTGTGCAAAGACTCATTTTGCAAACACGACAAAAGCGAAAGCTTATCTATAGCTGGTTCTTGCCAATTAAAAAGCCGAAGCGTTAATCGACTTTCTTGTCCGACTAATGCTCCGGCTATTTTTCATTAGGTCATCTTAAGATCTTACAAATGCACCATACTTTTCATTCACGCCATTGAGGATGTTCGTGTATGATTCTTCTACCTCTTCATCTGTCAACGTCTTTTCAGGATGTTGATAGACTAAGCTGTAAGCAACAGATTTTTTGTCTTCTCCTATATTTGCTCCTTGGTAAAGATCAAATATGTTCACCTGTTTTACTAATGGAGCACCTAATTGTTCAATGGTCTGTTTTACATCGCCAGCTGGAATTTGTTTATCCAGAATAAAAGCAATGTCTCTCGTAACAGAAGGATACTTCGGGATCTGACTGTATGATGGAACGGCACTGTGCTGCAAAATGACTTCCTCCATATTCACGTCAAATACATAAGTATCTTTTAAGCCACTCTGTTTTTGCAATGCAGGATGCAACTGGCCGAGGAATCCAATTTCTTTGCCGTTTATACGCATTACAGCAGTTCTTCCAGGGTGCATTTGAGGGATGCTGGCCTTTTTAAAAACTACTGGTAATTTTAAGAAATCGAATAGCCCTTCCATAATTCCTTTTACCAAATAAAAATCGACCGCTTTTTTCTCTTGCTGCCAAGGATGCTCCACCCAATTACCAGAAAGTGCTCCTGAGACTCTTAGTTGCTCAGATGGCTGGCTCGTAACAGTCTCTTCTTTGGAAACAAATATTTTACCAAGCTCAAAATAAAATAGATCCGCTTGGTTTCTAGCTTGATTGTACGAAATGGTACTTAGCAATTCAGGTAAAAGACTTAACCTTAAATACTTATGATCCTCACTCATTGGCATGGAAAGAGCCACAGGTTTAGGATCTATTGCTTGTATTTCCGGACTGATAAGCTGTTCAATTTTTATGGAGTTTGTTAAGGAATACGTGATGGTTTCCATCAATCCTGCACTTTGCAAATATCCTTTTACATCCCTTTTCAACTGCTGTGTTTCTGTAAGTGCCCCAGCATGTGCTTCTCCCTCAGGTAAGGTGAAAGGCAGGTTATCATACCCATAGATTCGCGCAATTTCTTCCAGTAAATCTTCAAAAATAGTAATGTCACCTCTGCGTGTTGGTGCATATACCGTGAATTTATCTTCATTTCGTTCAAATTTGAAACGAAGCTTACGAAAGATATCAGCGACATCTTCGTCTGTAATGGAGGTTCCAAGTCGCTTATTCACTTCACTTGTAACGAGTGAGATTTGTTTCTCCGTGCGATCAAGCTCATCGAATTCTACTACATCTGTTAATACAGTTCCGTTGGCATATTGTGCAAGCAACTGGCATGCTCTTTGCCCTGCTTCTCTAACCCTATTAGGATCAATTCCCTTTTCAAAACGGGTGCTTGATTCACTGCGTAATCCAGTATCTTTTACAGCCTTTCGTACTGCAGAGGAGGCAAAATATGCTGCTTCAAGTAGAACCGTGTTGGTTTTATTGTGAACCTCTGTATCCAATCCACCCATAACTCCTGCAAGCGCAACTGGCTTTTCACCATCTGTAATAACGAGATGGTCTTCTGTTAAAACTCTCTCTTGATCATCTAAAGTAACAAGTGTTTCTCCTTCTTTTGCATGACGAACCACAATTTTTTCTGATTGCAGTCGATCATAATCAAAAGCATGTAGTGGTTGACCATATTCCAGCATCACAAAATTTGTAATATCGACAACATTGTTAATTGGTCTAATCCCTGCAGCAATCAAGTGATTTTTCATCCAAAGCGGAGAATCTTTTACTTCAATATCTTTTATAACAAATGCACCATAATAAGGGTTTTGCTCTTTCGCTTCTACTTCTACTTGAATGTAATTTGCTGCATTCTCATCAACAGCCTCTGTTTCCCCACTTGGTAGTTGAAGGTCTTGGTCCAGTAGAGCAGCAACCTCATAGGCTACTCCTAACATGGAAAGACAATCGGCTCTATTTGGTGTCAACTCAAATTCTAATACGGCGTCATTTAGGTTTAACAATGGTTCAACGCTATCACCAACAGTCACCTCATCAGGGAAAACAAAAATTCCATCAGCAGCATCCTTTGGCACATACTTCTCTTCAATTCCAAGTTCCTGCAGAGAACAGATCATCCCATTTGATTCAACGCCGCGCAGTTTTACCTTTTTAATTTTAAAATTCCCCGGCAAGACAGCACCTGGCTTTGCCACAGCAACCTTTTGACCTTGCGCCACATTCGGAGCCCCACAAATAATCTGTAGTGTTTCCTCGCCTGTATCCACCTGACACAGATTTAGCTTATCTGCATTTGGATGTTTTTCACAAGACTTTACATAACCTACTACAACATTCTCGCTTTTTTCTGCAACATATTCTACACTTTCTACTTCAATGCCCGACTTAGTTACCTTTTCAGCTAACTGTTCCGGGCTTATTTCTCCAATATCTACATAGTTCTTTAACCAATTAAGTGATACTAACATTGAGCTATAACCTCCTTACGCATTGTGGTACTGTTCTAAAAATCGTTTATCATTTGTATAGAACTGTCTAATATCATTCACACCATACTTTAGCATGGCAATTCGTTCTGGCCCCATTCCGAAAGCAAATCCGGTATATTCCTTCGGGTCATAACCAGCCATTTCCAGTACATTTGGATGAACCATACCTGCTCCAAGAATTTCAATCCATCCAGTGCCTTTACACACAGAACAACCCTGGCCGTTACAGACCTTACAAGAAATATCCATTTCTACAGACGGTTCGGTGAATGGAAAGAAGCTAGGACGTAATCTTATTTCTCGATCTTTGCCAAACATTTTTTTCGCGAACTGATCCAATGTTCCTTTTAAGTCACTCATACGCACGTCTTTCCCAACGTATAGACCTTCAATTTGTGTAAACTGATGAGAGTGTGTGGCATCATCTGTATCTCTTCTATAAACTTTGCCTGGACAGATCATCTTTACAGACTGATCGCCATCAAATTCTTTCATCGTTCTCGCTTGTACAGGGGATGTATGTGTTCGCATTAACAGCTCATTTGTTATATAAAATGTATCCTGCATATCCCTTGCCGGGTGTCCTTTTGGCAGGTTTAACGCCTCAAAATTGTAATAGTCTGTTTCCACTTCAGGGCCCTCTCTTACCTCATAACCCATCCCAATAAATAAGTCTTCGATTTCTTCCACAATTTTTGTAAGGAGATGCTCTCCACCAACCTCCACTGGCCGTCCTGGCAGTGTTACGTCAATTGCTTCTTCCTCCAATTGCTTTTCCAACGCAAGTTCTTCAAGCTTCTGCCCTTTTTCTTCTAGCGCAGTCGTAATTTCTTCACGTACCTGGTTAGCTAGTTCTCCAATAAGTGGTCGCTCTTCCTTTGATAATTTGCCCATTCCGCGTAAAACGCTTGTTAGGGAACCCTTTTTCCCTAAGTATGCAACCTTAATCTCCTGCAATTCTTTTAGCTCATCGGCACTGACTATTCTTCCGAGAGCTTCTTGCTTAATCGATTCCAATTGTTCCTTCATTCTGTTTGACCTCCTTTTATCCTCATAAAGTGAAACTTCATTTGGTGGGGGTTTCCCTTTCTCCTCCACCAAATCTTAGTTGAACGAATCGTACCTTGACTGGCAGTTGACCCCGGGTTCTTACTACCAGTTACGCGGGATAAATGCCGATATCCTTCTATTTTTAATAAAAAGAATACAAAAAAGCCCCATCCCGGTAAAGGGACGAGGCTATAATATCGCGGTACCACCCTATTTGATGCTTTTTTTAAACAGCATCCAACTCAAACATGTTAACGGAATGTTCCGGAGCACCTTTACCTGTATGAATTCAACCAGGGTCCCGGTGTCAGCTCAAGAGTGAAATAATAACAGTCATTTTATGGTAGAATGCTTCCAGTCCAAGGCATCCTTTCCCTAGCCCATATGAACATGTTATCCGGCTCTATCTTCGCTTTTCTATTAAGATTACATATATTATATGCAATTTACACTACTTCTGCAACATTATCCTTTTATGTAGTACATTAAAATCCCTGCTGCAATGCTGACATTTAGTGATTCAGCCTCGCCATATATAGGAATTTTCACGATTTTGTCTGCTTTTTCCTGTAATACTTGCTGGACTCCCGCTCCTTCATTCCCAACTAAGAGTGCTACCTTTTTATCCTTGTTGCTATCCCCGTAATTTTGCGCATTTTGTAATGAAGTTGCCCAAACGGTATATTCATTCTCTTTTAATTGCTCGATTTCTGCCTCTAAATGCCCATTCTTAATTGGAATATGAAATAAGGACCCTTGCGTAGCTCTTACCACTTTATCATTATAAAGGTCAACTGACCCTGAACCAAGTATAATCCCACCAAATCCTGCTGCATCTGCTGTGCGGATCATAGTGCCCAAATTTCCCGGGTCTTGAATGCCATCAAGTAGCAATAAGTGGTTTTCTAAATCAACAGTTGCTTCCTTCATCTCTACTACAGCTGCAATGCCTTGGGGTGATTTTGTCTGAGATATCTGCTGAAAAACCTGTTCTGTTACAAATGTTAATGGAAGTTCCTCGCACCATTTTGGCAGGTCCACACTATCTTGCGCAATGATTTCTAAAATAGTCCAATCGCTCTTTCCTGCCTCTTCAACCAAATGGCTACCTTCAACTAAGAAGCTCCCTGTTTCAGTTCGCCCTTTCTTTTTATGTAGTTTACGTAACGCTTTTATTTTTTCATTTTTTGCAGATGTGATCATATGCTTCATCCTTCTTGTTAAATTAATGAGTATAACAGGGCTTTGATTAATTGAATTTTCCTATTATCATCATACATATTTTTTAAGTACAAGGTCAAACTATCTCTAGCTTTAATTTATAAAAGAGGTGATAGGATATGGACTTGAATTTACGAAAAGCAATCTTGACAAATATTGCAACAAATGACCATTCACAATTAGAGGCAACAATTGTAGATGCTATTCAAGACGGAGAAGAAAAAATGCTACCGGGTCTTGGTGTGTTATTTGAGTTAATTTGGAAGGCATCAGACGAACAGGAGAAGCAAGAAATGGTAGAAGCTCTTGAGCAAGGTGTGAAAAACGCCACAAATAGTTAATCACTGTTGCTATGCAAGTACTCATGAAACTTTAGAAAGTCTTTTATTGATAAGGTACCTAAAAATAGATGCGTCGTGCATCTATTTTTTTTGTAAAATAAAGAAAAGGTCCCATGCAATATGAATCAATTATTAAAATCAAAGGTAATTTTTTACAAAAAATGTAACAAAAAGTGGTCTTATTACCTACAAAATTATCTTGAACTCAAACTAATCTAACCCTTGCTGTGCCAATCTATTTCCCTACTTGTCTGAAACCATTTGACTATATTTTTTTTATCTGCTAAAAATAATGAAGATACTTTATCATGGTGTATTTTTCTTCCATGCACATATGATGGTAAAGCACTAAGGAGAGGAGCAAGAAAATGGATGAAACAGTAAACAATACTCCAGAGCAGAAGAAGGGAGTATCCAAAGGCCTAATTGCAATTATCGTTGCGGCAGTATTAGTTGTTGGTGGTAGTGTAGCCGCTTTTGTTTTATTAGACAATTCAGCAAAAGCACAATATTTACTAGCAGAAAAAAACTCGATTGAGTACATAGGCGAAACATTTAAAGAACGTTATCAGCCTGAGATGGAATGGTTGGAAACTTCCAAAGAAAATCCAACAGAATCAACTGTTGAACTATCAGCAGAATATAACGATCCATACGGCAGTACGGGATATGGCATGGGAATGGATCCTAGTCAAATCATCAATAATTCTACCATTACGCTAACGACTGCTGCTGACATGGAAGGAAAGAAAATTTCCACAGAGCTAGCTGCATCAATGGCAGGCATTGAGATTGACGGTGTACAGTTTCATGTGACAGCTGAAAAGGTCCTGCTTGGCCTACCATTCATTAACGACGTTTTACAATTAAAAGACGAAGACCTTGGTCCCCTATTGAAAGAAGTAGATCCAGAGACTTTTACTGGGGAAGAATCTATGAATCTAGAAGCATTATTTGAAGGTACTAATTCAGAAGATTTAGAGTATCTAAAAGAAGAATATGGAAAGATGATCCTAGATGAGCTTCCAGAGGATGCATTTGAACAGACTGAAGAATCTATCGATGTTCAAGATCAGTCTCTAGATACTGAAAAAATCACCATGCAGCTTTCGGAACAACAGGTAAAAGATCTTATCGTTACTGTGTTAGAGAAAATGAAAGATGATGAAAAGCTAAAAGAACTAATTCGTGAGCAAATGTCCTTACAACAGTTTGGTTCTACTATGGCTACTGCTGATATAGACCAAGTGATTTCTGATTTCGAATCTGGTTTGGAAGATGGAATCAACGAAATAGATAAACTTAGCATCCCAAATGGATTGAACTCTACTATTTGGGTCCATGATGATGTAATTGCTCAACGAGATTTCTCTGTAGAAATCGGCTCCACTGAAAATGACAACACGGTAGCTTTAAATGTAAAAGGAACACAATTACTTGAAGACACTCAGCAAACATTTAATTACGATTTCAGCTATGATGATGGGTATTCAGAGGGTACGATGAACCTAACAGGTGATTTTGCTTGGGAAGACAATCAAGCAACGGATTCCCTAGCACTGACGTTTGGCGAAACGGTGCTTTCTTATAATGGTGAGGAAACGCTTGATGGAAATGCTCGAGAATTTGAACGTACCTTCTCCATGGAAGATCCAATGAGCGGGGAAGGAAGTTTGATTTGGTCAGGAAATTCTAATTATGAAGAAGGTCAAATGAGTTCTGAACATTCCTTCTCCGTAAGCAGTCCACAAGTAAGCCAAGATATGTTTACCTTGCATGCAACAACAGAGGGCCAAACAATCGATAGTGTTGAATTACCAAGTGAAGACAATGTAAAGGATATAGGAAGCATGAGCGTGGAGGAAATAAACCAATATTTCGAAACAGAAGTGGCACCTCAATTCCAACAATGGGCATCTGAACTCCTTTACGGCGGATCAGGATTTTAATTTTTAAAGAAATGGAAGTGCTAGAATGCATTTCATGAGGAATATACAATTATTTGTAAAAAATAATCTGTTGCAATTTAAGAGGAAGTGGCTCTCACTTCCTCTTCTTTTACTTTTCCCCCTTTTGTTAACAGGACTTGTATTATTCGTTATTTTGCAGTTTTTTATGAATGAGGACCAAGCACCTGTTCAGGTTGGAATTGTAGACCTTGATCAATCAGAAGAAACACAATTAGTAAGTCAATTAATTGAAGAAACGCCGCTAAGTTCTTTCTTAGAATTAGAAGGAATGGCAGAAGAAGAAGCAAAAGAAAAGATAGAAAACGACGATTTAAGTGCTTATCTCCGAATTGAACAAGGCTTTACAGAGGATTTGTATCAAGGGAGATCAGTAGAATTCCCGATTATTGGCAATCCTAGTCAACCGGCCCAAAGTCAATTAATAAGAGAGTTAATTGAAAGTGTTACACGGCATATACGTAGCGCACAGGCAAATATATTAACAATCAATTATTATGCAAAGCAGTTAGAGATTGATAGTGAAGTAAGAAGTGATCTATTATTTGAGCAGTTTAAAGAGTTTTTCTTTTATACTATTGGCAAAGACAAAATCGTGAACGAAAACCAAATTGACAATGCAGCAACATCTAATCCTTTAAATTATTATGGGCTGTCTTTTTGGTTTGTATTTGTAACCTTATGGTTGTTTGTCTTTTATAACTTTCTATCGAAGGAAAACACTGCACGGCTTAAACAGCGCATGAAATTATATGGCGTAACCGTATTACAGCAAACAATAGCAAAAATTGCTGTATCCCTTATAACAACAATGCTACTCGCTGGCTTAGCCCTTTTCCTATTCCATTCCTTGATGGATTGGGGATTGACTATTAAAAATTTCGGAAGTGTTATGTTGTTAAGTCTGCTTTATGGTATACATTTTCTGGTTGTTTTAGGGATTGTTGATATATTCGTTATCTCACAAAAGTTACGACTTTTCATTCAAAGTTTGATCAGTGGATTGTTTCTTTTAGTTAGTGGTGCACTTATTCCTACCATTTATTTCCCAATGGGAGTACAGAATATACTTAGCTATATGGCACCTGTAGAAGCACTTCATTGGATGCAAGATATTATTTTACATAACAGAAGCTTTGTAGATTCCACCTCATTATTGCTTCTAACACTTGCAGCGATTTTCCTATTTGTGAGTATCGCCATAGCAAAGGAGCGATTAGAAGAATGAAAGCAATCCTCCAAACCCGTTTTATACATCTTAAAAAACACTGGGTATCTCTTTTATTTTGGCTAGCCCTTCCTATTCTTGGTACATTAGCTATTATGGGTATCACGAACTCATTACAGCAAGACAGTAAGGTTCCAGTGGGGATTGTCCTAGAAGAGTCTACTCCAATGGCAAATGCATTAGTTAATTCGATAAAACAAACACCGATTATACGAACGCATACCCTAACGGAAGAAGAAGCATTAAATCAACTTGAACAACACCAGCTTGATAGCGTGTTTATTATTGAAGAAGGTTATCAAGAGCAAATCTTGAACGCAAGTAGAAATCGATTAATTAAAAGCTATCGTTCTGACCTCTCGTTCGCCTACTCTCCTGTAGCTGAAATGGTAATGTCCTATGTTCAGCAGGATACAGGTAGAATGAAGGCCGCTTTTACTGTTCAAGGAATAAGCGAACAATATGCAAGCGGAGAGCAAACTTGGACATGGGAAGAGATAGTTGATAAGAGTAAGACAGTAGAAGCAGAAGAAAACCTGCTACATACCACTTTTACATTTTTAAATTCTGATACAGAAGAAGATGGAGATCAGCTTTTTCTGTTTAACCCATGGGGATTATGGGCCATTTTTTCATTACTATCCGGGTTAATGATTATGGATTGGATCATACGAGAGCGACGTGGCAGCATCACGCCTCGTTTTTCCTTTATGCGTTTTTCATTAAAATCCTATTTAATACAAAATGCCGCCTTATATTTCCTGTTATTTCTAGTAACAGATATTATGGCAATCTATGTATTTCATATTCAATTTGGTGACCCTGTAACGGCGGATTTGATTCTGGCGATCTTCGCTTATCGCATTACTATTCACTTGGGTGCCTTTATATTGTCGGTTTTAATGAATCAATTATCTACCTACTACGGGGCATCATTTCTGCTTACTTTATTTGTCGCTATTATTAGTGGTGCTGTCCTCCCTACAGAAGGTCTTATGGAACGTTATTCCTGGCTTTCAATCGTAAATCCAATAGCTCCTTTTCTCTCTAAAGATGTTGGTTATGGGTGGATTATTTTATTCGTTTTACTAATTGGCGTATGGTTTTTACGAAAGGAGAATCGACATGTTAAAGGTACATGATCTATCAAAAAATTATGGTTCTCGAAAGGTATTACAAAACCTTCACTTTCAGGTGCAGCCTGGAGAAATTCTTGGACTGGTTGGAGAAAATGGAGCTGGAAAGTCTACCTTACTTCAAATCCTTGCTACTCTTCAAAAGCAAACAAGTGGCAAAGTAACATTAGGAGAAGTAAGCTATGATGACAAAAAGAAGCTTCGAAAACAAATTGGCTTTGTCCCTCAGGATATAGCTATTTGGGATGAATTTACAGTAGAAGAAAATATGATCTTCTTTGAAAAGTTAGCCTGGGGACGTAAAACGAACGAACAACTAAGACAGCTATGCTTAGATATGAAGCTTGATAGATGGAAAGAGCCTGTGAAAGCATTATCTGGTGGAATGAAGCGAAAGCTAAACATTGCTATCAGCTTAATTCACGATCCTAAACTATTACTGTTAGATGAGCCAACTGTTGGAATAGACTTAAAATCACGTAAAGAGATTGGCGGTTACCTACAGAGACTAGCCACGGATGAAGGAAAGATTATTATTTATACATCACATGATATGGACGAAATTATCACCTTATGTGACCGCATTGTTTGTATTGGCGAGGATCCTTTTTATAAGAACTTGCTAGAAGATGCAGGAAAAACGATTATTTCAGTATAAGTTTATATTGCATAATAGGTAGATTATAGTAAAATATTGCTATAACCTATTTTACACGAAAGGGGGGCAAGTTCCTATGGAGATAAGACAGCTACAACAAATGATCCAATATCAGGCAATGGCAACGATGGCATCTTCATCTGGTACAAGTCCTTTCTCTAGCAGTTCCTCTATGATGGAACTAGCATTTAAACAGATGCTTCAGGAAAGAATGAACCAAGCAACCATTCAAAGTGCCGAATTAAACAATCGTTTTTCAAATAAAAATGTCCATATATCTGCTTCAAATCCTGTCACATCACCTTCACTGGCAGCTGGCGCTGTTGGAGCAGCTTCAAAGTTCAATACATATGTTCAAGAAGCAGCCACGCAATTTGGCTTGGATGAGAAACTTATCCATGCGGTTATTAAACAGGAATCCAATTATAATCAAAATGCTCGCAGTACTGCTGGGGCTCAAGGCTTAATGCAGCTCATGCCGGCAACTGCAAGAGGTCTTGGCGTCACCAATCCATTTGACGCCCAACAGAACATCCAAGGCGGGGCAAAATATTTAAGCCAAATGTTAAACCGATATAATGGAAACTTGGAACTGGCACTTGCTGCTTATAATGCAGGCCCTGGCAATGTAGACAAATACCAAGGCATCCCTCCATTTAAAGAAACACAAAACTATGTGACCAAAGTACTGAATAGCTACCTTGCATAGTAAAATATAACCGGTAGGAGCTTAAAAATAACTACTAAAAGAAATCCGAACTAGGTGATGAATATCACATTTAGCTCGGATTTCTTTATTGTCTTAATTAAAAAGCGATGGAGATTCATAATATCTGCACTTGGAGTATGTCACGATCACTTCTTTAGCTTAATACAATATTCTTAACTGTCTCTGCATCTAACTTTTTAATAGTTTCTACAATTATTTTTACGGCGTTTTCAAAATCATCTCGATGCAGAATTGCTGCATGTGAATGGATGTAGCGTGTAGCGATTGTAATGGATAACGAAGGTACACCATTAGCTGTTAAATGAATAGAACCTGAATCTGTGCCGCCACCAGCGATCGAAGTATACTGATAAGGAATATTGTTCTCATCAGCTGTTGCTAATACAAGATCCCTTACCCCTTTATGAGAGATCATAGACGCATCATATAACACGATCTGTGGACCTTCTCCAAGCTTACTGTCAGCATCCTTGTCCGATACACCAGGCATATCTCCAGCAATCCCTACATCTACACCGAATCCGATATCTGGCTTGATCGTATTCGCTGCTGTTTTTGCCCCACGTAGTCCGACTTCCTCCTGGACCGTACCTACCCCATAAACGACGTTTGGATGGTCAGTGTCTTTTAATTGTTTTAAGACTTCAATTGCAATTGCACAACCAATACGGTTATCCCATGCTTTTGCCATTAATAGTTTTTCGTTTTTCATTTGAGTAAATTCAAAATAAGGCACAATGGAATCCCCTGGTTTCACTCCGAATTCCAAGGCTTCTTCTTTACTTGCTGCACCAATATCTATGAACATATCTTTAACATCAACAGGCTTTTTACGTGCTTCAGCAGATAAAATATGAGGTGGTTTCGAACCAATAACACCAGTTACATCGCCATTACTCCCCATAATGGTTACACGCTGTGCTAACATCACTTGGTTCCACCATCCACCGATTGTCTGGAAGTAAACGAAACCTTTATCGTCAATGCGCGTCACCATAAAACCGATCTCATCTAAATGGCCAGCAACCATAATACTCGGACCATTTTCATTTCCTACCTTTTTAGCTATTAGACTGCCTAAATTATCTGTATACACCTCATCTGCATATGGAGTGATATACTTTTCCATAACCTGTCTTGCTTCTTTTTCATTACCGGAAATTCCTTTTGCATCTGTTAAGTCCTTTAACATGGTTAATTGTTCATTCAGATTTGCCATATATGTATCAGTACCTCCTAATTATAAAGTCCCTTCTAGTATAACTGTTTTTTGAAAAATAACAAAACAGGAAACTTTTCATTTCCTATTAACACTACTTTAATTTGCCACACTCATTTGGAAATATGCGTAATCACTAATTAACTCCCTGATGAACCAAACCCACCTTGGTCTCTTTCAGAAATCGTAAGATCCTCTGTTTGTATTAAATTAACTTGGGCAACTGGAGCAATCACCATTTGGGCAATTCGCATTTGCTTTAGAACGCGAAAATCCTCTTTTCCATGATTAATTAAAATAATCTTTACTTCCCCTCTGTACCCTTCATCAATCGTTCCAGGGCTATTCAAAACGGTAACAGCGTGTTTTAATGCTAATCCGCTTCTTGGTCTAACCTGTGCCTCCGTCCCTTTAGGTAATTCAAGTTGAATTCCTGTTCTAACTAATGCGGACTCCCCAGCTCTAATGGTCAATTCTTCAATAGAGAATAAATCCATTCCTGCATCCCCTTCGTTTGCGCGGAAGGGTAATGTTGCTTCCTCATGTATCAACTTCACTTTCAATGTATACTCCATCATGGTCCTCTTTTCTATTGTTATCCAATTATAATTGTTCTCGGTTTTGACTTTTTTATTTTAACATGTTTCGATAACGAAATATAAGGATAGGAATATATCGTGAAGGAATTATTATTTTTAGCAAAAAAATGAAACCTTCTATGCTAACTTTACGTATTAAGAGTAATAATCTGCAGGGAGACGTGTATCTTTATGATTGTGATTCTATTTCGCGTACTTGTGATCATCGCACTGGCACTCCTCGTTTATACGTTAATTCAATATTTTCGCAATCCTTCTCGCAAATTGCGGCTAGCTAAAGAATCAAGTGAGTTTTATTTCCTTGATGAACCTCAAAATAGTAAAAAGAATGTCCAATTTGTATATAAGGGATGTTTATTTGAAGGTGAAAAATATTTGGGTACAACTGAGGATGCTTTTGAAGTAGTAAACATCCATGTCACGGTACGGGACCCGCTTGAACTTAGAGGACTGACGAGAGAGGACCTCTATTTTATGGAGAAAGAAATACTAATGCGATATCCATTCGCAAGTATAGATTGGAAGCACCCAATTAACCAACTGCTTCTTACAAGTATAGAATAAATAGAAGTACCAGCATTAGGATATAGCTTTGAAAGCATATGAAGTAAAAGACCCCCACTCATCCATTAACGAGTGGGGGTCTTTGCTTAAGTTGCCGGGTGAAAAAATTCATTCCACTTAATAATAATTTCTTTACGTCTTAACACATAAAGAAAAGGAAGTAAGGCTGTTAAAAATACGATGATATGAAGTGGCGTTAAACTGGAGATCCACTGGCCAATGGATGTATAAACAAAGGCAAGTGGTATATTGGTTAAAACCGCAGTTTTTGTATAATCTTTAAAGCTTGCTGAAATTTCAATCAAGCAGAGGGAAAGTAAGTGAAAATGTATAAATGGCACGAGCCTAAGTAGTGCAATTTGAGATGGTGTAAAAGAAGCATGCTTTCCAATTAACTTTTGTTTCACACGCATCAGTTTATCTAATGTTTTTGGCATCCACCGGATCACATAATAAAACATTAAACTGGATAGCGTGATACCTATTAAAGAATAGACACTACCAGCAACTGCACCAAATAGGACGCCTCCGGAGATACAAATGAAAGCCACTGGAAGGAAAAACAACGGTCGTAACAAGTGAAAGCTGATGAATAACAAAGGTGCCAAAAATCCTCCCGTTTCAATAAACGCCATTAGATAATTTCCAAATAGCTCCATAATTAACCTCCTCGCTTCAGAGCCTTCAATCGTCTCTTTACCCACCTCCTCATCTCATAATATGATGAGATGAGAGGCTATATGACTTGAAGGAGAAGGCCGCCCATTATTTAATTAGCATAAAGTAAATATAGGACTGATGCTACATTCACCAAAAACAAGATAGGCATTCCCCACATAAATGCCCGGTGCTTTGTCTTATGTCTATAGCGCTGCATGCCAATGATGGCACCAAGCGCTCCTCCCACAATGGCTAACAGCCAGAAAGTTCTTTCTGGTATACGGTATTTCTTCTTTCTCGCTTTCTGTTTATCCATGCCCATGATAATAAATGTGATGACGTTAACACCAATTAGATAAAATAAAATTCCATTTAATTCTTCCATTGGCAACCCTTCCTTACTATTCATGAAATAAAAGCTTAATCGTTTATTCCTTTTAAAAAAAGCAGATAAAGTGAAACTTCATTTGGTGGTGGATAAAATTCAACATAGCTTAGCTCCTAAAAAAGACCAAATCTCTTATATAAAAGATTTGGTCTCTATCAATTTGGCAATGCAAAACGTATTAGGATAGTTCCTAACTGAATTGCCCTTCCAAAAATTTATTTTACAGCGTCTTTTGCTTTTTGTGCTAGTTGAGCGAATGCTTGCTCGTCATTGATAGCAAGTTCAGAAAGCATTTTACGGTTAATGTCAATACCAGCAACTTTTAAACCGTGCATTAGTTTGCTGTAAGAAAGGTCGTTCAAACGAGCTGCAGCATTAATACGTGTAATCCAAAGCTTACGGAAATCACGTTTTTTCTGTCTGCGGTCACGGTAAGCATACTGACCTGATTTCATTACTTGTTGTTTTGCTGTTTTAAATAACGTTCTCTTAGAACCATAATAACCTTTTGCTAATTTAAGGACGCGTTTACGACGTTGACGCGTTACTGTTCCACCTTTTACACGTGGCATATTAATTCCCTCCTAAAATACATATCATAGTAGTCTTCTTATTCGTAGGTGCTTCTTATCTTATTTGTAAGGAAGCATTGTTTTGATACGTTTGAAATCTCCTGCAGATACAACGTTACTTTTACGAAGTTTACGTTTTTGCTTTTGAGATTTATGTGCGAACATGTGGCTTGTGTAAGCATGTGCGCGTTTTAGTTTTCCAGTACCAGTTTTCTTAAAACGTTTTTGAGAACCTTTGTGGGTTTTCATTTTTGGCATAGTGATTTCCTCCTCGTAAGCTGTCCAAATATTATTTTTCGTTAACTGGAGCGATCATCATAAACATGTTACGACCTTCCATTTTCGGCTTTGTTTCGATGGTTGCAATATCTTTTACTTCTTCTGCAAATCGATCCAATACCTCACGGCCAAGCTCCTTGTGGGTAATCGCACGTCCGCGGAAACGAACTGCTGCTTTAACCTTGTCGCCCTTCTCAAGGAATTTTCTAGCGTTCTTGAGTTTTGTCTCAAAATCATGATCGCCAATTCCTGGAGTGAAGCGTACTTCTTTAACATTAATGATTTTTTGTTTCTTACGTGCTTCTTTTTCTTTCTTCTGTTGTTCAAAACGGTATTTACCGTAGTCCATGATCCGACATACAGGCGGTTTTGCATTTGGCGCAACAAGCACTAAATCCAGGTTTCTTGTTTGCGCGATATCAAGTGCTTCCTGACGGGATTTCACTCCAAGCTGATCACCGTTTGAATCAATAAGACGTACTTCTCTAGCACGGATTTTCTCATTAACATTCATATCTTTGCTAATAGCCAGCCACCTCCAAAGTTATTTTGTATCCTTGATCTTTATTGACAAGCGAATCGTTATACATTAAAAAAGTGTCGGTACAAAATGCACCCACACGTCTCCAATTTTTTTAAAAAGTTCGGAACCAGTCAACTACCAAATGGTGTCGAGCAGGTGAGAAGCGGGTGCTTCTACTTGTCTTAAGATCATATAATGTTTTCAACTTTATTATCATATCATTTCATATGAGTATTGTCAACACATGATAAAAGAGTGTTGATTTCTTGAACAAGTTATATTGTATCATACATCAGTGCAGTTAAAAAGGGGTTAATAAAAATCCGGGCAATCCTAATCCTTTAAAAAGGTTACGGATTCACCCGGCATCTTTACCTTACTTTTTGTTTAGTGTTTTCTCTGCTATTTCTTCTTTGATCATTTGTTTAAATGCATCAAAGGATAGCGTGTTGGAGTCTTTTTCTCCGTAACGTCTTACATTTACGGCGTCTTCATTAATTTCATTGTCCCCAAGTACAAGAGCAAACGGGATTTTTTGTGTTTGAGCTTCCCTTATTTTATAGCCAATTTTTTCGTCTCGTTCATCTAATGACACACGTACACCTTCAAGTTGCAGGCTTTCCGCTACTTTTTTCGCATAATCCAGATGAACCTGAGGTGATACTGGAATTACTTTCACCTGAACTGGAGCAAGCCAAGTAGGAAATGCACCTTTGTATTCCTCGATTAAAAATGCCACAAAACGTTCCATTGTAGATACCACACCACGGTGAATAACAACTGGACGATGCTCCTTACCATCTTCTCCAATATAAGTAAGGTCGAATTGCTCTGGTAAATGGAAGTCCAACTGAACAGTAGAAAGTGTTTCGTCCTTCCCAAGCGCAGTTTTCACCTGGACGTCAAGCTTTGGACCATAGAAGGCAGCTTCTCCTTCTGCTTCCACATATTCTACTTTCATTTCTTCCATTGTTTCTTTCAACATAGCTTGTGCCTTTTCCCACATTGCGTCGTTGTCTACGTATTTCTCTTTATCCTCTGGATCGCGGTAGGAAAGACGGAAGTAATAATCTTCAATCCCAAAGTCTTCATATACTTTTTGAACAAGTTCCACCACTCGAATGAATTCATCCTTCAATTGATCCGGACGTGCAAAAATATGTGCATCATTAAGGGTCATCGCGCGCACTCGCTGCAAGCCAGCCAAAGCTCCTGACATTTCGTAGCGATGCATCGTACCAAGCTCTGCAATCCTTACAGGCAAGTTACGATAACTGTAAAGTTGATTTTTATATACCATCATATGGTGTGGGCAATTCATTGGACGTAATACTAATTCTTCATTATCCATTTCCATTACAGGGAACATGTCATCCTGATAATGGTCCCAATGTCCACTTGTTTTATATAGATCTACACTCCCTAAAACCGGTGTATAGACATGATCGTACCCTAATCGTTCCTCGAGATCTACAATGTAGCGTTCGATATTACGACGAATCGTAGCACCTTTAGGAAGCCATAAAGGTAGGCCTTGTCCTACTTTTTGGGATACAGTAAATATCTCAAGTTCTTTTCCTAATTTACGGTGATCGCGTTCTTTACGTTCTTCCAGGATTCGCAAATACTCATCTACCTGGCTTTGCTTTTCAAATGCTGTCCCATAAATTCGTTGTAATTGCTGGTTATTGCTATCTCCACGCCAATAAGCACCAGAAATGCTCAACAATTTAAATGCTTTGATTTTGTTAGTAGATGGTACGTGAATACCGCGACAAAGATCAAAGAATTCTCCTTGTTTATAAATGGTCACTTGTTCTTCTTCAGGAATAGCGTCAATTAGCTCCTGTTTAAGGTGATCGTCTTTAAACATTTCCTTCGCTTCGTTTCGGGATACTTCAATTCTTTCGATTTCCAGGCTCTCGTCCACAATACGCTTCATTTCTTTTTCAATCTTTGGAAGGTCTTCTGGAGTAATGGAATGATCCATTTCTACATCATAATAAAATCCTTCTTCAATTACTGGACCTACACCAAAGTTAACATCGCCATATAAACGTCTAATCGCCTGTGCCATTAAATGGGCTGTGGAATGGCGCATCACTTCAATGCCTTCCTCGTTTTTATAGGTGATAATTTCAATTTTTCCACCTTGATTAAGCTCACGCTTTAAATCAACAAGTTCACCGTCAAGCTTTATGGCAACTGCTTGTTTTTTTAGTCCGCTTGATATAGAACCTGCGATGTCTTCACCTGTTGTTCCTTCAGGAAACTGCTTCTGTGCACCATCAGGGAAAATGATTGTTAATTCTTCTGCCATTTTTGCTCACTCCTTTTATACAATTAAAAAGCGCCCATCCCTCTGCATGTTTGCAAAGGGACGAGCGCTGACACGTCGTGGTTCCACCCAATTTCCCGTAATTCATCATCATTTACGGCTTCATTACATCTTTAACGCAGATATACGCTGCCATTTACTTTGTTTCCACAGCAGGGTTCAAAGGGGGTAATCAGCTGATGGTATAGAGGAAGCTTACAGCCAAGGCTCCCATCTCTGTCCTAACACAGTTCAACTAATCATGTCCTTCTCAAAACCTTTAAATTGAGATAATTTATAATCAGTATTATATCTGTTGCCATGCAGAAATGCAAGCCCTATTTTTGCCGGTTGTTTAAGTAAAAGGAAAAGGGAAAATTACTATATGGTTCAAAATCCACTCTTTCTTGAAACACACTAATAACTGTCAACGTTTTCGGCTCTGATGGATGGTCTCCATAAATTTTAATTTTCTCAGGTGCCATTGCTACAAGTGGTGCTAAGTTAAGCTCATTCTCATCTAACCCAACGATGTATAATGGCTCCTTTTGCATAAGCATACGTAGCTCCATATTAGATAAACGTTTTCCATTTTGCTTAAAGAATGAGAAAGGATCTCCTTGTAAAATATGAATAATATTAAAGCTTGGCTCTTTTTTCGAAATATACTCGCGAAGCAAGTAAATAAATTCCTGATGGTCTTCTTCCCTCTTAAATTCATCAATGGCAAGCCCGACATAATGAACAAGCTTGTCTTTAAAAGGATTAAGGCGAAACTTCACAATGGAGTCATAATGTACAGTAGAAGTGTTCTTAATATTGGCGATAAAAAGTGACATTAATAGCTGTCGAGGATCTTTATCCTTTCGTACCCGGAGGCTGTCAGCATCTTCTCCAGAAAAGATCCATTGCGTTAATTCAAGTATTTTCTCCATTTCATCCCTGTTTGTATAATAATAATAATCTTCAATAATGCTATTAATCATGGCGGTCAATCTATGGGTAACAAATACTTCAACCATCGCTTTCGATATCGCTTCAAATAATGCATTTGCTTTTATTTCCTTTTCAAATATTATATGATTCCCCCAATCTTTATCTGTTTTCCAATGTAATTCGATGTCTTTATTATAACGGAATAGCTGTTCACAAAATCGAATTACTTCCTTATCTGATTCAAAATAAACTTCAAGCAATCATCATCACCCTCACCCAACACCAAACTGTTACATTATATGGACGAGATGAACAAAAAATGAGTAATCGACCGAAACTAGTCAATATAGTAATTAACAAAAGAAATAGCCGGCAAAAGAGTACGTTAACTCTATCACCGGCTTGCCTTAGCATTTTAATAGTATAGGTATTATTTTCAGATGTGCATCTATTAACTTCCTGAGAACAATGCAAGTTAGCTAATCAGTAGTCTCTCCGATTATCTCCAGAGATCAGGACTTCCTTACTAACTTGTTTTATGCGTTCCATTATTCTTCCTGCCTTAACTTCTTCTACACCACCACGAGTAGTGGCCAAATGACCTTCTAGTTGATCCATGCTATAGTTCGAGGTGAAAAATACGGGTAGACCCTCCATCATCCGGTATTGCAAGATGGAGCCCAAAATTTCATCCCGGAACCAAGCCGAATGAAGTTCTGCGCCAATATCATCTAACATTAAAACATCTGCTTTTTTAAAGTAATCAATTTTATCGTTTATTGAATCATCTTTGAAAGATGCTTTTATTTCGCGCACAAATTCTGGCATATAAATTAAGGTAGAAGAAATATTAATTTCCTTCAGTTTATTCGCCAATGCTCCGAGGAAATATGTTTTGCCAACTCCAAATGGACCGTAAAAATAAATCCCTTTTTTTGGTAGCCCCTTTTCTTGCACTTGTCCCACAAAGTGAACGAGCTGCCTGATAGCATCGCTTCGCTCCGGGTCACTATCAATATCAGCAATTGTCGCCTGCATAATTTCCTTTGGCATATAAAGGCTTTTAATTAATTTCTGCTGGCTTTGCTGTCTCTCATAATCCCGTCTACTATGACATTTTTCATAGGAAAGATGAATTTCATTATCTTCCACATGTAAGATCGGAGAATAGCCCTGCAGCATGTTCACACAACTCCCAAATGACTTACATCGATCACATTGTTTCGACTGTGTTTTATACTCATGAAGCTTAATTAAACTTTTATCAACTTCATTACGCGTGAGTTCAGGATGAGCTGCCAAAAATTCTTTAATTTCCGGGTCGCCTAAAACTTCCTGTCTGACCCGGTTATAGTTTTCCTGGAAATTTTCGTTTTGCTCCATCCACCGTTTTAATTCAGATTGCACTGGTTTCATTCCAATCATCCTTGCAAATGATTATTTTTAATTATTTTCACCGGAAAATTGACGTAGTAATGCTTCAATTTCCTTCTGTTCTTTATCTTTATCTTTATCAATAGTCGATTCTGTACTGGTAGAAGGTTGTTTCTTTTTCCGCTCCTTAAACCATTCCGGGATAATCTCTTTAGATGCCTGCTTTCTAAACCCTGAAGCAGATTGATTTCCTTTTTGAAAGTTTTTTGCTTCTCTTTTAGCAAAGGCCATTGCTTCTTTAGCTGTCTTCAAGTTTGCCCGTGACCAATGGCTCGCTATCTTCTCTAAATATGCTTTAGATAGCTTCATATTGGTCTGCAACAAAACATAATGGATTAGTACATTCATCACCGGGGAAGGAAGTCCTTGTGTTGTCATCACTTCTCTAATAACCTTCATGTCTTGATCAGATGCATGATTTCCACTTGAAAGATCTTCTAATAGTTGCTTCGGAGAAATCCTCTCCAATTCCATGACAAGCTGATCTTCCTTTGTCACCGCTTTTTCCGGGGGTGCTTCTGTCTTGGAAGCTTGCTTTTCGGTTAGCTGAATATTTGTTTGCTTATATTTAGATTTAAACAAATCATGACATGCTGTTTTAAACTCTTCTACATGGAGTATATTTTCTTCTGTTAATGCCCAGAGAAGGGATTTCTCAATCTCAAAAGTTTCCAAACCATATAATTGCATCATTTGCATAATTAATCGTTTGTTTTCCCCTGTTAAAACCCGCTGTACAGGGACTAATCGTTGCCTCAGCATCTGTTCAATCCATGTAAAATCAAAGGATGCTTCTTGTTCAGACGAGATTGCTTTTTTCTGTTTGACTTGATTAATTGGCGCCTGTGGTTGAAATGTTTGAAATACATCGCTAAAGGAAGCTGTAATATTCTCCCCTTTTTGCACAGAAGGTTTTGTATAATGTTCCTGTAAAAGCTGAAATTTATCCTTCCCGAGATGATGATAAAGTAATTGTGTCAGCATACCATCCAAAAAGAAATCACTCGGAGAAAATGGACTTTGGACTTCATAGGTATAATAATTTTGCGAATCGGACTTATTCTCAAAAGTTTTTAACAAACCAATTCCCTCTAACTTTAGTCTTGCCTGATAAATTTCATCAAGGGGTAAGTTCAGGTAGTTCATTAAAGTATGATGTGTCTGAGGTGTATCTTTTTGCTGTAATTCCACTTCATGCAAGAGTGTCAAGTATAATGTAACAGCCTGTATTCCGATAAGCGGCTGGTACAAATGGGTCAATGATTTTGCATAGTCGACAGGCAAAGGCGATTTTACCACCACATAATAACCTTCAATAGGCAAAATTTTACCAATATAATTCATCACGATTAACCCTTTCGCTTACCTAAATTTACTATGTTCTATTACTTTAACTGTCTTTCTTGTCTGTCTTTATCAGATCTTTTAGTTCATCAAAAAACACACTGATATCCTTGAATTGGCGATAAACAGAAGCAAATCGAACATATGCTACTTCGTCCACTTCCGATAGCCTGTCCATTACTTTTTCTCCAATTTCATTACTGTCTATCTCAGACATACCAGTGTTACGCAACTCTTTCTCGACATCGATCGCAATCGCTTCAATCTTCTCTAGTGGTACGGGGCGTTTTTCACATGCCTTGATCAAGCCACGAATAAGCTTTTCCCTGCTGTATTCCTGCCTAGTACCATCCTTTTTAACAATAATAAGAGGTACTTCTTCGATCCGTTCAAAGGTTGTAAAACGAAAACCACAAGCTTCGCACTCTCGACGTCTTCTTATGGAACGCCCTTCTTCTATCGGACGTGAATCCAATACCTTTGTACTTTTATAATGGCAATTTGAGCATCTCATATCGTGGTGTCCCCCCTTTTTATGCCTTCGTAAAGGATTTTACTTTTTGTCTGTTATCAGCTGCAAATGCTGGTTTATTTCACTATATAATGCTTTAATCAATTTTGTACTGTACCCTAGGTCGAATGGTAAAAAAGATTCAGTGGTAACAGAGAAATCTACAGCAGTCTGGTATGGTTTAACCATAACGACAGTCGCCACGACAAAAGCCTTCTTTCCCTTTTTCACATTTATACTGACCTCACCATGTTCTGCCGATACAGCATTTATTTCATAAGCGGATGATTTATTGAATATATCTTCTAAAGTCCGCAAACCTTTGTCTTTAGTCGTTTTATAATAATGTGTTTTTAAGGAATCATCCCAATGGTTCTCATTTGTTTCAGCATGATTATTTAAATATTTCCCAATTACATTGCGAATACCCATATCGTACACCTCATCATGACTATATTCGTTAATGAAATCAAACAATTATAATACGCTATGTAGCGGCTATATGATTCATAGATTACTATTAATAGTAACATGTTTCTTAGAATTCCTCTAGAAGGAACACGAATAAAAGGGAATCGTTATGTGAAGAAGAAAATAAAAGGCTGACTAATTTTCAGTAAGCAATCACTGAAACAGTCAACCTGTTTTTATATTATAATACGCTTTGGAATTTTCCTGCTTTTACCGGTCCCATACCACGTGGAACTTCTACCTTTTCAAAGGTTTTTGACTCAAGGGCTTCTGCAATATAGGATGCAGCCACATTGGGATCAATAATATCCCCACAAGTGTAAACATCTATACTAGCATAACCATGTTCTGGAAAACTGTGAATCGTCAAATGTGATTCTGAAATGATAACCACACCACTTACACCATGTGGCGCAAACTTGTGAAAAGCTACTTCTCGAATCTCTGCTCCTGCTTTCAGTGCAGCATCCACAAAAATTCGTTCTATTAATCCCATATCATTCAATTTATCAATATTACAATCCCATAATTCGGCAATTACGTGTCTTCCCATTGTATCCATATAAATCCCCCTTATTTATGGTGATAATCCTCCTGATCTCCAACAACCGCCACGGGGGAAAGTTAGTCCGATGAGGTCCTAACCCTTTAAGCGGATAAACCATTTAATCAGGAAGTACAACGAAAAGTATATATGTTTTTCAGTCGATTTGCAATACGTTTTTTTCGGATAAGGGGTTGAATATAATTTTAGACACGCACTGTTTTTCTCTTATGCCATCACTACTGTCGATGTATATCTTAAAACAAAGCTAAATACCGTTAAGACAATACAGCAGAAGGATGAAACATTAATTTTCCTACATATTTTGCAAGGTCATTCACACGTCTGGCATATCCCCACTCATTATCATACCATGCAAGTACTTTTAATTTAGTTCCCTCCATGACTATTGTGGATAGACCGTCAATAATGGCTGAATACTCAGTAGTAGTATAATCAATCGAGACAAGCGGATCTTCACTATAGTACAAAATTCCCTTCAAATTTCCATTTGCAGCCTCGGCAAATACTTGATTAACCTGTTCTGTAGTTACATGTTGGCGGACATCTACAACCAAATCGACAAGGGAAACATTTGGTGTTGGTACCCTTAAAGCCATACCGTGCAGTTTACCTTGCAAATGTGGTAATACTTCACCTAGGGCCTTGGCAGCTCCGGTGGAGGTTGGGATAATGGATTGTGTACAACCACGAGCACGGCGTAAATCTTTGTGTGGGTTATCGATATTTTTTTGATCATTGGTAAATGCGTGAACCGTAGTCATTAGGCCGTTCTCAATACCAAAATGATTATCGATTACCTTCACAACAGGTGCTAAACAATTCGTTGTACATGAAGCATTAGAAAGGATGTGATCGGTCTGCGGGTCATATTCTCTTTCATTTACACCCATTACAATTGTTCTGTCTATATTATTTCCTGGAGCAGTAATAATAACTTTTTTCGCTCCTGCCTCTAAGTGCTTACCAGCCGTTTCTTTTGTTTTGAATTTACCAGTTGCTTCTATAACAATATCAATCTCAAGCTCTTTCCAAGGAAGCTTATCAGGCTCTCTAGAATTAACTATTTTTATTTTTTTATTATTAATTTGAAGTGCATTTTGAAGCGCTTCCACTTTTTCTGAAAATATTCCGTGAACACTATCGTATTTAACAAGATGTGCCAGTGTCTCTGCTGGATAATTGGCATTGATTGCAACCACTTCCAGTTCATTGTCTGCTATCAGCTGGCGAAAAACCATTCTGCCAATTCTTCCAAACCCGTTTATTGCAATTTTTACCTTCCCCATTATGACAACCTCCTGTTAAGCTATACTTTAAAACAAAATACCTCGTTATTAGTATAACACAAAAATAAATAGTGTGTCATATTAAATAAAGAAAAACCTGACTAATATGTCAGGTTCATTTCACAATATTAAGGAATTATAAAGTAAAACTTCATTTGGTGAGGGGTCCCTTCCTCCCCCACCAAATGTTAGTTGAACGAATCGGACCTTTACTGGCAGTTGCTCCCCCCACTTAGAATGCTTGATTTCCCGGTTTCTTGAAGTGGGGGTCTTACTGCCAGTTAAGGCGAGATAAAATTACAGGGCTGTAGGTAGAATGGTTGAGTACTGCTACTGCTCTATTTTATAGAAGGTAACGCCTTCCAGTTATGCAATAATCGCTCAAGTTGTTCATACGTATATTGTTTTGTACCATTATTGTCAATCACAGCATCTGCCTTTTTAGCTTTTTCTTCTAAAGAAAGCTGTGATTTAATACGTTGCTCTGCTTCCTGCTCACTATAGCCATTTCGGTTCATTAACCTTTTTAACTGAACGGATTCTGTCACACTAACGACAAGAGTCTTATCAACAAAATGTGTTAAATTACTTTCAAATAATAAGGGGATATCCATCACGACAGCAGGCTCGCCTGCCTCCACATATGCATCCCTTTTAGCTAGCATTCTTTCACGCACAGCAGGGTGTACAATACTATTCAGTTTTTCTCGCTTCGATGCATCCGCAAAGATGATGGAACCTAGTTTTTCCCGATTAAGGCTTTTATCTTCATGTAAAATGCTTTCCCCAAATGTTTCAACTATTTTAGTGTATGCCGGTTCTTCAGGATTTACGACTACGCGGGAAATTTTATCGGCATCAATTACAGGAATATTTAAGTCAGCAAACATACGAGAAACGGTGCTTTTCCCGCTCGCAATACTTCCAGTTAATCCAATTACTATTGCCACTACTTTGCCACCTCAATCATTCTTTTGACAGTTGCTGCAAACATGCGTACCGCGTCCGCCAACCTTCATTTTCATAATTGGTTTCCCACACTTTTTACATTCTTTGTTTTCCTGGCCATATACAAAAAGAGATTGTTGAAACATACCCATTTGTCCTTGTCCATTTACATAGGAACGGATCGTAGTGCCACCTAATTCTACTGCTTCCGCTAACGTTTCAATTGCTCGCTCTTGTATAGCCTTAACTTCCTTTTTGGTTAGCTTACTTGCTTTTTTTAACGGGTGAACCCCAGCTTTGAACAATGTTTCGTCAACATAAATGTTACCAAGCCCTGTTACAATCGTTTGGTCTAAGAGCGCAGACTTTATAACACGCTCTGTTTTCTTTAGCTTTTGATAAAAATACTCAAATGTAAAGGCGGCATCAAATGGGTCTGGGCCTAATTGATTTAACGGCTTATTATGAAACTCTTCACCTCGTTGATAGAGATGCATGGTGCCAAACTTTCGAACATCGTTATAGCGAAGTTCTTCCCCATTTGTGAATCGAAAAATAACATGGGTATGTTTTCGAATTGGCTCCCCCTTTGGTTCTACACTATACTTCCCTTCCATACGCAGATGGGAAACTAAAACATAATCATCAAGCTGAAACAGGAGGAATTTTCCTCTTCTCGTTATATCCAGGATCGTCTGCCCGGTGATCAAAGTTGCAAATTGTTGGATATCATCGGGTTCTTTTATAATATTCGGCCAATACACCTCTACCTGTTCAATGGTTTTATTTAATACAAATTGTTTTAATGTGGTTTTTATTGTTTCTACCTCTGGCAATTCAGGCATGTTCTTTCTCTCTCCTTACTTCGCATCAAACCAACTGGAGCCATAAGCATAATCTACCTTTAATGGTACGTTTAATTCTACCGTGTTCTCCATCATCGCTGGGACAATTTCTTTCAGTTTGTCTAGCTCTTCTTCTGGTGCTTCAATAATTAATTCATCGTGTACTTGTAACAACATACGAGCCTGCATGTTCTCTGCTTTAAGTTTTTCATGTAAATCAATCATTGCTTTCTTAATTATGTCTGCAGCACTTCCTTGAATTGGTGTGTTCATTGCTGTTCTTTCTGCAAAGCTTCGCAAGTTAAAGTTTCGACTCGTAATGTCAGGTAAATATCTTCTCCGCTTCATTAATGTTGTAACATAACCTTTATGCTTTGCTTCTTGGACAATCTCGTCCATGTAAGCTTTAACACCAGGATAGCTTTCCAGATATCGGTCTATAAACTGCTTTGCTTCCTTCCTTGTAATACCTAAACTTTGTGATAATCCAAAATCACTAATTCCATAAACGATTCCAAAGTTGACAGCTTTTGCTTGACGTCTCATATTACCTGTTACTTCATCCCGTTTTACATGGAAAACATCCATGGCCGTTTGTGTGTGTATATCGGAGTCATCATTAAAAGCAGCAACCAATTTTTCATCATTTGCTATATGTGCAAGTACCCGTAATTCAATTTGCGAGTAATCGGCAGCAAACATGATCCAATCTTTCTTTGAGGGGATGAAAGCTTGTCTAATCTTTCGACCTTCTTCCAATCTAATTGGGATATTTTGCAGATTAGGATCTATTGAGCTGAGACGTCCTGTCTGGGTTAATGCCTGATTAAAACGCGTGTGAATCTTATTTGTGTTCTTATTTACTACTTTTAATAAGCCTTCAATATAAGTTGACTGCAGCTTACCTAGCTGACGATATAGAAGTAGCTTTGGGATAATTTCATGTTCACTTTCTAGTTTTTCAAGTACGTCTGCTGCAGTAGAGTAACCAGTTTTTGTTTTTTTCACAACAGGTAATTGTAGTTTTTCAAACAAAATAGGACCTAACTGCTTTGGAGAGTTTAAATTAAAGGTTTCTCCTGCCAGCTCATGTACTTCTTTCTCTAGTTCGGCTAACCTACCCTTAAGGTCTACCCCCATCTCCTCTAGTCGATCAATGTCAACCTCCACACCATAATGCTCCATTTCCCCTAATATTAAAGCTAGCGGCATTTCAAGCTCTGTGCATAATTCCTTTTGCTCGTTATCGATCAGTTGTTGGTTCATGGTATCTTTTAAATCAAACAACGCTTTTGCTTTCCGCACAACATGTTCAGCCAATATGGACTGCTCAGGTACTTTTTGTTTTGCTCCTTTTCCATAAACCTCTTCGTCAAAGTGAACCACCTGCTTGCCCATTCTATTTGCGATGGCAGGGATATCATGGTTATTGTCCGATGGATTCAGTAAATAGGAAGCCAATAGCATATCAAAGGTAACACCTTTCATATTAATCCCGTTACGTAGCAAGGTAACCAACGTCTTTTTAGCATCAAATACTGCCTTCTTTTTGGCAGCATCTTCAAGCCATGCTTTAAAGACATCTGAACCTAACGCAATATCTGTAGGAATATAGTAAGCCTGCTCCTTATTAATGACACCAAAACCTTCTATATTTGTTTGATGGTAATTTTCACCGAGCGTTTCCACAACAATTGCTTCATTACCTAGAAACATCTGTTCATCAATCTTCTCGACCATATGAAACTCAATGTCCTGAAGTTCCTCTGACTCGGCTAAATCCTGTTCAGAATCGTCTCCTTCGAGCTTATCTAGCAATGATTGGAAACCTAATTCCTTAAAAATTCCACTAACATCAATTGGTTTATAACCGTTAAAGCCAACATCCTCCACCTTTATAGTAAGTGGTGATTCACGATTAATGGTAACCAATTCCTTACTCATAAAGGCATCCTCTTTATATGTAACCAGCTTCTCCTGTAGCTTCTTTCCACTCACTTCATCTACATGGTCATAGAGTTCTTCCAAGGTATGGTATTGCTTTAACAGTTTTGTCGCAGTCTTTTGTCCAACCCCAGGAATACCGGGAATATTATCTGAACTATCCCCCATTAAAGCTTTCAAATCAATAATCTGATCTTGTGTTAACTCCATTTTCTCTTTTAGAAAAGCTGGATTATATTCTTCTACATCACTAATCCCTTTTCTAGTTAAACGAACGGTTACAGAATCTGAAACAAGCTGTAATAAATCTTTATCTCCAGAAATAACAGTGACATCCCATTTGTTTTGTTCTGCCGTTTTAGAAAGTGTACCGATAATATCATCGGCTTCATAGTTCTCCAATTGGTAATGGGGAATATGAAAAGCATCTAGGACTTCCTTCAATAATGGAAACTGTTCCGATAACTCAGGTGGTGTCTTTTGCCGTCCTCCCTTGTACTCTTTGTACGTTTTATGACGAAAAGTGGTCTTTCCAGCATCAAATGCTACAAGTATATGAGTCGGTTTCTCTTCCTCCAAAATTCTTAATAGCATGGTTGTAAAGCCATACACTGCATTCGTGTAAACCCCTTTATCATTGTTAAGCAATGGCAATGCAAAAAAGGCTCGATATATAATACTATTTCCATCTATTAAAACAAGTTTATTGGACATTGAATTCATCCTCCATTCCGAAATTTTCATTACGTCTATAGTATCATTCTCTCTATAGAAAGTGAAAAAATATACAGGGCGTGAAAAGCTTTAAGAGGAAAAACATTTACAATCGGGGAACACAAAGAAATACAACCAATTTTTCTTTCGTTTGAATTAGAGGGTAAAAAGAAGAGGGTGACTCATTTTCACATGAATTCCCCTCTTTCGGCCACTGCCATATTTCCAGTTAATCTAACTCTTTTCGGAATGCAACTGAAATGGTTGTTCCTTTATTTAACTCACTGCTAATTCGAATATCACCTTTGTGAACTTCAACAATATGTTTCACAATGGCTAAGCCCAGTCCAGTACCTCCTGTATTTCTACTTCTTGCCTTATCGACTCGGTAAAACCTTTCAAAAATACGCGGCAATGCTTCTTTGGCGATTCCAATACCTGTATCTTTGACTTCTATAATTACCTCATCTTCTGTTTCGATCCCATTAACCCAAATTTGTCCGTCAATCGGGGTATAGTTTATTGCATTATCTATCAAGTTAATGATAACTTGCTTCATACGCTCTTTATCCGCCTTAATAGTAGCCCCATCACTTATTTGAACAGATAGGGACAACTGCTTCTCATCAATCTTATGTCTCATTAGCAAAGCGACTTCCCCGACCATTTGGTTTAAGTCAATTTCCGATAAGACAAGTTGGAAATCTTCTTTTTCTAATCGGGACAATACTAACAGATCTTCAATTAATAATTGGAGCCGGTCACTTTCGTTGTAAATAATAGCTAGAAATTCTTTACTGGCTTCCTTATCATCAATTGTGCCATCTAAAAGCGTTTCTGCAAAACCTTTAATGGAGGTTATTGGGGTCTTTAATTCATGAGATACATTTGCAACAAAGTCCTTACGCATTAACTCCAGCTTTTTCATTTCTGTGATATCATAAATAACCAACACAGCGCCTTTGAGCATGCCTTTTTCATTAAAAATAGGTGCCCCTACGATCTCCAGGTAGATCTTATCTATTCCTTTATAATGGGTAAAGGCTTCTTTCACATTCTTTTCATATAAAAAGGTTTTCTGGACAGTTTCATGAATAATTTCATTATCTAAGATATCGTAATAAAGATGGCCTTTGTAGTCTTTTGGAACACCGCCAAAAATGTTAATAAACTTCCGATTAACAAAGTGAATATAGCCCTTTGAATCAATTAGTATAAGCCCACTTTGGGTATTATCAATCACCGTGGATAGTTGCTCTGACTGCATTTTTTCATGTCTGGAGAATTCCCCAATATTCCGTGCTAGTGAGTTAATTTTTGCACTTAATATTCCAATAGTATCATTGCTTGGATGATGAAACCTTGCACGGTAATTCCCTTTTACTATTTCATCGATTGTTCGTGTTGCCTTCTTAATTGGACGTATGTAGCGTTCGTACAGGTGTAACAAAAATAGAGTTAATATAATAAATTGCGTAAGCATAACAGAGCCTAATATAAGAATATTTTCGACAACTTGATATAACACAAGCCCTGTAGCAAAAACCACAAGTAAAATACCAACTAGATAAGTTGCTAGTGGTTTTTTAAAGAGTGCCCTCATGTAGCAGGCTCCTCCAGTTTATAACCAAGACCGCGGACTGTTTTAATATACTTTGGTTTTTTTGTGTCAGGCTCAATCTTGTCTCGTAAATGGGAAACATGTACATCAACAATTCGCGTATCCCCAACAAAGTCATAATCCCATACTCCGCTCAACAGTTGGTCACGTGAAATCACTTTGCCTTTATTATTTGCCAAATAATGAAGCAACTCAAATTCTTTTCGTGTAAAAGTGACTACCTTTTCTCCTATTTCAGCCTCATAACGCTCTGGATAAACTGTCAATTCACCAATTTTCAAGGATGAATAACTGGATTTTTTTTCTTTATTTGAACGTCTTAGGATCGCTTTCATTCTGGCAATTACTTCTTTCGGACTGAATGGTTTTGTGAGATAATCATCAGCTCCGAGTTCAAGACCTAATACTTTATCAAATTCTTCATCCTTTGCTGTCAGCATGAGAATTGGTGTATCGATCTTATTATTACGGAGATATTTACATACTTCCATCCCGTCCATCTCAGGCAGCATTAGATCAAGAATAATTAAATCATAATCGTTAGCCTCAGCTTTTTTTATTGCCTCAGCACCGTCGTATGCCACGTCTGTCTGAAATCCCGCTTTCTCAATATTAAAATTGAGGAGGGTAACAATAGACTTCTCATCATCTACTATAAGTATATTTTGCTTCATGTTTACATCCCCATTTCTCTATAGAATGTCGTAAATCATTCCATTTGAACACATTTGTTCTACCCTCATCTTACAATGAATAGCTCACAATGTGAATATATTAAAATCTTTGTTAATTAAAATTTACAAAAAGCATGCGAAATGTAAGTAAAAGTGAGAAGTTTTCAAGAGGAATAGAAAGTAACATCTATTTGAGGATGGAAAGCACATTTTTATCTAACTAACCGTACATAATTCCGAGCTGAACGAATTTCCGCACGTTCAGTTCGGAATTTTATATGCTCTATTTATTAAAAAAAGTTCTCGAGAGATGTGGCAGTTAATGAGTTTGGCTTGTAAGGTGGACAAACTTGTAACTTCCCAATGATAACAGTATCTCCATCTTCGTCATAGCCAGTTACATTAATAGAAACAGTATGATCCTTTTCATCTAAGGCAATAACCTCTAAATTAAACCTTACTTCAGTCTGATGAAACACTGGTTTAGGAAATGTCATCTCATGTTGCGTTATATGACTTCCAGGTCCAGGAAGATGCATTGACACAATGGAAGACACCATGCCAAAAAGCAATACAGAAGGGACAATAGGGGCTTTGTAGGGAGTCTGTGAGGCATAATCATGTTGAATATATAATGGGTTGGCATCATTTGATAAACCAAGATAGAGCAATAATTCCTTATCCTCAATAACCTTAATCGCCGTGTACGTTTCTCCGATGTGGATATCTTTCATCATCATTCCTAGTTTTCTTTTCTTTCCTAACATTATAACCACCTCCATTTTGTAAGCGCTTTCTATTATAACAAACCTTTTTAACTTATGCCAGAACAAAAGAAATTGTGGTTCAGTGGAATACAAAGAAAGATCTGACCAAAGAAAATATAAACCCTAGAATCGCTCGAAATATTGCAGAAAAGTTATCATGTCTTCAGAAGTAGTTTATGCTTCATGCATTCTAGCCTTGTCTTTCCAGTTGCGGTGGTTATGCAGACTTTTATACGCTTCTTTATTTGTAAGCATATTAAAAGGGGTAAGACGTTATGTCCCACCCCCAAAGTATTTTACTACTCTAATATTGTTAAAACGTTTTTAACAGAATCAGCTGATTTATCTAACGCAGAACTTTCTTCATCTGTTAAGTCAAGCTCAATAATTTCTTCAATACCTTTTCCACCAAGTATTGTAGGCACTCCTAAGTAAATATCGTTGTAGCCATATTCACCTTCTAAGTATGCAATAGCTGGGATAACGCGACGCTGATCTTTTAAGATTGCTTCTGCCATTACTGTTAAAGAAGCAGCTGGTGCATAATAGGCACTTCCATTGCCTAGAAGTCCTACTATCTCTCCTCCACCTTTACGTGTACGTTCAACAATTGCATCAAGGCGATCTTTAGAGATTAATTTTTCTAACGGAATACCACCAGCAAAAGAGTAGCGGATTAATGGTACCATATCATCACCATGACCACCTAAAACAAAACCAGTTATATCTTTTACAGAAAGATTTAGCTCTTGTGCGACGAATGTACGGAACCGCGCTGTGTCTAAGACGCCTGACTGTCCAATTACACGCTCTTTTGGCAATCCTGATTCTTTAAATACCGTATAAGTCATTGCATCAACAGGGTTTGTTAAAACAATAATATACGTATCAGGTGAATAGTTTACAACTTCTTTCGCAACTGTCTTCATGATCTTCGCGTTCGTATTCACTAAATCATCGCGGCTCATCCCTGGTTTTCTTGCAATACCAGCAGTTATGATAACCAGATCTGAATCCTTGGTTTCCTCGTAATTAGAGGTTCCGGTAATTTTAGCATCAAAACCTTGAACTGGACTAGCTTCCAGCATATCTAGGGCTTTTCCTTTTGTTGGGTCCTCCATGTCTGGAATATCTACAAGAACTACATCACCTAATTCTTTTTGTGCGAGCATCAATGCAGTAGTTGCGCCAGTGAACCCTGACCCGATTACAGATATTTTTCTTCTATTTATAGCCATCATAACGACCCCTTTTAGAATATTTACAATGCTCCCTCCTTTTGTAAAAAGGAGGGAAAGAGAGATTTTTAGTGTTGCGATTTAGTCCATATTTTTAATAAGTTCTGCCCCAAACTCAGAACATTTTACTTCTTTTGCTCCGTCCATTAGGCGAGCAAAATCATATGTCACAACTTTGGAAGCAATTGTTTTATCCATCGCTTTTGTAATTAGGTCTGCTGCTTCTCTCCACTCTAGGTGTTCAAGCATTAACACAGCAGACAAAATTACAGAGGAAGGATTTACTTTATCTAAACCTGCATATTTAGGTGCTGTTCCATGAGTAGCTTCGAAAATCGCATGCCCTGTATCATAGTTAATGTTTGCTCCTGGAGCAATTCCAATCCCACCTACTTGTGCAGCAAGAGCGTCGGAAATATAGTCACCATTCAGATTCATTGTAGCTACCACATCAAATTCTTTCGGTCTAGTTAAAATTTGTTGTAAAAAGATATCAGCAATGGAATCCTTTACTAGGATTTTGCCTGCTGCCAAAGCTTCGTCCTGCGCTTTATTAGCAGCATCTTTCCCGTCTTTTTCTACAATGCGATCATATTCCGCCCATGTAAAGACTTTATCACCATACTCTTCTTCTGCTACTTCATAGCCCCATGCTTTAAAAGCACCTTCTGTAAATTTCATAATGTTACCCTTATGTACTAAAGTAACACTCTTGCGCCCTTCATTTAGTGCGTATTCAATACTGGATCGTACTAAACGTTTAGTTCCTTCCTCGGAAACCGGCTTTACGCCAATGCCTGAAGTTTCAGGGAAGCGAATGTTGCTTACATTCATTTCATTTTTAAGAAACTCAATAACTTTCTTCACATCATCGGAACCTTTTTGCCATTCAATTCCCGCATAAATATCTTCAGTATTTTCACGGAAGATAACCATATCAACATCCTCTGGACGTTTAACTGGTGATGGTACACCTTCAAAATAACGAACCGGACGCAGACATGTGAACAAGTCAAGTTCTTGTCTTAAAGCCACGTTTAAGGATCGAATTCCTCCACCGATAGGCGTTGTAAGAGGTCCTTTAATTGCAATCTTATATTCATTAATCTTATCTAATGTATCTTGTGGAAGCCACTCACCCGTTTTATCGTAAGCTTTTTGTCCAGCTAAAACTTCCATCCACTCTATTTTCTTTGTACCATTATATGCTTTTTCAACTGCCGCCTCGATTACACTGCTGGCTGCAGCCCAAATGTCCGGGCCAGTACCATCACCTTCAATAAATGGAATGACCGGTACGTCAGGTACATTCATCTTACCGTTTTCAACTGTAATTTTTGTCCCTTGTATCATGTTAACTACCTCCTAAATCTATTATCTATTCTAGTATAACGTATTCCCTATTACCTTTGTCTATTGATTTTAGGTTGTTCTTCTTTATCTGTTTTCTATTGCAACATATTCAGGAGATTTTGGCCCTATATAATCTGCGCGAGGGCGAATTAATCGGTTGTTTTGATATTGCTCAAGAATATGGGCAAGCCATCCTGAAGTACGACTCACTGCAAAGATTGGTGTAAACAAATCATGTTCGATTCCTAGACTGTGATACACAGATGCAGAATAGAAGTCTACATTTGCTGGAAGACCTTTTGTTTCTTTAATATAATCCTCGATTTCTACGGACATATTATACCATTTGGACTGCCCTGTTAATTCTGTTAGCTGTCTGGACATTTCACGCAAGAATTTGGCACGGGGATCTCCATTGCGGTAGACACGATGCCCCATTCCCATAATTTTTTCTTTGTTGTCTAGCTTTTCTTTAATATAAGGAATCGCATTTTCTTCCTCACCAATTTCTGTAAGCATTTGCATTACACGTTCATTGGCGCCACCGTGCAACGGCCCTTTCAATGCTCCTATCGCTGCTGTAATACCAGAGTAAATATCTGATAACGTTGCAACACATACTCTTGCAGTAAAAGTGGAAGCATTTAGCTCGTGATCTGCATGAAGTACCAATGCTTTATTAATCGCTTCTACTTCTATAGCTTCAGGTGCTTTACCATTTAGCATATATAGTAAGTTTTCTGCATAATTATAGTCTTGCTTTGGTTGTATCGGTTCCTTGCCCTGACGAATCCTCGCGAAAGCAGTTACAATTGTAGATATTTTTGCTTGAATTCGCAATGCCTTTCGTTTATTTGCATCTTCCTCCATGACATCTGCTTCTTCATCATATAGTCCAAGTAGAGAAATGGCTGTGCGCAATGCTGCCATTGGATGTACGGTAGACAAATCATAGGACTGTAAATGAGAGATAACAGCATCAGGCAGTGTCATATTTTCTGCTATATCTTTTTTGAAAGCATCAAGTTCCGACTTTTTAGGAAGCTTTTGGTTCCATAGTAAATAAACCACCTCTTCAAAGCTGGAGTTTTCTGCTAAGTCATCGATTTTGTAACCTACATATGTTAACTGATCATCGATGATGGAGCTGATAGAAGATTGGGTTGCTACAACACCTTCAAGCCCTTTCGTTGTTGTCATTGAAAACCTCTCCTTTTTCTATTAATTGTACCAATCATTAGGACCACTTATTATCGACAATAATTTCAAAGAATCATATTGTCATCCCCATGGCTAATTATAAAGTATTTTGAATGTAATGTGAATTGAAACCGTTTAAAATCTAGATTAAATTTGTAAATTGCGAAGAAAATCCTTTTGTTTAACACTTTTTAAAGGATTTAAACTCGCACGTCTAAACCTTCCTTGGCGTGCATACATAAGAGTATACTGTCTAAACACTGATTGGGGCGTTTTTATGTACAAGCAGCTTTCTTATCAATTATTGCGCTTCCTTGTTGTTCTCTTAATAGGGGTAGCTATCTTTTTCTTCTTTCAGTATACAGGGAAATTTATATACCCCTTTTTAATTGCTATTATTTTATCGCTAGGAATGCATCCAGTTGTAACTTTTTTACAAAAGAAACTTAATTTCCCTCGAATCATCGCAACATTGACCGTCCTAGTTACTGGGTTTCTTATCCTTTTTGGTTTTATATTTTTTATCATTCATGAAATTATTCTTGGGGTTATCTCTATCGCAGATAAAATACCGGGATATTTTTCAAAAGGTATACAGATATTCGACAATCTAATCACTGCCTACATCTTGCCTTTTTATCAGAAAATTGCATCACTTGTGCATACACTTGATGAAGGCCAACAACTTACGATCAAAGAAAAAATTATCGAATTTGCAAATGGCTTGGCAGCAACGGTTGCTGAATTTCTTCAACACTTACTTCTCTCAATACCTGCTCTTTTAGGAACACTACCAAACTCGGTTACCATTATCATTTTCGTTATTCTAGCTTCTTTCATAATCACAAATGATTGGGAATTACTAAGCATAAAAGTTAAAAACCTGCTACCTGATAACGTTCAAATTTCAGGACAGCATGTGCTAACACAATTAAAGAAGGCGACAGTCGGCTATATGAAAGCTCAGGTAACTTTAATCTTTATTACCTTTATAATCATACTAATAGGATTGATTATTCTCAAAGTTGATCACCCGCTTACCATTGCTTTTTTAGCAGCATGTGTGGATTTACTTCCATATGTTGGCACCGGCATTCTCTTTATTCCCTGGATCTTGTATTTATATATGACAGGAAATTTTCCCTTGACCATCGGCTTGATCGTTATATACATGGTCATTGTTATTGTTAGACAAATATTGGAACCAAAAGTACTCGCCTCAAGCATTGGGCTTCATCCACTTGCTGCTTTGATCATTCTTTTTATAGGTGTGCAAATACTTGGCATGCTCGGCTTCCTTTTAGCCCCAGTACTGCTCATTTTGATAAACGCCTTCTATAAAGCACAAATCCCCCAAAGATTATGGCACTTCATTCTAAAGGGGGAGTAGTTATTTAAAACTTTCGGTAAATAATCGTATTTTTGTTCATCATTTTGGTTATTAATTTGCCAATATAGGCTTTAAAGGGTGCTCTTGTAAATGGGATTACGAGTATAAACCCAGCAATATCTGTAATAAAACCTGGAGTGAATAGAAAGATCCCACCGATTAGTATACAAATACCATCAATGATATAAGAAGTTGGCGCTGCTCCATTGCGCATCGAAACCTGTGCTTTATTCCATGTATCAACCCCTTGTTGCTTAGCAAGAGACACACCGATAATTCCGGTTAGAATAATTAAGAAAGCCACCCACCAAGGACCTATCATCCCGCCTACCCAAATAAACATGCCTATTTCCAGGCCAGATAATATGAGCATTATAAGTAACAACCAACGCATACCTTTACCTCCTTTTGTATAATCGAAAAGCGTTACGTGCATGGTTCGTAACGAAGCGTTTTTGAAGTTAAAGAAAAAAAGAAGGGAACCCCTTCTTTTTAATCCCTTCCTTTTTTTCTATGAATTAAAGGACTCTTGTATGACCTTTATAGATATCTCCCTTTGTGCCATCAACAGTAATAACTTGTCCGTCTGCCACATAGTCAAATACGTCCTTAACACCTACAATAACTGGAATACCTAGACTTAGACCCACTACGGCCGCATGTGAGGTTAAGCCTCCTTCTTCTGTTACAATGCCACTTGCTTTTTCAATCGCAGGCATCATTTCTCTATCGGTACCATATGTTACAAGGATATCTCCTTCGTTTACCTTACTAACGGCTTCCTCAGCATTTTTGGCAATGACAGCTTTCCCATAGGCGCTACGTTTACCAATTCCTTGTCCCTTTGCGATCACATCGCCAATAACGTGGACCTTCAATAGGTTTGTTGTTCCGCTTTGGCCTACTGGAACTCCAGCAGTAATAATTACTCTGCTTCCATGCTCTACTACACCTGTTGCCAGCCCTTTTTCAATGGCGATATCTAACATTTCATCAGTAGATTGTGCCTTCTCTCCTGGTACTGCGTGTACTCCCCATACAAGTGAAAGTTGACGATTTACTCGCTCGGAAAACGTAACAGCCACAATTGGTGCCTGCGGACGATATTTCGAAATCATTCTTGCTGTATGGCCACTTTCAGTAGGTGTGATAATTGCACTTACAGATAAGTTCATTGCTGTATGCGTTACAGATTGGCTAATTGCATCCGTAATCGTCATATCCACATGCTTCGAACGGTCTTTCAGAATGGTCTCATGGTTAAGTGCAGTCTCTGCTTTAACAGCAATATTGTTCATAGTTTGAACAGATTCTACCGGGTAGGTACCCGCAGCTGTCTCACCAGATAGCATGATCGCGTCTGTTCCATCAAATATAGCGTTCGCTACATCGGAAGCTTCGGCTCTTGTAGGACGTGGGTTGCGTTGCATTGAGTCTAGCATTTGGGTTGCTGTAATGACTGGCTTCCCTGCCGTATTACATTTTTTGATTAATTGCTTTTGTACAAGTGGCACATCTTCAGCAGGGATCTCCACTCCTAAATCACCACGTGCAACCATTAAACCATCACTAACTTCCAGGATGCTGTCAATATTATCGACACCTTCCTGGTTCTCAATTTTAGGGATAATCTGAATATGGGAGGCATTATGTTTATCAAGCAATTCTTTTATTTCAAGAATGTCGGAAGGACGTCTAACGAAAGAAGCTGCAATAAAATCAACATCCTGTTCAATTCCGAAGCTGATATCGTTGGCATCCTTGTCTGTAATACCAGGGAGGTTTACGGAAACGTTTGGAACATTAACACCTTTTTTGTTTTTGATGGTTCCTGAGTTGAGTGCTTTTGTTTTTAATTCATTGTTTTCATGATCGACGCTAAGTACTTCTAATTCAATTAGCCCATCATCTAATAATATTTTTGAGCCCTCATGAACGTCGTTAATTAAACCACTGTATGTTACAGAAAATCTTTCAGCCGTTCCTTCCACGTCTTCATTCATGGAAACATAGACTTCCTTATCTTGAATAAGCTCTGCCTCTCCATCACGGAATTGTCCTGTACGGATTTCTGGTCCCTTTGTATCTAATAGAATGGCAACCGTTTTCCCTGTATTCTTGGCAGCCTGTCGAATATTTTTAATACGTGCCCCATGCTCTTCAAAATCACCGTGGGAAAAGTTCAATCTGGCCACGTTCATTCCGGATTCGATTAGCTGCTCTAATTTTTCTATAGATTCAGAAGCCGGTCCTATTGTACATACAATCTTTGTATTTCTCATTCCATTACCTCCTAAGTTGTTCCTATATGGATAATTCTTTTGATAATTGATACATGTCCTTATCGATAACATGCTTTTGTGAAAGAATTTCCAAGATATCGTGATTGACTAATTTATTATTTTGAATCCCAACCATACGCCCTGCTTTCCCTTCAAGCAATAGATCTACGGAGTAGGCACCAAGTCTGCTTGCAAGCACACGGTCAGCAGCTGTTGGAGAGCCTCCACGCTGGATGTATCCTAACACGGTTACGCGAGTTTCCAAATCTGTTGTTTCCTCAATACGCTTTCCATAATCAAAGCCACTTCCAACACCCTCAGCTAAAACAATAATACTATGCTTTTTGCCTCGCTCATGGCCTCGTTTTAGTCGTTCAATCACATCATCAAAGTCGTCCTTTATTTCTGGAATTAAAATACTCTCCGCACCATCTGCTAATCCAGCCCATAGAGCTAGGTCTCCAGCGTCTCTTCCCATTACTTCGATGATATAAGTACGTTTATGTGAGGTAGCTGTGTCACGAACCTTATCAATTGCTTCGATAATTGTATTTAGGGCAGTATCAAAACCGATCGTAAAATCTGTTCCTGAAATATCGTTATCAATGGTGCCTGGGATACCAATGCACGGATAACCTTTTTGGGTTAGCTTTTGAGCTCCTTTAAAGCTGCCATCTCCACCAATAATGATTAAACCTTCAATCCCAAACTTTTTAAGTTGCTCAATACCTTTTTCTTGGCCAGCATCTGTTTTAAATTCTTCACTTCTAGCGGAATAAATAATGGTGCCTCCACGATGAATAATATCACCGACAGAGCCTATTTCCATTTTCTCAATATTTCCTTCCATTAAACCCTGATAACCATACTTTATACCATATACCTCTACATCATGGTAAATGGCTTTTCTTACAACAGCCCGAATTGCTGCGTTCATACCAGGAGCATCGCCACCACTGGTCAATACACCAATCTTTTTCATATCTTGTTCCACCTCTGTTTTTACTGCTATAATTATTCTTTCCTATTCAAAGATAATGGGAAAAAGAAAAAATAGCAATTAATTATACTGTTCCCTGCCATTCCATAGAAAAATAATCAGAGGTTGACTGCAATGTCAACCTCTTTTTTAAAAATATCATACATAAAGGTCGGGTAAAGCTTATAGTGTCGTAAAGTCACCAATCTGCTTATATTTTTCCCAGCGGTTCTCTAATAACTCTTCAGGTGTGCGTTTTTTTAGAACAGAAAGCGATTGTTCAATAGCATGATCCATATAGTCTGCTTGCTGATCTAAATCCCGATGCGCTCCACCTTTAGGTTCTGGAATTATCGTATCAATAACCCCAAGCTGTTTCAAATCATAGGACGTGATTTTCATTGTTTCTGCAGCTTTTTGAGCTAAACCGGAATCCTTCCATAGAAGGGCAGCGGCCCCTTCTGGAGAAATTACCGAATATGTAGAATTCTCCAGCATATGAATATGGTCACCAACTCCAAGCGCCAGTGCTCCACCGCTTCCTCCTTCACCAATTACGATGCAAATAATCGGAACCTTAAGTCCCGCCATCTCCATTAGGTTTCTCGCGATCGCTTCACTTTGTCCACGTTCTTCAGCTGCTTTTCCAGGATAAGCCCCTTTTGTATCAATAAAGCAGATAATCGGTCGTTTAAACTTTTCTGCTTGTTTCATATGTCTTAATGCTTTTCTATACCCTTCAGGATGTGGCATACCAAAATTGCGTTTTATGTTTTCTTTCGTATCTTTTCCGCGTTGATGCCCAATAACCGTTACAGGACTCTCTTTATAATAAGCAATACCTGAAACAATTGCCTCATCATCACCGAAAAGCCTATCCCCATGGAATTCAATAAAGTTTTGAAAAAGCTTTTCTATATAATCCATCGTAGTTGGCCTATCCTGATGACGGGCCATTTGGACACGCTGCCAAGGCTTAAGATTGCCGTAAATATCATCCTCAAGGACAGATAATCTCTTCTCCAATGTATTAATTTCCTCTGTTAAATCAATTTCACTATCCTTTGTGAAATTTTTTAACTCCGCAATTTTTTCTTTTAAGTTAACGATTGGTTTTTCAAAGTCCATTACGTGCTTCACGAATTTTCGCCGCCTTCCTTATGCATGTCAAGTAGCGTAGAGAAAAGGGATTTCATCTCATGACGATGAACCACCTTATCTAATTGGCCATGCTTTAATTGGAATTCAGCCGTCTGGAAATCATCAGGCAGTTTCTCTCGAATGGTTTGTTCAATGATTCTTCTTCCAGCAAACCCAATCAGTGCCCCTGGCTCTGCAAAATTATAGTCACCAAGTGAGGCAAAGCTTGCCGAAACGCCACCTGTAGTAGGGTGTGTCATAACAGAAATCATAAGGCCACCAGCATCGCTGAATCGCTTAATGGCAATAGAAGTTTTTGTCATTTGCATTAAACTTAAAACACCCTCTTGCATTCTTGCGCCACCAGAAGCTGCAAAGATAATAAATGGCAGTGATTCCTTTCTGGCATTTTCAATTGCTCGGGCAATTTTCTCTCCAATGACTGAACCCATACTCCCCATACGGAAGCTGGAATCCATGACAGCTACAGCAGCAGCCTGTCCATCAATAAATCCTTTTCCTGTAATGACCCCTTCGTTCAACCCCGTTTTCGCACGATCTTTTTCCATCTTTTCTTCATAGCCTGGAAATTGTAATGGGTTGCTTGTAATTAAGTCTTTGTCCCATTCCTGAAATGATTCCATCTCAAATAAGCATTCAATTCTGTCCCACGCTAATAACGTATGATGATGGCCACAATTAGGACAAACATTTAAGTTTTTCTTCATTTCCTTACGGTAAAAAATTTTGTGACACCCATCGCATTTTTGCATTAACCCTTCCGGCACATCTGTTTTTGCCTGGTGATTTGGAATGGATGCATATTTCTTTCGCTTGCCAAAAAGATTCTCAAGCAAGGTAATTCCTCCTTTTTCAACACCACTTGGCATCTTACCATATTCTTGTCAAGTGCATGTGCCGAGCTTGCTCAGCTTTATGAACGTCTACTACTTTCGATTATACATGATTTAAATAGCTGAATTAATCCCATTGACCATCCTGAACGGCGAGTGATTCAAATAAAGGCTCAATTAACTGGTAATTTTTCGTGGAATAAAGATGAACCAGTTCTATGTAAAAAACTTTGCTGTAGTAAAGCTTATTAATCGTATGAGAGAATTCCTCCATTAGTTGCCAGACTCGGGCTAACAATAAATTCTCCGATTTTCTAAATAAATATTTAAAGAAAGCGACATGCCGATCGTTCGGCCCCATTAAAGAATCATGAAGCAATTGGTCAAGCATGTCTAAATCCTGCTTATCAATTCTACTAAATGCTAACTTTGCCGCTTCCTTTTCGAGTATCTTCTTGGCTAAGAACAGATCTTCCCTCGTTCTAGCCTCTTTTAAGATAAAAGAAGATAAGAGCTCTACTGTTTGATAGGGGCGATACGTGCTAAGAAATGTTCCTTCGCCCCTTTTTGTCTCAATGAGACCAAGCAGTTCCATTGCTCGCAAAGCTTCACGAACAGAGGATCTGCCTGCCTGTAGTGTGTCAGCTAGTTCTCTTTCGGAAGGAAGTTTATCCCCGGGCTCTAAGTGTTGTGTGTCGATGTATTGACGTATTTCCTGTAACACGCCCTGGTATACCTTTTGCTTCGGTGACATAGTCACAGCCCTGATCCACTCCTTCTACCATCTATTTATTATCTATTTGCGTTAACCTTCTTGTTTTTTCTGCTATTTCTTCAGGATCTACTTCAATTCTTGCCACACCAGATTCCATAGCTGCTTGTGCAACTGATTTAGCCACAATAGGAGCTACACGGGAATCGAAAGGTGCAGGAATAACATAATCCTCATTTAATTCCTCTTCACTTATCAATGAAGCAATAGCATTCGCTGCCGCTACCTTCATACGTTCGTTAATTCGTGTTGCCCGAACGTCCAAAGCACCGCGGAAAATCCCTGGAAAAGCTAGTACGTTATTAACCTGGTTTGGGAAATCAGAACGACCGGTTCCAATAACTCTTGCACCTGCTGCTTTAGCATCATCTGGCATAATTTCAGGATCTGGATTAGCCATCGCAAAGATAATGGCATCATCTTTCATTTTACTTACCATGTCTTTATTCAAGGCTCCCCCAACAGATACCCCAATAAAAACATCAGCATCTTCGAGCATATCTTCCATGCTACCTTCCTTTTTCTCTTTGTTCGTAAAAGTAGCAACACGCTCTTTTATATCATTCATGCCATAAGAACGACCTTCAAATATTGCTCCACGTGAGTCACACATAATCATATTACGCACACCAAAATGGTATAAAAGTTTAATAATTGCAATTCCAGCAGCACCTGCTCCATTGGCTACTACTTTAATATCAGAGAAGCTTTTACCAACAAGCTTAAGTGCATTAATTAATCCAGCAACTGTAACAATTGCTGTTCCGTGTTGATCATCATGAAAAATAGGAATATTGGTTTCTTTCTTAAGTCGATCTTCAATAATAAAGCAGTTCGGTGCAGCGATATCTTCTAAATTGACACCACCAAAAGTTGGTTCCATCAATTTTACGGTTTGTACAATCTCTTCTACATCCTGTGTTGCCAGGCAAATTGGGAATGAATCCACCCCAGCAAAGCTTTTAAAAAGGACTGACTTCCCTTCCATAACGGGCAATGCAGCTTCAGCGCCAATATTACCCAAACCTAATACAGCAGAACCGTCACTGACTACAGCAACCATATTTCCTTTCATTGTGTAATCATAGACTGTTTCTTTACGATCATAAATTTCTTTACAAGGTTCCGCCACCCCTGGAGAATAGGCCAGACTAAGCTCGTCTGCATTTGTAACAGGTACTTTAGACTGTGTAGTAAGCTTTCCTTTGTTCACTTTGTGCATGTGCAATGCTTCATCTCTTAAGCTTGCCATATTAGATTATCGCTCCTTTATTTGCAGTAGAAGTTGCCGTGCAGTGGTCTGACCACCCTTAACCATTACATTATAACAGATGAAAAAGCTCTGTAAAGTATTGTCTATCTAGTTGACTTATCAAGAACCACGTTATTTTCACCGAAATATTGCTTTAAAGCTTTTATGGATTTATACGCGGGATCAATAAAGTAATCGCTATCCAACTTGTATGATTTACGTTGATTTTGTCGGTAGACAATAATCGGGATGGAACCGGGATATTTTGCAACGATTTGTTGGATTGCTTTAAGATCTTGCTCATTTTCCTCTCCAGTTGTCCGGATAAATAATCTTTCCTCTTTATCTTCGACTTGAAGGCTCGTCTCTTCAAAAGCAATCATGCTACTTAATAGTAACTGCTTTGCCCCGTTACGCTCCTCAACTCGCCCCTTAACCGTAACCATGTTCTCTTCTTCCATCAAGCTTTTGGTATCTCGATATAAATCGGGAAAGGCAACAGCATCCATATCACCCGTTTCATCATTTAGTGTAAGAAAAGCCATATTTTCCCCACGTTTGGTTCGAATGGTTTTAATATGTTGGATCATCACTGCGCTTTTAACGTCTTTTTTATTTTCAAGTGAAAGCATCGTGGATATGGACAAGTGTCCATTTTTACGAAGCAACTCCCTGTAATCCGCTAAAGGATGACTGGAAACATAAATACCTAAAAGCTCCTTTTCATCAGCTAGCTTTTTCAATGGACTAAAATCCTCTATTTCCACGTAATCTGCTTCCAGTTCAATTTTATCTTGGAAGAGACTTGGCTGATCGACAAATTCTTTAAAAAGCTCCCCTTGTTCCAATGCTCTATCAATGGAAGCTAATAAACTAGCTCGATTGGGCTTTGTTTCGTCAAAGGTACCGGCCATAATAAGGAGCTCCAGGTTTTTTCTATTCACTGCTTTAGGAGACACTCTAAGGCAAAAATCAAAAAGATCTTTAAATAGCCCCTCTTTCCTAACACGTAAAATTTCCTGAACCACCTGGTTTCCAATCCCTTTAATAATAGATAGCCCCATTCTAATACCATTACCTTCTACGGAAAACCTTCCAAAGCTTGCATTAATAGATGGTGGCGACAGGCTAATTCCTTGCTCTTTAATCTCCTGAATGTACTGATGCAGCTTATCCTGTTGATTAGCAACAGTGCTCAGTAATTCCGTATAAAAGGCTGCAGGGTAATGTGCTTTTAAGTAGGCAAGCTGATAGGATATTTTACTGTAAGCGACAGCGTGACTTCGGTTAAAACCATAGTTTGCAAAACGCACAATCCAGGTGAAGATTTCCTCTCCGACTGATCTGTTGTAGCCATTTTTAACACAGCCTTGTACAAACTTTTCCTTTTGCTCCTGCAAAACCTGTTCCTGCTTTTTGCTGACAGCTCGCCGTAGAATATCTGCTTCTCCTAACGACATTCCGGCTATTTTATTGGCAACCTGCATAATCTGTTCCTGATAAACAAGTACACCATACGTACTAGATAGAATAGGTTCTAAGTCAGGATGTGGATAGCTAACTAAATGCTGGTTTTGCTTTCTTTCAATATAAGTTGGAATATACTCCATCGGGCCTGGACGGTACAGCGCATTAACAACCACAATATCCTCAAAAGATGTAGGCCGCAGATTTCGCAGCACCTGTTGCATACCTTGTGATTCAAGCTGAAAAACACCATTCGTTTTTCCCTGTCTTAACAAAGCAAATGTTTTTTCGTCTCCCTCTTCTAGTTTATTAACATCTACTTGGGTTTTATACGAAAAATGGATGGTACGGACAATGCGCTCAATGAGGGAAAGGTTTCGTAAACCTAGAAAGTCCATTTTTAGTAAGCCTAGTTCCTCAAGTTCGTTCATAGGAAACTGCGTAAGCATTGTGTTGTCTGTGCCTGCTTTTAATGGGACGTGTTCTACAAGTGGCTGCTCGCTTATGACCACTCCTGCTGCATGGGTCGAAGCATGTCGTGGCAATCCCTCGAGTTTTGCGGAAACAGATAATAATGTTTTTAATTTAGCTGATTGCTTAATATAAGCTATTAATTCCTCTGACTGCTTTACAAGCTCCGGAATCGGCAGCTTGGATTGCAATGGGACATGTTTTAATATATATGCTGCATCCTGCTGATCTATTTCCATCGTCTTCATGACTTCTCTTAAGGTTGATCTTGCCCCAAAGGTACCAAACGTTATAATTTGCGCCACATGAGCATTCCCATATTTTTCCCTTACATATGCAATTACTTCATCTCTTCGCGTATCGGAAAAGTCAATATCTATATCCGGCATCGTTTGTCTCTCTGGGTTTAAAAAGCGCTCGAACAGTAGGTTATATTCGATTGGATCTACATCTGTAATCCCTAATAAATAAGCTACTAAAGAGCCTGCTGCTGAGCCCCTGCCTGGCCCCACCATAATGTTATTGGTCTTAGCGTATTGGATGAAATCTGCCACAATTAAAAAATAATCACTAAATCCCATATTAGCAATGATACGTAATTCATATGCTAGACGCTTTCTAACTTCTTCTGTAAGCGGGTTGTAACGCTTATTAAGATTCTCAACACATTTCTCCTCTAAATAAGCTTTAGCATCATGTCCAGTTGGCACTGGAAAGGATGGGAGAAGCCTTTTGCCAAATTGGATGGTTACATTACATTTTTCCTTTATGGCTTCTGTGTGGCGCAAGGCTTCCGGCCAGACTTGTTGAAAAACCTGCTCCATTTCTTCTGTTGATTTAAGATAGTTTCCTGTTAGGGCGGGATTACTCCTCCCTTCCCAGCTTTCCCCACTTTTCATCGATTGCAAGCAATCTAGCACCACATCATCCTGAGCATGTAAATAGCGGACATCATGGAGTGCTGTAACTGCAATGTTCTCTCTTTCCTGTAACCCTTTAAGGATAGCGTACAAGTTTTCATTCCCTAAAACACTATCTTGAATCGCCAAATAAAAGTCACCCTGCTGAACAAATCTCTCCCATTTCTTTATGTACATAACTAGATCTTCAAATGAAGTAGTTTTCGCTTTCGTACAGAAGGTTGAGATGGCGTTAGAAAGTGTAAAAATGACCACAATATCTTCAATTAAATATTGAAGTGTCTCAATATCAATTGCCGTCGCTTCTTCCTGTTGTAGCTTTGTACTTATTTTCAACAATGCTTGATAGCCTTGAGTATTTTTAGCAAGCAAAATAGCTTCCTCAAGATTGTTCTCTTCATCTTCTACTTGAATTATCATACCGATGATCGGCTTTATCCCTTTTTCCCTGCATGCCTTATAAAACGGTATGGTGCCATATAGCACATTCTCGTCTGTTAATGCGAGCGCATCGAATTGCATATCACTCGCTCGCTGTACTAGCTTATCTATTGTGATTGTACTCTTAAAGAAACTATACCCACTTCTCACTTGCAAATGCGTATATGCCATAATATCCCGCCTTCTTTCTCTCTTCCCTATTATAACAATCTAAATAGAACATGCATACGCAAATGCTGATAAATTATCATAAGGCTACTTTCTATTTCATAAAATGAAAGGGACACGCCCTCGGAAGGAGTCGTTTTTATGGAAGAACGCTTTTTTGCTACTGCTATTCATTGTTTTTTTATTGCCTTTGGTGTAATGGTGGGCGGATCAATTATAGGAAGTATTGGGGAATTTGCGACAGGTGATGCCCCTTTAGCGGCAATTGGTACCATTGCAAAGAAACTACGTATTTGGGCTATTGCTGCAGCAATTGGAGGGACATTTGATGCGCTCAGTAATTTCGAACGAGGTCTTTTTGAGGGGTCGACCATGGATATTTTTCGACAGCTTGTTTTATTATTATGTGCAATGGGTGGCGTGAAAACTGCTGTGGTGTTTATTGAATGGCTTATTCAGGAGGAAGTTTCCTAATGCATATTCCTCCCTATCATAAAAAGACAACTTGGCAACGTTTCTTCGCAGGAACCTTTGTTGGCGGTATTATCGCATACATTATCTTTATTTTCATGTATGGCACCATGTATGAAACTCAGCTAAAAGAAAATCTGGCACTTACTTCACAAGTAAATGATTTAAAAAATCAAAATGAAGCGCTATTAAAGGATACGGAGGATCTAAAAGCGCCCGTTACCGTTTCGGTTATTGAAATAACAATTGAGAATGCGAAGGAATTATCTCTGGACAGCCTTGTAGTGCCTAAGCTCGAGGCTTTAGTGAAGGATGAAATAAGTCATATTACGGGGCAAAGTGTTTCGATTGTGGACGAAATTGATCAGCTTCTAATCTCAGCTATCGAAAATAAAGAATTTACAATCGATGACCTTCGCTATAATTTCACTGTTCAAAAGCTTACCATATCAGAGACTGTTAAAGTTATTTTAGAAGCAGAGAGTCTTAACTAACACTAAAAAGGTATAACTGGCGATGGTATCTTCAGAAATTTCCTATTGGAAAGACCAACTATTTTAAAAAAAGGTTAGCACCTTGCGCCCATTCCTTTACATATACTAAACGGAAAGGGGGCTTTTGTATGCATATTATGTCTTATAACCGATTACGAGACCAAAAGTTGGCCCAATTGAGAAGAGGGCAAACGGCTTATGCCGAATCACATGAGCTCGTCAGGCTCTTAAAACGGGGTATTGAGCGAGAACAGTTGCTTGTTCACTATGACCAGACACAACAAGGTTGCTGGATTATTCCACTTGTTAAGCAGGAAAGTGCACAAATTGGTTTATGAAATGGCAATTATGCGTCTTATATCTGAAGACGGGCACACTTGATATTCTTATTCCTAAACAAATACTTATCTTCAGTCTAACAATAAAGCCAAACGGATGTACCTTTCAATCCATTTGGCTTTTTCATGGTTTTAAAACATTTTTTTATTTATATGTGCGACAAACTTCCTCGAGATCCTGTACGACCTGTTCAGCGTCTTCCCAACTGTATACTGTTGCTCCTGAGGCCATTGGATGCCCCCCGCCATTATAGTTCGCGGCAATTTTGTTAATAACAGGACCTTTTGATCTCAATCTTACACGGATTAAATCCTCTTCTTCGATGAAGAACACCCAAGCTTTGATACCTTCTACTTCTCCCAATATGCCAACAAGCTGTCCGGTCTCCACAGGATCTACTTGAAAGGAAGCCAAAACATCCTGGGTTAATTTGATGGTACTTAAACCATTCTCTGATAGTTCGTAACGCTGCAGGACATAACCGCGAAGTCGCGCAATATTTTGTTTCACATTATAAATACCATCATAAAGAGCCGTGCGATCAAACTGATAAGCTACAAGGTCTGCTGCATATTGAAAGGTTTTCTTTGTCGTACTTGGAAACAAAAACCTCCCTGTGTCTCCGACTATCCCCGCATAAAGCGAGGCTGCAGCTTTATCATTTAGTTGTAATCCTTCATCCTTCCCATGAAGAAACAGCTCATAGATCATCTCACTTGTCGAGCTAGCCTCCGTGTCAATCCACGAAATGTCTCCGTATGGGTCTGTATTTGGGTGGTGATCAATTTTAATCAATTTTTGGCCGAGATGATAACGAGTGTCACTAATACGATCAGTATTAGCTGTGTCGCATGTAATGACAAGCGCATCTTTGTACATGTCATCTGCAATTTCATCCATTTCCAATAAAAACGCTAGGGAGGGGTCTACTTCTCCTACTACATACACCTGCTTATCTGGAAAGGAAGTTTTGATAAGTTCCTGCAACCCACCTTGAGAGCCTAAGGCATCAGGGTCGGGGCGTACATGTCTGTGAATAATAATAGTGCTATATGATTTTATCGCTTCTATAATTTGCTGTTTTGGCATCTAGGATTCCCTCCACAATCTTATTTCGTTCTGGCTAAACCGTGATAAAAAAGTTACAATGTAAGAAGGTGCTTTCGCTCGTCCTTTACTATAGACGAGATGGAAATAATGAAAAGGTATTCAACGTTATTATATATTTAGGAGTGTGCTTATGTTTATTTTTCCGATTATTATCATCCTATCGGTAGTGTTCTATGTGTATTACAAAGTCGCTATTCTAAAAACAAAGGACCGACTTACCCAAGTTTATTTTAATGCCCGGTCACGTATGTGCTTAGGTAGTTTTTTACTGTTCTTTGGTGTAAACCAATATGTGTTTTATCAGACGCAGCTCGCTTTATTTATTGGCATTTTATTTTTCGCTTGGGGCGCATACCTACTTTACTTTGGTTTTAAAGAAGCAAAGCATTATAAAAATGAATATAAAAGGTTGCATCCTGCAGGGTATAAAGCTGACGAATAAAGTCAGCTTTTTTTGCTAGAAAATGCCACCTTTTGAGTCAGTCGCTTGTCCGTTTTCAAATCATCGATCAATCAATTGGGCCATTATTAACCCCTTACCAGCAATTTTACGCTCATTGTACACTTCAACCTCAATTTTCGCATACATTCTCCCTGCCTCCAGCAGCTTAGGCTTGATGACAAGCTTACTATCAATCTGCATGGGTTTTAAAAAATATACTGTTAAATTTTCTACTACTAAGTCACCTTTTTTATAATGCATCAACAGCCTGCTGCTCGCCTCTGTAATTAAGGCAGTAAACACGCCATTTGAAAGCGTCCCTAGCTGATTCGTCATCTGTGGTGTTACATCAGCTTCATAAACTGGTTTACCGTCCTCAGAATCAATTAGCGACCTTGATACAATGTCGTCAATCGTTTCACCAACCTGTGGCTGTCGTTGAATTTGTTGCAATGCTTTTAAAACATCCTGACGGGAAATGACCCCCTGGAAACGAGAAGCCTGGTCTATTACAGGAACCACCTCTATGCCTTCCCAAACCATCATATGAGCCACTGAAGCAAGGGATGTTTTTTCCTGTACCACCTGCGGATTTTTGCTCATCACCTTTTCGATAAGCATGTCTGCTTCTTTGGCTACTACATCCTTTGAGGTTACCATCCCCAACACTCTGTTACTCTCGTCAATCACGGGGAACCTTGTGTGGCCGGACTGTTCATTTAGTTCATACCATTTACCGACAGTGTCTCCAGCCCGAAGAAACCAGGAAGATTCGTAAGGAGTGAAAATATCTCCAACAAATACAATTTCCTTTTTAATTAGCTGGTCATATATCGCCCTGTTAATCATCGCTGCTACCGTAAATGTATCATAGCTGGTTGAGATAATCGGCAATTCTTTTTCATCTGCCAGTCGTTTAATATGTTCTTCTGTATCAAACCCTCCCGTAATAAGAACAGCAGCTCCTTCATTCAATGCTAATTCGTGTGCCTCTACACGGTTTCCAATAATTAAGAGAGAATTAGCCTCCGTGTAACGCATCATTGCGTCAAGCTGCATAGCTCCAATTACAAATTTGTTCAACGTTTTATGGAGCCCTGTCTTTCCTCCAAGAACTTGTCCATCAATAATATTAATGACCTCAGCAAAAGAAAGCCGATCAAAGTTTTCTCGATTTTTTCTTTCAATTCGTATCGTTCCTACACGTTCAATGGTGCTAACAATCCCCTGATTCTCTGCTTCTTTAATGGCACGGTAGGCTGTGCCATCACTTACGCCAAGTTCCTTTGCAATTTGTCTAACGGATATCTTATGACCAACTGAAAGGGACAGGATATGCTGAATAATCTGCTCATGTTTCGTTGCCAATGGCGTTCCACCAACTTTCAACTGTACTAGTACATTTGTTAGTACTTATTATACAGTTGATCAAAGGTAAACTCAATAATTATGGGAATGGCGCCTCTCCTGTTCTTGCTGTTCCATAATTGGTGGCTTGGTCATTTGTAAAAATGTTGCGAGATTTGCTCCAACTACTAAAATAAGGAAACCAAGCCATCCTCCCCAAAATATCATCTCTGGCACAGTATTCGCATATGGAATTACTGGCCATGCAAAATAAAGCAGGAAACCTGCAAGCAATAATCTTAAAATAGCATAGTGTCGCATGATATCGCCTCCTCCTAACAAACTATGAAACAGGCAGGCAAAACAGAACAAAGGCATTTTAAAGAATTGCAGAAAAAATAGCCTTATTAGAAGGCTATTGTGCATAATAGGTAGAGAAGGTGATCTGGGCAAAAACTGATTCCCCATCCTGCTGGACATTTAATGCATCTATTGTAATTAATCTATCTCCTGTTTTAATTGCATCCAAGAACACGTTCACATCTTGCAGGTTTTCTCCTGTCATATCCATGCTATAACTAGCCTTCTGAACAAGGGACGAAACCTCTTCTGTTTCCTCAGCATTGGCAACTTCCATATTTTCTGTTGTTGTACCTATGTAACTAATACGTACTTGGCTTTCATTGGCTAGTGTCTGAATCTCACGCAATAATGAGTCGGCTGCTAAGTAGCTAGGAATTAAACGATTTATTGTATCTACGCCCTTCGTGACTTGCTCATCCTCTTCTGTAGACTGGATAGCAATTTGCTCTTCAAACATCGTTACTTGTTGTTGTAGACTTTCTGCTTCCTCTTTTTGCGGTTTGATCATTAACTGATAGGCAGTTATATACACTAAAGCTATGAAAAGGAGTGAGCCGACTAGCACAAGTAAATGTTTCTTATTCAATATTTTCATCATTTGCGCTATGCTCCTCCTTTAAACTTTCTTCCAGTAGCTGAACTGTCAAAACAGCTTCGTAGCTTTCTCCCATTTCAGCAACACTGGTTAGTTGCACATTAGTTATATAGGTGAGATCAACTAGCTCTGCAATATAATCTGCCACAGCGTTCATATCCGCATAATTTGCCGTTACAATAAACGAATCTGACGAATTGTTTTCATAACTTACTAGCTCGTCATTATTTGTTAATCGTTCGGTTACGGCATGAAAAAGAGGCATTGTAGGCATTGCGCTTTCACTTATTCGATCTACTTCTGTCATCAATTGCTCTACTGATCTTGACCCTGAAGCATCTTCAGCTTGCAATTCAGCAAGTGTGATCTCCAACTCCGCTAAGTCACTTTCAGCTTGCGCTATTACTTCATCCACATGGTTTTTCTGAAGGAATAAACCAATCGCCACACAGCAAAGACATAATAAAATGACCCCTCCGAGTATAAGGAGTGTCAGCCGGTTATTTGGTTGTTTTTGGATAAAATTAATTTCTGTCGTCATGCTGTTTATCCCTCATTTTTCGTAGCCAGACCGAGCACGTCTGCATATTTTGCTGGTAGCTCATCTTTCTGAAAGTCCTCTACTTTATAGACCGTTTCTTCCATTAAACGTCCCTTTAATTGCGGAAGACCGGCAAAGTCACCAGATACTAACAGGAGCTCTATTTGGGCAGCACCTTTTGTAATAGAGTATCGGTAGAAATCAATAATACGATTAATTTCAATTAAATACTCATCAATCGTACGATCCCATTGTACTTCCTCGTTCGTTTGCTCCAACTTCATATGCCGCGTAAAAATAGGCTTATTTTCCTTAAATGCTGTTAATACTAATGCATCTTCATTCCAATGAATAAGTAAAACATGGTGTGGCTTTTCTTCCTGTCGTGTAGACATGTAATAACGATAAACCGATAAGGAGGTTAAATCAGCCACAATAGGGCGCAATCCTTGTTCCTCAAAAACTTCCATGAAATCCGTAATTTTCTCCTTAGGATAAGCAAAAAGTAACACCTGTTGCATATCCCCTTGTTTTTCTAGAAAATCAATCGCAATTGCCGGATTAGCGAATGGCAAATAAATGCTACTTCCAAGCTGGGTTTCAATATAGCCTCTTGCTTCCTCCCTTGTTAAAGCAGCTGGTACGTCAAGCTGGCGAATCACAACCGTATCATCTGGAACCGCAAATAATAGCTTTTTTCGTTTCCATTTATGTTCCTGTACAAGCTGGCGAATCTGCTCAGAGAAAACTGCCTTGTCGATGATTTTCCCATCCTCTAATACAGAGGGAGGAAGCTTTAGTTCCCCATGTTCCTCTAACCCATCCAATTTATTATTTTTATGAAAGGTATATCTTAGCTTCCGATTTGTAATGACAATATTCACCCTGCCATTAGACATAAATCCCATGCTGTCACGCCCTTAAGAAAGAATTGTAAAATACCAGTCCATTAAACCTTCGCCAAAAAAGTATGTAATTAAGCTTGCCACTACAATATACGGTCCAAAGGGAACTGGCTGCTTCCGATCAATGATGCGGAACCCTATTAAAACAAGACCGATAATCGCCCCAATAATACAAGAAAGAAAAAATGATAAAAAGGTACCTTGTAAGCCAAGCACAATACCTAGCACACCAAAAAGCTTCATGTCCCCTGCACCCATTCCACCCTTGCTAATTAAAATAACAAGCATAATAATGGCAATTCCTGCAAAAGCACCAGCTAACCCACTCCACCACGGATCAAGTGGAACAATCAAGCGCATTATTAAGAAAAATGGCAGGAAAAACAAAAGCACTTTATTGGGGATAATCATATAGGCTAAATCTGAAACAAGAATAATCATGAGCAAGGAAACCAATAGTAGTGCTGTAATGAGTTCTAATTGTAACCCAATTAAGGTGTAACCTAAGGCAAAGAAAATGCCTGTTAAAAATTCAATGGCTGGATAAATATAAGAGATGGATTCACGGCAATACCGACACCTTCCCCGTTGTAAGAGAAATGAAAGAAGCGGTATATTATCATACCAAGCCAATTGATGGTTACACTTTGGGCATCTGGAACGGTCATTCGCAAAAGGCATCTTCTTTGGAATTCGCAGTCCGACCACATTAAAAAAAGACCCAAAAAGCAAGCCTAATGCGAAAAATAATAAAATCATGACACTTTCCATTTATGTACTCCTTTATTTTTAAGATTGAAGAAAACGCCCTGCTTTGGGGCAAGGGCGTTGCTTTGGTGTTTGTTATTAGCTTATTCTGTCTCAGTTTTTTTTGTTCCCTCAGATCCTGTATATTCAAAGGTCTTTTCACCATCTTTAGTTGCTACTAGAACCCCTCCGCTTAAGTTAAAATTATCGTCTTCAATATTAACATCAAGGAAGCCTGCTTGCTGAAGTTCAGTAATTTCATAAGTATTATTAGCCTTTGGTTTTACTTCAGACAAGTCAGCAAGTTTTGCAGCGTTTAAAACTAATTCAATGTTTGCATCAGTTGTATCTTGTTTCGCTTTACTAATTAAATTACCAACCGATGGTACTGCAATTGCTAAAATAATCGCCAAAATTGCAATAACTGCTAAAAGCTCCACCAACGTAAATCCTTTTTCTTTTTTAAACATTTTTTTCATGCGTGCTAGCATAAAAATCCCGCCTCTCTAAATATGTAAGATTAGTAACACATTCAGGTCGGTTGCACTACTAGCTCCAGATTACCCAAGTGCCCAGGTAAAGATAATCCTTCATTGCCTCCGTCTATTTACCTAGTACTATCATAGTATATAAAACTACAATTTACCACATTTTTATTGTAAATTTTCGAACATAGAAAACATTGGTATAACAACTGCCGAAATGATTCCGCCTACAATGACAGTAAGTATAATAATCATTAGCGGTTCTATTAATGTTTTAATTCTGTTTGACAATTGCTCTACTTCTTCCTCATAAAAGGAAGCTGCTTTTGCGAGCATCTGGTCCAATGTACCTGTTTTCTCGCCAATTTGCATCATTTGAATAATAAGTGGCGGTATTACCCAATGATTCTTCATTGGTTTGGTGATCGATTCACCCTGACTCAGGGTCTCTTTAGACTCATGCAATACCCCTTCAATCACCCGATTGCCCACTACTTTTTCGGTAATTTCTACTGCTTCCAGAATAGGGACAGCACTATTAACTAAAGTGCTTAAGGTTTGCGTCATTCGTACAAGTGCACCTTTATGTGCAAGCACACCGAGAAACGGAAACTTTAGCTTATATGTATCAATGCGATAGCGAAAACTATCATAGCGTAACATAGACTTCCCTAGAAGAACTAGTAATATGAAAAACAACGCAATAACCCACCAAAACATGCCAACCCAATCACTTAAATTAAGAATAAATTGTGTATATGGAGGAATCTCTTCACCAAAGGAATTAAACATCGTCACAAATTGCGGCACAATAAATACGAGTAAGAAAACACTTAAGAATAGTGTAATCACACCTACCACACTCGGATAAAGCAGTGCAGAAACAACTTTTTGCTTATTTCGATATTCCTTCTCATAGTAATCTGCCATTTGATTAAGGATCTCGTCCAACTGACCACTTACTTCGCCGGCATGAATCATGTTCACAAGCAGCATCGGAAAGACATTAGAATGCTTCCCAGCCGCATTTGATAAAGAATTTCCTTGTTCTAGTTGTTTGACCATATCTTCTAAAGCAACGCGAAGTGCATAATTGTCTGTTTGCTTAGCCATCGTACTTGTGGCATCTGTAATGGTGATTCCCGCATGTATAAGGGTTGCGTATTGTCTCAGAAACAGAACAAAATCTTTGTTTTTCACACGTTTATTTAAAATAATGTCTTTGTTCCAAGGTTTTGTTTCTTCGATACGTGTAATGAGGAGCCCTTGCTTTTCCAGCTCTTTTATTGCCAGCTGCTTCGTATCAGCGTCAATCTTCCCCTTTATTCGCTCACCGGATATCCGTTTTCCAGTATATTGAAAGTCCATTCTAGGTGCTCCTTCCTTGCATAAACGGTGCAGCATCTTCCATGGTTATAAGGTTTTCCTGTACAAGCCGTTTTAATTCCATGTCCAAAGTATGCATTCCTTGCTCCCTGGAAGTCTGTAGCACGTTTTGGATTTGGTGCAGCTTTTCATTGCGAATGAGATTTTTGACCGCAGATGTATTTCGTAAAACCTCTGTTGCTGCTCTTCTTCCTGCATGATCCCTTGTTACCAAAAGCCGTTGTGAAATGACCGCTTTTAGAATCGTAGACAATTGGATACGTATTTGCGTCTGTTGTGCAGGTGGAAATACATCAATAATCCGCTCAATTGTAGAAACTGCATCAGTGGTATGTAACGTTCCAAGCACAAGATGGCCTGTTTCTGCAGCAGTAATAGCTGTTGAAATCGTTTCTAAATCCCGCATTTCCCCTAGCAAAATAATATCTGGATCCTGTCTAAGACTTGCTCTCAAACCATTCACAAAACTTTTCGTATCAAATCCAACCTCACGTTGGTCAATAATCGATTGGTTATGGGAATGCATGTACTCGATTGGATCTTCCAATGTAATGATATGTTTTTGCATCGTTTGATTAATAAAGTCGATCATAGAAGCAAGTGTCGTACTTTTACCACTCCCGGTGGGCCCTGTTACCAATACCAACCCTTGTGGCTCCAGCACAATTTCCTTCGTTACAGCCGGGAGGTTTAATTCCTCTATGGAAGGGATTCGGTTTGGGATAATACGAATCGCCAACGATAACTCTCCACGCTGATAAAACGTGTTAATCCGAAATCTTGATACTCCCTGAATTCCATAGGAGAAATCTATCTCTCTATTTAATTCAAGATGTTGCCACAATGTCTCTGGCAAAATAGCTTCTATTATTTGTTTTGTTTCCGATGGTTTTAATCGTGGCTTGTCCTGTTCTACTAACCTGCCATTTACACGAAAAATAGGCGCTTTTCCTATGGTTAAATGCACATCGGAAGCATTTTGATAATACGCTTCTGTAAGCCACTGTTCAATTGTCTCTCGCATTCTATCTACTCCCTACAGTCGAATGGACACTTGCATGATTTCTTCCATTGACGTTTTACCTTCTTTAATCTTTTGCAGACCATCCTGGATAAGAAAAGCTGTTCCTTGCTTTTCTAAATATCGCCTAATATCAGCCATGGAACCGTTATTTAAAAGCATACTTCGGATTTCATCATCGATAACTACTACTTCTTGCACAGCTATTCTTCCTCTGTAACCACGCTGGTGGCAAACAGAGCAGCCTTCACTATCATAGACATGTTCAACATCCATGCCGTTTTTCTCAAAAATTTCTTTTTCCATTCCGGTGGCAGGTCGTTGTTTCAAGCAATCTCTGCAAAGCTTACGAACTAGTCGTTGAGCCACTACCCCAGAAAGCGAGGACACAACTAAATACGGTTCGATCCCCATATCGATTAAACGAGGTATCGCATCAACTGCACTATTCGTATGAAGTGTACTGAAAACAAGATGGCCTGTTAACGAAGCACGTATTGCAATTTCCGCTGTCTCTTGGTCCCGAATCTCCCCCACCATGATGACGTTAGGATCCTGACGTAAAATGGAACGCAGGCCATTAGAGAAGGACAAACCAACAGAGCTGTTCACTTGTACCTGATTAATTCCTTCTAACTGGTACTCAACAGGATCTTCTACTGTAACAATGTTAACCGCCTCTGAATTGAGTTGATGCAGTGCGGCATACAAAGTAGATGTCTTCCCTGAACCCGTCGGCCCTGTTAAAAGTACTAAACCAGATGGACGTTTAATCAAGTTCTCATATTTTTGTAGATTCATCTCTGAGAAATCTAGCTCATTTACCTTTTTCAGCGCTTGATTTAAATCAAGGATACGAATAACAACTTTCTCTCCAAAGACTGTAGGCAAACAAGATATACGTAAATCAACTGGTGTGACCCCAACTGTTGTACGGATACGCCCGTCCTGTGGCAGTCTTGTCTGTGTAATATTCAAATCAGCCAAAATTTTGATTCTGGCAATCAAGGCATTTTGCAGCTGCTTGGCAACAATCTTCTCCGTTTGCAGCTTCCCATCAATTCGGTAACGAACTTTAACAGATGCTTCTTGTGGATCAATATGTATATCACTCGCTTTTAATTGAATAGCAGCCGTCAACAGCTGATCAAACAACTGAATGATTGGCGCTTCCGCTTCCCCACTGTTATTATTCTCTATCTTTTCTGGCTCGTTTTTATAATAGTATTTATTAATGGCAAAAAGAATATCATCCTTTGCTGCGATTACTGGAGATATACTAAAACCTGTTTCCAATTCCAGATCGTCAATAACAAAATAGTCCATAGGATCCTTCATCGCTACCATTAATTCCGTCCCACTGATTTGCAGCGGCATAATTAAATTTTGCTGTGCAGATTCTCTCGTAACAAACTGTAGAACATTTTCATCCACTGGGTACCGATACAAGGATACATGTGGAATTCCTAGCTGGAATTCAAGCACTTCAATTAATTGCTTCTCTGTTATAAAGCCATGTTCCAGGAGGGCATCTCCTAGTTTTTGATTGCTTTTCTTGGTTTCTAATGCTTCATTAATTTGTTGTTCTGAAACAAGGCCGGCATCTTTTAGCAGGTCGCCTAGACGTTTACGTGTGATCAATGTGGTTTAGTCCCTTCATTCGTTTATTGTTATTTCGATTGTACCTTCAGTTTCTACTGTTTGGCCTTGTGCAGTGCCGATGCTTGTAAAGGTGACCTCGTAACCGTCTTGTAAGAGGATTTCCCTTGGTAATTCAATTTCGAACTGTCTATCCCCATTGGCACCAATAAGCACATTTTTTGGTATATGATCTGTTAAATAAGTTAAAAGATCTTGAGCTTCACTACGTTCATAATCATCCAGAAGAGCTTGAACATAATCTACTCCCATTTGTGCTACTAACTCTGCGTCATTTCTTTTCTCCATTGTTGTAACTTGTTTTGTAGTCTGGACAACCATGCCTGATAAGGTTGTAATAAAAAGAAGTGCTAATGCGATAAACATCAACGTTAATACGAGAGCTGCTCCTTTTTCACTTTTTACATTCATGATTGTTCACCTTGATTATTTAAGACTTTTACATATGTATAAGATTCACTTACAAGGTCATGGTTATTATTTTCTTTATAGATTAAAAGTCTTGCCTGATAAAGTTGTGACTTATTAAGTTCAATGGAATCTTCTGCACATAGTTGATAAAAAGCTTGATATTTTATTTCGTTTATTTCATAGATTTCCGATATAGGAGTTTTATTACCCATGTTTCCGCCATTACAACTGTCAACATTTGCGAAATCTATTTGTTCATTATTTTTCAAATCGTAGGCCACTTGTCCTACTAAATTACTAGCTGTTAATTCATCTTCCGTTTTCCCAGTCCAATGAAATATTTGTGGAAATATCGGTAAAAGTAGCATAACAACTAGTGCAAGAAGCGCAATTGATGCTATAATCTCAATAAGGGTAAAACCACGATTGTTATGTATTATTTTTTTAATCATTCTATTATTCACGCCTTACTTGTGACTTTTATCCTATTATAGCACTTAATTGGATGTGAAAATATGAATTTTCGTCAACTTAATAATGAAAAGGGGATAACCCTTGTCGAATTGCTTGCTGCACTTGGATTGTTCGCTATTGTTATAACACTATCATCTAGTATATTCATGCAGTTATTTGGTAGTGAAAAGGAAGCTAATGCTGACATCTCACTGAAGCAACAGGCTAATGTATTGGTAAATGAAATGAAAAATCAATTCTACAATAATGAAGATAACAAAGTTTGCGTAGTTAACACACATATGGGAACTAATGTTACTACAAGGTTAAGGCATAAGGTAAATAATAATACAAAAGAATACATGCAAGATAATGGATGTTATGAGGTTTATAAATCCCAACCGATATTTGTACAGCTAACCCTTTCCAATAACTCGAACAATTCATACACTATTGAAACAACTTGGGATAAAAAAAATAAACTAACCGTTAATCTCCCGACTGAAGACCAGGGCGGCGACGATAATGATGAACTTGACGAACTCGACGAAACAGAGAATGATGAAGATGATTATTCCCCTCCAGAAACAAATAAAGATTGTGTCTTTAATGGGGATACGATACTTAGTCAGGGACAGTTTGGCGATTGGAATTTTTGCCCAAACCCCCACATAAAAAATGGGAGTGCATGGTTTACTAACAGGACTTCAATTTTCGATCCTATCAACTTTACTATTGACCAAAATTTGTTCGCTGACCAATCACTCGAGTTAGAACAAAAGGCGAAAATGAATGTTATAAATAGCGCTAGATTAGGTGGGCAGGCAATTATAAAAAGTTATAGTGAATTGACAATTGGTAAGCATTTATTGGCTAAAGGGGATATAACATTACAAGAGAACACTACAACAAAAATAGGGAAAAGCGCGCGTTTTGTAAAAGGGTTAAAACTTACAAGAGAAGCCACTCTCGACATTGGTAATAATTTATATCTTCTAGGTAATTTAACGATGCATAACAATACAAATATTAAAGTAGACAATAACGGAGAAATTTTAAGAGACCTAACACTTACAAGCAATGGCTCTCTTAGATTTGGGGGGGATTTTACTGCCTCGGGTAATATAACCATGCATAATAGTGCTAGTATCCACGGGGCTAAAGATGGTACTTTTCTAAAAGATATAAACATAACGAGTGGAGCACTCCACTTCGATCGGAACTTTGATTTAACCGGTAGTTTAACTATGCAGAGTGGAGGCAGAGTCTTAACTGGGGGAAATGCAAACTTTTCGAGTAAAGTTACATTGAATTCAGGTGCTTTTTTACATATCAAAGGAGATGCGCACTTTTATAACGATTTACACCTCCAGAGTGGAGCAAAGCTTATAGTAGAAGGCAGCGCTACATTCGACAAAGCGATCACTCCTGAAAATGGTGCAGGCTCTATTTGTATTAAAGGTGATGCTAATATTAAACAAACACCAGACTCCGATATTAAAATAACCGAACAATCCTCAAGCTGTGGAATGTAACTAAATTTAGCCACAAAAAAGCCAGAGAGTATCAAACTCCCTGGCTTTCTTCTATTATAACTACCTACAACTCCACAAAATCCCCAATCTTCATCGCCTTACCTTTTCCTACACTCACTTTCTCAGCAAACGCATCTGGATCCTGCTCAATTAAAGGGAAAGTGTTGTAATGCACAGGAACTGTGGTTTTTGCGTTGATCCACTTGGCAGCAACTAGCGCATCCTCTGGTCCCATGGTGAAGTTGTCACCAATTGGTACAAATGCGATATCAATGTCATTCATTTCTCCAATTAATTTCAAGTCTGAGAACAATCCTGTATCCCCGACATGGTAGATGGTTTTTCCATCAACCGTTAGTAAAATTCCTGCTGGCATCCCGGTATAAACAGTGGAGCCATCCTCTTCTGTGTAGGCAGAGCCGTGAAATGCCTGGGTGAATTTTACTTGTCCGAAATCAAATTTATGCTTTCCACCTATATGCATGGGATGTGTGTTTAATCCTTTACTCCCTAAATAGTCTGCAAGTTCGTTTGGTGCTACAACTAGTGCATCACTTCGCTTGGCAATTTCAAACGTATCGCCGACATGGTCGTTGTGGCCGTGTGTTAGTAAGATAACATCCGCTTTAATTGTATCCGCATTTAAGTCACACGCCTCATTACCAGAGATAAAGGGATCAATAAGAATCGTGTGTGATCCAGTTTCTACTTTTACTACAGCATGTCCATGATAAGATACTTTCATGATATTCTCTCCTTTTCATTTAGTCTCTCATTTAATCTTCTATAAAGAGTTCTCTATTCCTTTACCCGTTTAGTAATTTTCCCATGCACGTTCGTAAATTTGAATTAAGTGAGGATCAATTAGCGTATTTGGAGTAAGCTCCTTTTTCTCTCCGTCAGCATCTAGAATACTTCCATCTTCATCCTTGCCAAAATGCGTTAAACTTCCTAGCATCTCTTCATCCAAAAATCTGGTTTCAGGCTCTATTGTAAGATTTTCAAGGTTAATCGGTTTCCTACTAGCCATCACAAACCCCCAATTACCAAAGCTTGGGACATCTACATGTAAATTCTCTGTGTTCAAACCAGTAGAGGCAATCGTTTCAGAAATTGTCCAGTAAACCTCTGTAGCAAAAACTGGACTAGTGGACTGTACCATCATTACCCCTTCTGCTGTAAGGTGATTTCTCACTAAAGAATAAAATTCCTTAGTATAAAGCTTATTTAAGCTTTCGTTGTTTGGGTCAGGAAGATCTACAAGTATAACATCGTACCATTCATCACTTTTTTCCAAAAATTCATAAGCATCCTTGTGGTGCACTGTTACTTTTTCATTTTTTAAGGCACCATCGTTAAGATTTAATAGTTGTCGATTGTTATTGGCGAGTTCTACCACAGCAGGGTCAAGATCAACGAGGGTGAGAGACTCTACTGTACCGTATTTAAGTACTTCTTTTGCAGCTACGCCATCCCCTCCACCTAGAATTAGAATGTTTTTCGGTTCTTGCCCAAAAGACATTGCAGGATGGACTAATGTTTCATGATAGCGATATTCATCTGTCGAGCTTAGCTGTAACGAGCCATCCAAAAACAACCGAACATCGTTCTGATCTTGTGTCAAAATAATCTTTTGATAATTGCTTTGCTCCATATGTACAATGGGGTCTTGGTAAAGCTTTTGTTCAAAGGTGAATGCAAGTTCTTCTCCAAAGAACAGTCCAAGTATTAATGCCAGTGCGATAACAATCCCACTTACAGCATGTACGAAAAAGTGACGAATCTCTTTACGGAATAGCCATAACACAACTAAAGCGACTGCAACGTTAATACACCCAACTAAAAAGGCAGATTTAACCATGCCAAACTGGGGGCGTAGTAAGAAAACAAATAGCAAGCCACCAACAAGACCACCAGCATAGTCCGAGAATAGCACTCTTGCAGTACTTCGATTAAGGGAAACCCCTATTTCATTTGCCTTTCTAATTAATATGGGTAGCTCAAAACCAGTTAACGCACCTACGAGTGTAGTGATAAAATATAGATAGAAGGCATCTGTTCCTTCTGGTGCAATTGCCGTAATGCCGAACATAGTAAAACTGGAGAACCCACCTATAATAGCAACGCCAAATTCTACCCATATAAACGAAATAATAAGGTTTTTCATCACTTTTTCACTTAAGCTTGCGCCAATACCCATTCCTGTTAAGAAAAGTGAGATGGTTAAGGTATATTGTTTCACCCCATCCCCTAATATATAAGAACCTAACGCCCCAAATAGCACTTCAAATATAATGCCGCAAATGGACACAATCCCTGATGCCCAGTATATAATATTACTTTTCCTCATTGCTGCATCCTTCAATATCGATCACTCCATATTCTTACTTCTACGGAAAAAAATTTGGCTTCCGCGTAAGATCACGTCGGAAGCCACTTTGAACTTTATTACATTACAGTTGCTGTGCAATATTAAGTGATGGAAGCACCGATGACTAATGCTAAACCAATGGATACTGCCATCGAAATAATACCGACTGCAACATTATTCTCACGCAATTGCTCTTCTACTGAAAATTTTCTTGTAAACAAATCAAATACGCCATATGCGATCATTTGTAAAACAACCCCAAACAATCCCCAAATGATTGTTTCTTGAACCTCGATGCTGTGATAAATAGCAAAAGCTAAAACAATACAAATCCCGATTATCTTTCCTGCAATGGATAATGCGACAGCATGATTGCCACCTTCCACTTCATCCATGTCCTTGTATTTTCTAGTCATGTTTTCAAAAATAATAAGTCCGATTAATACAATGACGACTGAAATCGCAAAATAAATTAGTGTATCAATAAATGGTTGCATATAAAACCCCTCCTTTTATTTTCCTGTACCTGGTCCGCCCCCGCGGAATGTTCCACTTCCACGACTTGGTGTGCCATACCCTGACCCTGTATAGCCTCCATAACAATCTCCTGTTTGACAAGCACGCGCTCTTCGGTTACTCCATCCATTTCCGAGGAAGCTGTCAAGCAGTCGATAAGTAAAGTATGTTTGCAAAAAGCTTGGAGAGTAATTATTTCGGACAAACTCTTCACTGGCAACTTCGATTAAGATCACATTTTCGTCATTTTCACTATGTTTTAACGTTACAAAATCATCGGGGTATACCATAATTTGTTGGTTGTCCTTCTCCTCACTTACATTCTCTGGTTGAATGACAGAGGAAAACAAATCTACCAGCTCTTGTTTTGTAAAACGTTGTGTTGCAAAGATCTCGGCTTCGTATGTATCGCCATGTACTACATCAAGCAAAGGAAAATGCGCCTCAACTAAATCATCAATTTCATTGCTATTGTCAGTTTCTATTGCGGCAGTGAGGTCTGATTTGCTCGGTTCATCTGGCATATCTGCTGCGCTTACATTAGCATCCTGTTCCATCCCACCCGGACCACAAGCTGCCAATATACTTAACATTATGATTGCAATTACTAGTAACAGCCATTTTTTGAACAATACAATCCCCCTCTCTCTGTTTAGTAGCAATAAATGAATCCTGTTTCCACTCAGCATGCATGATAAAGAAATAAGCTGGCAGGAGCAGCTAGACTACTCCTACCTCTCATTCTCTATACTATTTTCCCATCTTTCTTTTTAGTTCTGCAAGTTCATCATCCACATCATTTTTACCCAAATCTTCAAATTCGTCATCCAATGTACGGCTTGCTTGTGACATGTCTTCACTTGTTTCAGCTTCTGCTTCAAATTGCATAACTTTCTCTTCCATGCGCTCGAATCCACGCTTAGAATCATCGCTACCGATGGAAGACATGGTACGATTCATTTTTGTTCTAGTCTTAGCTGATTCTGCACGTGCTTTTAAAGAATCCTTTTTCAATTTCATTTCTTGGTATTCTTTTTTCATTTCGTCTAACTTAGAGCGAAGTGTTGTAGCATCTTGTTCTGCACGCTTCCACGATTCATTCAACGTAGTTGCTGTTGTTTCATGGTCTTTCTTATCTTGAAGGGCACGGCGTGCTAAATCTTCATTGCCTGCTTCAATCGCCTGTTCTGCTTGACTTTGTCTTTTATCCACCATTGCCTGTGCATCATTAGCTTTTCTCTTCAACATTTTTTCATTCGCAATTTGCTTAGCAACTGCTGCTTCGACTTCGCGAATATCTTCTGCCATATCTCTCATAAATTGATCAAGCATTTTTACTGGATCTTCTGCTTTATCTAGCATGGCATTTAACTCTGAACTCACAACTGTTTTCATACGGCTGAAAAATTTAAACATATATAATCTCCTCCTATTTAGATCCTGCTAATATTTTTATTTCATATGCTTCAATGGAATAACCATGACTGGCCTCTATTTCTGTACCCCAAGATTCAAAGCTGAGATAGCTTTCCTCTGAACTGTCCATATACTCCGCATAGTGGGTTTCTAAGCCAGTTAAAGAAGTACTTCTTCCCTCTCCAGTAACCTTTGCCACTCCAGTTTCCTCTTGGTAGTAGGTGCGGTTCTCATACGTTATTTCTTTTGGATAAGGCTTTTGAATCGGCACTTGCACCTTGCGATAAATCCCCAGCTCCAGCTCGTCATCCATTTCCGCAGATAACCAAATGGTATCATTTCCTTCAAGTAATTGATAACCATACCATTCATAGCCACCATCTCTGTACGTTATTTTGCCAACAACCTCATAGTCTGTAAGATCATAGGTGATAATATCGCCAATTTGGATGGATAGCACTGTTCTTTCTTTAGGAGCGGGCGTATAGCTCTTTTTTTTGGAAAAGATCCTGGAAAATAGCCCCATTAACTCACCTCACATCATTAAAACTTTTGTTACTACTAGGTAATACGTGCTAAAAAGGATTTGGTTTCAAGAAATATTATTTTTTTACTTTTGCACTTCTTTGTTATACTCTATTATAACATTACATAAGAAGGAGTGCCTATATGACAAATCGAATCGATGCGTTGTTAAAAAATATGAAAGAACAAGATTTAGACAGCATGTTTATTACTTCGAAAGCGAATTTTTATTATCTGAGTAATTACTATACTGAGCCACATGAACGATTAATTGCAGTATATGTTTCCCATCACATGGATCCGCTTTTAATGGTACCCGCCATGGAGGTAGAAGATGCAAAGCAAGCTGGCTGGCAGTTTGACATTATTAGCTACCATGACCATGAGAACCCGTGGGAGCTCTTTTTTAAGAAGCTCAAGGCATCTAATCGAGTCCCAGTCTCTATTGGTCTAGAGCATGATCATTTTACATTAGAAAGATATGAAGCATTAAAGCAATACTTTCCTGATACAGTTATACGTGATGGCAAGGAAATACTGGCTAACTTAAGAGTTGTGAAAGATAAAAAGGAATACACGCTATTAAAACAAGCAGCAGCTCTTGCTGATTTTGGCGTTGAAACAGGCGTAAAAGCGATTCAAGAGGGCGTAAGCGAGTTGGAGTTAATTGCTAAAATTGAATTTGAGCTTAAAAAACAAGGCATCCAGGAAATGTCCTTTAATACAATGGCATTATCTGGTACAAAAACTGCTTCTCCACATGGGACACCGAGCATGAAAAAGGTCGAGAAAGGAGATATCGTCCTCTTTGACCTTGGAGTTATTTTTGAAGGATATTGCTCGGATATCACTAGAACTGTGGCTTACAAATCAATTACAGAAGAACAAAAAGATATTTATCAAACTGTACTAACCGCAGAACAAAAAGCGGTTGAAGCCTCCAAGATTGGCACCACTGTTGGCACACTTGACCAGATTGCCAGAGGACATATTGATGCTGCAGGTTATGGGGAATACTTTACACACCGCTTAGGTCATGGTCTTGGGATCGAAACCCATGAATACCCATCCATGCATAGTAAAAACACGCTCCCGTTAAATGCAGGAATGTGTTATACGATTGAGCCGGGCATCTATGTACCAGGAAAAGGGGGCGTTCGAATCGAAGACATGGTATTTATGACAGAAAAAGGTGCTGAAGTATTAACCGCCTATCCGAAAGAGTTACAGATTATTGATTAATATGTAGAAAAGCAAAAGCCTGCAGAATGTCTGCAGGCTTTTCCAATACTTTTTTATTTCCCTAATAAAGCATGAGCATCATCAAATTCAAGTCCGTGGGATGCGGCTACTGCTTCATATGTTACAAATCCATTTAATGTATTAACACCCTTGCATAGTGCTTCATTATCTAAACAAGCTTTTTTATAGCCTTTATTAGCAAGCTGCAGAGCATATGGAACCGTCACGTTAGTTAAACCAATTGTAGAGGTTCTCGGAACCGCACCAGGCATGTTCGCAACCGAATAATGCAGTACTCCATGTTTTGTATAAGTAGGATCGTCATGCGTCGTAATTCTGTCACTTGTTTCAAAAATTCCGCCTTGATCAATTGCCACGTCAACAATTACTGACCCTTCAGGCATTTGTTTCACCATGTCATCTGTTACAAGTTTTGGTGCTTTAGCCCCAGGTATTAGGACAGCTCCAATCACTAAATCGGATTCTGAAATAGCTAAACTTATATTAAGAGGATTTGATATCATTGTATTTATTGTCGAGCCAAAGATATCATCAAGCTGTCGTAGTCTTTCCGGGCTTAAATCTATAATTGTAACATCAGCACCTAATCCGACAGCAATCTTCGCCGCATTTGTACCAACAACTCCGCCCCCTATGATAGTGACTTTTCCTCTTTTCACCCCTGGTATGCCAGCTAGCAGGACACCTTTCCCGCCTTTAGGTTTTTCTAAAAATTGTGCACCAATTTGGGAAGCCATTCGACCAGCTACCTCACTCATTGGAGTCAGCAATGGCAATGAACGATTGTCCAGTTGAACCGTTTCGTATGCTATCCCGATTACTTTCTTCTCAATTAATGCTTTTGTCAATGCAGGTTCTGCTGCAAGGTGTAAGTACGTAAAAAGAATAAGTCCTTCATAAAAATAATCATATTCTTCTAGTTGCGGCTCTTTTACTTTCATTACCATTTCCTGCCGCCAAACATCTTTAGCAGTTTCCATAATTATTGCCCCGGCTTCTTTGTATTCCTGATCTGTAAAACCGGAACCCAAGCCTGCACCTGTTTCTACATATACTTCATGCCCCGCATCTGACAGTGTGTTCACTCCAGATGGCGCCATAGCCACCCTGTTTTCATTGTTTTTTATCTCTCTTGGAATTCCTATCTTCATAAACTTGACCCTCCAGTTCTACTTCAACAATAATGAAAGCACTTTCGCTATAACAGAATTATACTATATTATGTATCTAAACCTACAATACCAAATAAACACAAAAAGGGAAAGTGGAATAAGTAAAACTAAATTTGGTGGGGGTTTCCCTTCCTATCTCACCAAAAGTTAGTTGAACGAATCGGCCCTTTACTGGCAGTTGATCCCCCACTTAGATTGCTTGATTGTTTCCCGCTATCTTGAAGTGGGGGCTTACTGTCAGTTTAAGGCAGAATAAATCCATCTTGTAAGATGGATTTATTCCAACACTATTTAGTTTTTTCGGTTATTGAAGGTGTAAATATTTTTGTTGTTGTGCAGTTGTTCCACTACACCACTTTGATAGCTCTCATTTAGTTGATTTTGAACGGCGGCAACGCCTTTTTCATCTTCAAAAATATTTTCTGGAGAATTATCTTTCTTCTTTTTACTCAAGAATATCACCTCCATTTATATATTGCCCACAAGTTGGTATGTTATCTTACGTACTTCTTTCCAGTTAACCCAGTTAATTGCCTTACATTAATTGAATTTTTTATGAATTTGCGATTGTATAAATTGTGAATCCTTCTTGGAGGGTATATACTATAATAAAAAGGGGAGATTTAACATGGAATATAAAAACATCGTGGTAGCTGTAGATGGTTCACAAGCTTCTGAAAAGGCTTTCAAAAAGTCACTTGATATTGCGAAGCGCAACCATGCACGATTAATTCTTGCACATGTTGTGGACTCCCGTACCTTCGCTTCAGCAGAGGCATATGATCGTACGCTTTCTGAAAGAGCGGATAGCTATGCAAAAGAATTACTTGATACGTATGCTGAAAATGCCCGGAGTGTCGGAGTTACGGACCTGGTGCGTTCGGTAGCATATGGATCCCCTAAAGTTAAAATAGCAAAAGATATTGCGCAAGACTTTGATGCTGATCTAATTATATGTGGGGCAAAGGGAATGAGCGCTGTGGAAAGGTTTTTAATCGGCAGTGTTTCCGAAAGCATTACCAGATATGCAACATGTGATGTTTTAGTCGTACGTTAGAATGAAAACTATTTCATAACAATGGACACATATAATATAAAAAAAGGTTTTGCCATTAGTAATTGGCAAAACCTTTTCAACCATTAAGCTAAACGCATTGTATCACGAGCAATCATAACCTCTTCATTTGTAGGGATTACAATTACTTTTACTGGCGAATGTGGGTAGTTAATGAATTGGTCCTTACCGCGAATTTGGTTAAGGGCAGGATCCCAATATACGCCCATAAATTCAAGGCCGTGCAATACTTTTTCACGAATTGTCGCACTGTTTTCTCCAACACCTGCAGTAAAGATAATGGCATCTACTCCAGACATTTTCGCTGCATAGGATCCAAGGTATTTGTGAATACGTCCAGCAAATACTTCAAGGGCAAGCTCTGCACGCTTGTTCTCTGATGATTGTTGCTCAATATCACGAAGATCGCTTGAGAAGCCAGACAATGCAAGCATTCCACTTTCTTTGTTTAACACGTGCATTACTTCTTCAGCTGTTTTTCCTGTTTTCTCCATAATGTATGGAATAAGTGCAGGGTCAATATTACCAGAACGGGTACCCATCGTTACACCAGCTAGTGGCGTGAAGCCCATGGATGTATCAATAGACTTTCCACCTTGAATAGCTGCAATACTTGCTCCATTACCCAAATGACAAGAGATAAGTCTTAATTGTTCAAGTGGAACACCCATTAATTCAGAAGCTCTTTGTGATACATATTTGTGAGATGTACCATGGAAGCCATATTTACGAATACCATAATCTTCATAGTAATCATATGGAAGACTGTAAAGATAAGATGATTCTGGCATCGTTTGATGGAAGGCTGTATCAAATACTGCTACCATCGGTACGTTCGGTAGAATTTCTTTAAATGCGTTAATTCCTGTTAGGTTAGCAGGGTTGTGCAATGGTGCCAGCTCCGAAACCTCTTCAATACTACGGATTACTTCGTCCGTAAGCTTTACTGAATCACTGAATTTTTCCCCACCGTGAACCACTCTATGGCCGATAGCGTCTAACTCATCAAGAGAATTGATAACACCAGTATCTGTTAATGAGGCTAATAACTTCTTAACAGCTTCTTCGTGGTCTGGGATATCTCCGACAAATTTATCCTCTTTATCTTCTACCTCAATGGTAAAAACAGCCTCAGGAAGACCAATACGTTCTACTAACCCTTTTGCCAACACTTTTTCGTCAGGCATTTTAATCAATTGGAATTTCAAAGATGAACTACCAGCATTAATTGCTAATACATTACTCATTGTTGCTCACTCCTTATTATACGTTTGGAACCAATTATTCATTTGTCCTAAAATATCGGCCATTGCATTCGTGTTTTTAAAAGATGGCATTTGTGCCAGCAATGGCTGTTTTGGTGGACGAGACTCCTGCGATTTCTTTTGCAGAAGGAGAATACTTTTTACATTCTTTTCCGATTTAAAGACACTTTCAGGTAATCGTATCACTCCAACAATATGGGCATATTCTTGAATAAAACGGTGCAGCTTGTCCGATTGATCACTGTCAAACAGAAAATCAGGAACGACATAAATCATATAGCCGCCTGGTTTAGTATAGTTTAACCCTTGCTCAATAAAAAGATGGTGGGCATAAGAATGACCTTCATCCGCTTTTAACTCATAGTTGGCTGCTTGAAAATCATCAGGATAGTAACCAACTGGTAAATCTGCAACTACTAAATCCACAGGATCTAATAGAAATGGTCGAATGCTGTCTTGATGGAAAAATTCAATTTGTTTTTCCTGTAAATTAGCATTCATCACGGCAAGCTGGATTAACGTAGGATCCACTTCTGAAGCAAATGCTTCAACTGGCTTATCTAATCGATCAAGCACAGTTGTCAGCAAATTCGCTGTTCCACTTGCTGGATCAAACACGCGTACCTTTTCATTGGCTAACATTACTTTCTCTGCAAGATACCCAACAATTAATGAGACGGTCTCTGGTGTCATCAAATGCTGTTGCTGTGTAGAGTCCTTCATCCCTTTTAGCATTGCCAACTGAGTAGCCTTGCGAATTTCATCCTTTGAGAAATTGGCTAATTCAATATCTGCTAGGGATTCTTGTAATTTATGTGAAATGATATCATCTTGGTCCTCTGGTATTTCTTGCAAAAACAAAAGTTCCATTGTAATTGCTAAGCTGTCCAGATATGTCTCATCTCGTTGCTGTTGAATAAGGTCTGTTGTCTGGTCCAGCCATTCATATAATAGCTCTACATTCGATTTCCCCATTACAATCCTCCATTCGTTCCTAAAGCGTTTCTATTGTACCAAAACAAATGGTTATGTACAAAGCAATGGTAGCTTATTTCACCTATTATGATAATTGAAAGAGTTTTCACAGTAAAAATCTCTCTCGGCTCTAACAAGCGAGAGAGATTGGAGTCGATTATTCTGCTTTTCGGGCAGCATCCAATGCAGCGTCATAGTCAGGATGGTTGCTTACCTCGCTGACATATTCAACATATGTGACGTTGTTGTTTGCATCAACAACAAAAATCGATCTCGCCAACAATCGCAATTCTTCTATCAAAACACCGTAGTTTTTCCCAAAATCAGCATCCCGGTGATCAGATAGCGTGTCAAGACTGTTAATCTCATGTTTGTTGACCCATCTTTTCTGTGCAAAAGGGAGATCCATACTAACTGTTAGTACTTTGACATTACCTATCTTATCTGCTTCATCATTAAACCGTTTTGTTTGATCAGCGCACACTCCAGTATCGATAGAAGGTACAACACTGATAAGTTTTACTTTCCCATCATAATCGCTAAGGGATACAGGCTTGAGGTCATTACTAAGCACCGTGAACTCGGGAGCTTTGTCTCCTACCTTTACTTCTTTTCCGATTAATGTAACAGGGTCTTGATGGAATGTAACATTTGCCATATGAAGCATTCCTCCTAAATAATTGTATTCCCTTAGTATTATGAATCTAAATAAAGGTCCTGTCCAACAATATAGGCCAAGAATACCTAAGAAATTATTGAAAGCCATTACATGTAAAGTAGTTTACTTTGTTCCCATGTTACTTGTACCAACTAAATATCATATTGTGATGGCGAATCCTTTTGCTTTTTGGATTGTTGTTCCTTTGGCTTTTTATTTTGGTTGGATTCTTTAATAATTTGTTGCACTTTCTCTACTACCTGTGGTGCAAAATCAAGCATTTTTTCGTAAATATGGGTATGTTGATCAAGGTGAACCATCTTTATCCCTCTTTCACTGACTATTAAAAATGCCACAGGTGTAATTGAAACACCTCCACCACTTCCCCCGCCAAATGGTAATTCCGCATCACTATCACCTTGAGATTTTCCACTACTAAATTCACTTCCACCAGCTGCAAATCCAAATCCCAATTTTGAGACTGGAATAATAACACTTCCATCAGGTGATTCAACAGGATCACCAATTATTGTGTTTACTTCGATCATATCTTTTAAATTTTCCATCGCAGTAGTCATTAATCCTTGAATTGGGTGTTCTTCCATAAATGAGCAACCTCCTTATTGGTTTTAGGTCGAAATGGCTTCTCCCTTTATTGCAGTATTTTTTATTGTATAAACGAGAGCGTGAATAGCTTGCCCAATTCTTAGAGATGCAATGCATTCAAATCTCGTATAATAGCATTGCTGTTGAAAATGTGGAATAACCCTTATTACAGGCTTACATTTCATTGTACTTTGTTGTACGAAATAACAAGTGATAGCACCTTTTATTGACCATATACCTCCTGCAATGAGGCCTGTGCTTGCCGCCTCTCCTGTCCCTCCTTCCGTATGCCAGACGAGTTTATGAAAATACAAGTGACGCAGCACCTTATTAGCTGACTTTCCCAGTTCTTTTACCATATCGAATTCTCTTCTTAATATATCTTTCATAGTCGAAAAGGATAGTTGGATAGGTTCACGATGTGAGGTTGATTCTAGGGGAATCTGTTTACGAAAGATGCAGATACGAAGCACATTAATGCGTAGTTCCACCCTTCGTTCATCGGTTGTGTAGATAAGCTTTACAGTAAGATAGATACGGGTCAGTAATAACAGAATAATAATGATCAAAATGACAATGGCAATAATCCAGACCATAATAAGCCTCCTTCCGTACATTTGGTTAGCTATGACTATTTTGCTACAGGTTTCCAATTTTACTCTTGAATTGTCACTCTTTTTGGTGAAATCGTTCCAAGATGGTATGATATAGGTGTATTTAATCCGCATGGGAGGTATGGAAAGAAATGGAGCAGCGCCGGAATATCTTTTTTTACTACAAGCAGGATGAGGAATTACAGAAAAAAATAGAAGCATTATTTAACCTTGCTAGAGAAAATGGCTTTAACATTGTAGATGACCCAATGCAGGCTAATATTATAGTGAGTATTGGTGGAGACGGCATGTTCTTACAGGCTGTCCGAAAAACTGGTTTCCGTGATGATTGCCTTTATACCGGTATTACACGTTCTAATGAGTCTGGTCTCTATTGTGATTTCAATATGGATAACTTTGATGACATGTTGGACAAGATGAGGCATGAAGAGATGGAGGTTCGTCGTTTCCCTGTTATTAACGTCGAGGTTAATGGTGAAACATCCTTTGAATGTCTTAATGAGCTTAGTCTTCGTTCCACGTTAATTAAATCAATTGTTATTGACGTGGAAATTGATGATATGCATTTTGAAACATTCCGCGGAGACGGCTTAATTGTAGCAACACCTACTGGCAGCACCGGGTATAATAAATCAACAAACGGGGCAGTCATTGATCCTAAAATTCCTTGTTTCCAGGTATCAGAACTTGCATCTATTAACAATAACCGGTACCGGACACTTGGTTCTTCTTTTGTATTAAATAACGACCGAAAGTTATCCCTTAAAATTATACAGGACGGGAATGATTATCCTATCATTGGTTTGGATAATGAAGCATATTCCATTCGTAATATCCGAGATGTAAACGTATCTCTAAGTGATAAAGCAATTAAAACCGTGAAGCTAAAAAACAATTCTTATTGGGAACGCGTAAGAAGAACATTTTTATAGTGTATTTTGCAGAAAAAGCCCCATCTCCTACTTTGGAGATGGGGTGTTTTGGTATACAATCTCTCCATCTATGACAGTCATGCTTACGTTAATTGCATGGATCGACTCTGGTGCAACTTGAAAAATATCCTCTTCTAGTATCGTAAAATCTGATGTGAATCCAGGCAAAATCTTTCCTCTCGTTTCCTCTTGGTTAATCGCATACGCACTGCCCGAAGTATATAATTTCACTGCCTCAAAAACACTCAGGCACTCTTCAGGGCGATATACCTTATGGTCAATACTAGACCTCCTTGTCACAGCTGCTTCAATACCCAATAAGGGCGAAACTTCCTCAATTGGTGCATCTGACCCACCTGCACATTTTACACCTTCATCAAGTAGAGTTTTCCAAGCATAGGACAAGGCAAGACGTTCATTCCCTATTCGATCAATGACCCACGGAAAATCGGAAGCGACAAAAGATGGTTGAATATCAACAACTACTGGTAGCTCTTTGAGCATTTTCAAAGAATGCTCATTTAATATTTGACCATGTATAATTCTGTCTCGTGCCCCATTAGATAGTGGGTGCTTTTTAATAAGTGATGTTATTGCATCAACTGCTTGGTCCCCAATTGTGTGTACAGCAATTGGCAACCCATGTTCTCTCGCTTCCATGACAAGTCGTTCAAGATCTTTTTGATTATGAATTGCAACGCCTTTATTTCCTCTTTCATCAGCATATTCTTCTGTTAACCAGGCCGTTCTACCTCCAAGCGCCCCATCAGAGAAGATTTTTACTGCGCCTAGCTCAACATACTCTGTTCCAGCTAAATATCCGAGACCTTCTGCAATCATATTTCTCATAACTTCATGGTGTACAAGTAAGTGTGCTTTAAATTTACGATCTTTCCCATCTATTGCCCGATTGAATGCTCCAAATGTCTTTAGAAAGCCTCCATAATAATTCAAATCCTCACTGTGCCCGCCTACTAGCCCCTTGGACATTAAGTCATTTGTTGCTATTTTGATAACCTGCTCAAGATAATCCTGGGCAACATCTGGCATCGCTTCTTTAATAAGTTCCTGCGCCGTATCAAGTAAATAGCCAGTAGTCTGGCCTTGATCATCCCGTACAATGATGCCACCTTGAGGATCAGGCGTTTTTTCCGTTACCCCGGCAAGTTCCATCGCTTTAGAATTTGCTAAAATTGCATGTCTACACACTCTTGACAACATCATCGGGTTATTGGGACTGATTTCATCTAACACATTTTTGTGAATAATGGAGGGATCTTCCCATTGATTCTCATTCCAGCCTTCTCCAATAAGCCATTCACCTTCAGTAAGGTTTTCTGTTCGATTTTTCAGCGCCTCTACTACTTCAGTGGCAGATTTCATTTGGGATAAATCCAACCGCAATAATTTTTCTCCGTGACCTATAATATGTAAATGGCTGTCCACTAACCCTGGGAGCATGGTCCTTCCATGAAGATTCTCCTCCCGTTCAACGGACGTAGCATATGTATGGTACAGCTTCTCATATGTCCCGATCGCCTTAATTATGCCCGCCTCTGTATATACAGCTTCAACCGCTAACCCTTCCTTTTCCATCGTATAAATATTTCCACCAAACCAAAGTACCCCCATGGATGCTCTCCCTCTCTAAATTGATTCTTACGTTTACTTTAAGAATCTTTTTTCAATTAAGCAAGTGATTCAACCTTACGTTGGTCGATTCTATCTATATATAAAGGGCTGCCCATATCGGACAGCCCATTTCCATTCATTATGAAATTGTTATTTCATCCCGCCAAATTGCTGTTCAGCCATTTGTACAAGACGCTTCGTGATTTCTCCTCCAACAGAACCGTTAGCACGAGAAGTAGTATCGGCACCAAGTTGTACACCAAACTCGCTAGCGATTTCTGTCTTCATTTGGTCCAACGCTTGTTGAACCCCAGGGACTAATAATTGGTTTGAAGAATTGTTATTTGCCATGTTAGTTCACCTCCCTTGGTAACTATAGAATGTGTTACGAAAGGGGAAAACATACATATGGAAAACTGGTATTTATTGGCCGTTACCTATTGCTTAAAATAAATCCTCAAATGCCGGTTCCATTGCTGTATCTGCAGTGATTCTAACCTTCTCGATACCCATTACCGCTTCTTCAATAAGATCTGAGAAATCCTTAGTCGATTCATAGTAATTTGCTTTTTCTCTTTTTGGTTTCGTTTTAGGTGATTTTGGAACAAAGATTGTACAACAGTCTTCATAAGGCAATATAGATGTCTCGTATGTGCCAATTTGTTGCGAAATTTGAATAATATCTGACTTATCCATCGTAACAAGCGGGCGTATGACAGGGTAATTTGTCACTTCATTTATCGTGTTCATACTTTCCATCGTTTGACTTGCAACCTGCCCTAGGTTTTCACCCGTAGTCATCGACAAAATTTCTTCCTGTTCACATACCCTCTCACTAACACGCATCATCATACGACGCATAATAGTCATCGCATAGCCATCAGGCATTTGTTTGAATACTTCCTGCTGCAGTTTTGTAAAAGGAACAACATGGACATTGATAGACCCTCCAAAAGCGGTAAGCCGTTTAGCTAAATCCATTACCTTTTGTTTAGCCCGATCACTTGTAAAAGGAGGGGAATGAAAATGAATGGCCTCAAGTTGCACGCCCCGCTTCATTGCCAAATAGCCTGCCACCGGGCTGTCTATCCCTCCTGATAAGAGGAGCAAGGATTTTCCTGATGTTCCTACTGGCAAACCACCTAATCCTTTTATGACGCTTGAAGTAACATAGGTTGCTTCGTCTCGAATTTCCACTTTTATTTCTAAGTCAGGGTTATGCACGTCTACTGTAAATCCCTCTGTATTTGATAATAGATGACCACCAAGAACTTGGTTTAGATCTTGTGAACGAATAGGAAAATTTTTATCAATTCTTTTAGCCGTTACTTTAAACTTCTTTACATCTTTGCTATTTTTCAATGCAAATAGAGCGGCTTCCTTTACAGCTTCTGGCTCATTGTTCACCTTTATTGCAAGACTAAGACTCTGAATCCCGAATATGTCTTTACATTTTTCGATAATTGGATCAGGGTCAGCACCATTTAGGATAATAAACATTCTGCCCTGTGTACGTTTTACTTTCACATTCGGAAAAGCTCTTAGCCTTTGTTGAATATTCTCCTGTAATTTAAGAATAAACTTTTTAATATTTTTGCCTTTTAATGCCATTTCTCCATAGCGAATTAAAATATGATCGTATTGCATGATTATCTACTCCATAACTTTTTTAAATTGACGAATTGCCTGCTTTAGCGTCTCAATAAACTGGTAAATCTCCTCTAGTGTCGTTTCATACGATAAACTGACTCGTAATGCTGATGTCGTTCGATCCTTCGTAAATCCACACGCCTTTAGTATTTTACTTGCATCAGCTTGTTTAGAGGAGCAAGCAGACTTAGTGGAAATATAGATTTCTTTCTCTGCTAACATATGGATCATTACTTCTGGCTTTGTCCCTGGCACAGAAAAGTTAACAATATGGGGGGCACCATTATTTGGTGTGTTTACAATCACTTCTGGTATTTCCTGTAACGCTTCAAAGAGAACATTTCGTATCTCATACATCTGGTCAAGTGTTGTTGTCTCCTTTTCCTTGATGATACGTAAAGCTTTTACCATTGAAACACTTCCTGCAACATTTTCGGTACCTGAACGCAGGTTTCGCTCTTGTTCCCCACCATGAAAAAGAGGAAATAGCGTGGTCCGATTGTCGACATATAAAATTCCCGTACCTTTCAGTCCATGAATTTTATGACCTGACATTGTACATAAGTTGATTCCAGGGTGGGATAGAGATAATGGTACTTTCCCTACACCTTGAACATTATCTATATGAAAGAATAATTTCGGATGCTTGGCAGCAATATCAGCAATTTCCTTTGTTGGCTGAATGCTTCCCATTTCGTTATTAACATGCATAATGGTAATTAATATGGTATCCTCCCGAATCGCCTGCTGTACATCCTCAACAGCTACAACTCCTGATTGATTTACAGGTAGGTACGTAACATGAAAGCCAAGTGTCTCTAAGCTTCTACATGCCTCTAATACAGATGGGTGTTCAATCTCCGTAGTAATAATATGCTTTCCTCGTTGCTGATGTTGTAAAGCAATCCCTTTAATTGCCATATTATTTCCTTCGGTTCCACCAGAAGTGAAGACCACTTCTTCCTGCCTCACCTTTAACAGCTCTGCTGCTTGTTTTTTTGCCATATGAAATAACTGTTCTACTTGCCCACCAAGTGGATGAATGGATGAGGGATTAGCAAAATAATTGCTTGATATTTGTTGAAAACTAGTTAGCACAGTTGGGTCTGGCAATGTGGTGGCACTATTATCTAAATAAATCATGGTACAGACTCCTTATATTCAACCCTGTTGTTAAAATCGTTTTATCTAAACACAGAAGAAAAGGATATTTCTATAATATCCTTTTCCTTTTAAACCTTATTTATCCTGCATGTATCGTGCCGTATAACCTACTAACAACGTTTAGTTCGCAGTTAATTGATATTCTTCAATCCGCTTTAAAGCACCAGGCTCAATTTCTTCTATCGCCTTAGCTGCCTGCTCTAATGCTAATTCGTATTCATAGGCACGGAATAAGCGCTCTGATTCAGCAAGCTTTGCTGCCAGCAATGGATACTGACTACGGTAACGGTTTGCATACTGAATAACCTGTTCGGTAAGAAAAGCCTGTTCTAGCATCATATCTGTTTGTTCTGCAACTTGTTCTACCGCACTTGCTGCTTCACTTAAAGCCTGCTGAACTTCTGTCATATCTAATGGCTGTTTTTCTAATGTCTTTATCACACGGTTATTTTTCTCTGTAGCCGACTCCATAGAATTCCAAATAAAGGTTGGTATTCCAGGTACATTACTCTTCTTTAATTTACGTTGTATATCATACAATTGGTTGCGCATTTCCGTCAACTTTTCTTTCGCTTCAAGTTCGTCCTTCCGTAAGTTACGGATACGCACCTTGAAGGCTTCGTGATTTTCTTTCATTTCCTCTAACTGCCTGTATCCTTCTTCTACCATGTCGCGAAGTTCGGAGTGAGATGCTTTGTCATTTGTCATCTTGTCAGATAATTCCTCAAGCTCCGCCGTTAGCTTCCCAATTGATTTTTCCAAAGCCATATATCGCTCCATATCACCGTCTTCAAAGTAATAAGCTTTCTTTAATTGCTCCACTTCAGACGTGGTCTCTAAGAAGGCTTGATTCATGTCCGCGACAGCTTGTTGATACCCTGGCACCTGTGTATCGAGATAGCTTTTAGCTAAGGCTTCTTTTTCTAAAAGCTCGTACATTTCCTTTATCCGTTCTTCTATCTCTTCAACTATTCCTTCGACTTCTTCGGTATCGCCTTTTTCCATTGCCTCTACCACACTAGCGAGACGCTCTTGATATGTACGTATCTCCTTTTCAAATGCCAGATGATCAACATGGTAGCCTTCTTCTCGCATCTCTTTTAAACCCGCGAATAATTGATCTAATTGTGCTGGCAGCTCTTGCTTGCATTTTTTATATAATTCAGGGAAAGCATCAAACTTTTCTTCAAGTTCATTGATTTCCATTTTCAGTTGATCCACAATTTGCTTGGCTTCCATATAATCGCCTGAGTCTGTGGCCTGCTCATAAGCTATCGCTTTTTCTTGTAGTACATCTAATTGTTTATCGAAGTATTGTTCTGCTTTTCCATATTGATAGCGATTTTGTGAAAGGGACTTTTTCATACCTCTTATTTCAGGCTTCAATGTGTCCATTTCTTTTCGGCTTAGTTCCTCTGACTCAATAAGATTATCTACTTCAGCTAAAAGCTTCTCAATATTTGCTTCGATCCCTTGCAGGACTTCTTCTACTTTATTTAAAATCTTTTTTGCTTTAGAAAAACGATATTTGTCGGCAGCCTCTTCTGCATCGAACAAATATTCTTCAATATCAGGAAGCTCTTTTGTTAATATACGCTCCCAGCGTTCCTTCCAGGATTCAAACTTGTCTTGTGTTTCTCCAGACAAATTTAGCGCTTTAATCCTCCCTAGCTGTGAGGCAATATTGCGGCCCATAATATCCATTTTCCAGGCCTCATAACGATCCACTACATCGTAAACGCGTTTTCTAAGTATAAGACCAATAATGATTAAGGTGATGATAACTAGTACAATTCCTATGAAGTATGCCATAAAATGCCTCCTAACTATATTCCTATTTAAGAGGATGAAACGTTGAGAGCCTCTTGAAGAACAGGTAGCTATTGTAAAATCCGATATTTTTTATGATAGTACTAATAATACCATGTTAGTGGTGTTTTTGGCTAAAAAAATACAAATAATTTGTAGCTTCGACATATAACATATTATTTTTCAGGAAAATATGGTTCAATAAATGGCTTTTAGGATGTTGGTGTATTATCTATTGGTCCATTTGCCGCAAAGTCAATCCAATGGTGAATACTTCTCACATACTTTTCAGCGAACTGTCGATGGGAGTGCTGTCCAATCACTTGATTTTTCCATTCATTATGCAAAATATATGGGGTTGTGAGCATCCCCTTAAACTGCATAAGTAGAAAGCTTCGTTCCTCTGGATCGGTCTTTTTATTCATATGAACTACCGCTTCGAATGCTTTACTTATGTAAAAATTCTCTTTGGCCAAGTAGGTAACTGCCATTTCCCTGACAAATACAGAATCCAGGGACAATTCCCGATGAACAAAACAAGAGAATTGATGGTGGCTTTGTTTATAATGTATAATAGTTGAAATTAATTCTTTCAATTGATCACGTGCAGGTAACTGTTCATATTCCATTAGAGTTTCTTCAATTGCTTTAAGGTATGCTTCGTAATAGTGCGAAACAGCATATTCTAAAAGCCCTTGCTTCCCTTTAAAATAGTAGCTTATTAGCGAAACATTAACAGAAGCACGCTCAGCAATATCGCGTACAGATGTGCCATGAAACCCTTTTTGAAAGAACAGAGACGAGGCTGCATCAATCACTTTTTGTTTTGATGTGTTTGTTTTCATCCTATTCAACTCCTTACTTGTCCATTACGACAAAGTGACAGGTTATCCTGCATTTTTTGCTCGACAAAAAAAATATAAATGTCGAATAAGCATTTTCAACTAAATTATGAAGAAAGGAGTGTGCACATGTTTCAATCAACAGCATACTCAGGTCAAAAGGAAAAAGATTATCAATTACTTATTAAACAACTGGATGCTCTCAGTGAAGGAGAGCGTGACCATACTGCCTTATTAGCAAACGCTTCTGCTCTTTTAAACCAGTTTCTTACGGATGTGAACTGGGTAGGTTTTTACGTTTGGAAAGAAGATGAGTTAGTGCTAGGGCCCTTCCAAGGTCTACCTGCCTGTATTCGTATCGGTTATGGAAAGGGAGTTTGTGGCACTGCAGTAAAAGAAAAAGTGACACAGCGTATAGCAGATGTGCACGCCTTCCCTGGTCATATCGCTTGTGACAGTGCCTCCAACTCTGAGATCGTTGTCCCAATTGTGTTAAACGACACAGTTTATGGTGTTCTTGATATAGATAGCCCTAACTTCGATCGTTTCGATGAAGTAGATGAGTCATGTTTAGAACAATTTGTTCACGTATTAGAGAAACATCTAGCAGCTGAATAGTTTCTTCGCAATAGAGATGTAAAGCTAACGCTGACTGCATATTTTCAGTATTAAATGGATAGCCGAGCGGCCTCGAATTCTAATATGAATTCATGATGGCCGCTCGGCTATTATGTTATACCCAACATTTTTATTTAGCGTCCTCATTCAATTGTTTCACGACGCAATTTTTCCCAATGTTTTTTGCTTCATATAAAGCCTTGTCTGCCCTAATAAAAAGCTCACTAACTGTATCGCTCAACTTGCATTTCCATGAAGACACCCCACAGGATAATGTGACAGAAGGGTTTGTATATTTCTCCACTTGCTTGCATATTGAACTAGCAATCTCAACTCCCTTTTCAATTGTGACTGCCGGAACATACACTGCAAGTTCTTCCCCTCCCCACCTTGCCGCAACAGCAGTTTTGCTAATAAGTTCTATTATAAGATTTGAAACCTGCTTTAACACTTCATCCCCGATGTGATGGCCATACGTGTCATTAATCGTTTTAAAATCGTCGATATCAAATAGAATTAATGCGCCTCTTTGCCCGGTCTTCATATGATCGGTTATTTTTTCTTCTAAATAATTTCTGGAATAAAGCTTTGTCAAAAAGTCAGTTATAACTGCCCTCTCTAGTTTATCCTTAAGGATGGTGTTCGTAAAAGCAAGGGCTGAATGCTGTATAAGGGATTGCAAAAGTTTAAAAGTACTAAAGGTAAAGAAATAAGGAGTTTGGTGCAAGATTGCAATTAAACCATGTACTGTGCCAGAATGACTCATTGGAATAACCATAACGGACTGATACGGAAAATCGTCAATTGCACAAAAATTTCCTTTAAACACCGGCTCGCCATTACAGGCAGGATGGTCCAGTATATACTCCACAAATTCCTCCCCTGCAATGGAGTTAAAAAAGGCTGTGCTACCAGTCAAAACGTCATATCGTTTTTTTTGATCTCCATTGTAGTAAATGAAGCCAACTTCAGAAGCCTCACAAACATCTATTACTTGATCTCTCATATGGCGAACAATTTCTTTCATTTCAAGATTTGAATTTAATTTATGTGTTGCATCGTTTATCAGTTTCAAATCAGCAACAAGAAGATTTGATTTTTCATAAAGTGTCACATTCTCAATTGCTTTTCCAGCCGTGCTGGCAATTTGTGCAATAAAATCAGCTTCTATTTTTGGTATGTATCTTCCTTTATCACTAATTACCTGTAAAACACCATACACACCTTGTTTCCCGACTAGTGGTGCATATAAAGAACAACATGTCTCCTTATATTGTTCCTCTATCCGCACCTCCCCAGATATAAAAGCCAATGTACTTACCCGCTTCGTCACATCGTCACTATATTCAATCGTCTTCACCGGTAATCCTGATTCCACTTCTGTGTCTTGTGATAGCAATAGCGTATGAGTAAGCTCAGGGTATAAGGTTTTAAGTCCCTGCAAAATTTCACTCAAAATTTTCTTTCTAGAAGTTAATGAGAGTAATTGCGAGGTTAATTCAGAAAGATAGGAACGACTCCTTTCCCAGCGTTGTTCCTTTAATTGTAGAATCGAAATTAACTTTTCCGTCTCCTCCATTACAATATTCAATTCTTCCATAGAAATAGAAAGTTTATGTTCGATAACGATTATTGCCTTTGGTCCACGATTCGGCAAAATGCTAAGTAAGCTTATGTGTTTGTCCTGAAGTGTTTTAACGTAGATCCTCTTATCCATCATTACGTCTTCCGCTAAATTTTGTTCTTGGCAAGGAATACTCTGAGCATGCGCAGTACAAATGCACATTTCATATTCTCTGCGCCATTCATTAAACAAATAAAGTCCTATATAGGAAATAGGTAAAACTTGCTTTAGATGCTCTGCCATGCTTTGAAGTGTATCACGATCACGTTGCTCTGGGTCCATGGTTACCAAATTAAAATAGATACTGCGCAATTTGTCCACAAGCAATTCTGTGCTTTTCATACAATCACCTATCACCTATTATCATAATTTTGGAATGAATTATGGTATGATATTCTTGTTTTCATTATAAACTAACTAGTTCTATTTTCCCATTAAATGAATTGTTAAATTTGTATACTTAATAACTATTGACTTCTATGGCTAGAAATTATATACTATTCTTTGTGTAAAATAATAAAGTAGCCTATGTGAAACTGGCGCTTGCCACCATTTTGTTCCTCATTAACCCATGAGGTGTATCGTGTAACTCTCAGCTGCTGGAGCGATGGTACATGAAAACATAATGGACAACGTACAGGAACACGCTCGTTTATTTTATGCAAATAAAATAAAAAGGAGGAAATGTCTTATGGCTCGCTATACTGGATCAGTATGGAAAAAATCACGTCGTCTTGGCATTTCATTAACTGGAACTGGTAAGGAACTAGATAAACGTCCTTACGCTCCTGGTCAACATGGACCAAACCAACGCAGAAAAATCTCAGAATACGGATTACAGCAACAAGAGAAGCAAAAGCTTCGTTTCATGTATGGATTGAACGAACGTCAATTCCGTACAATGTTTGATAAAGCTGGTAAAATGAAAGGTATCCATGGTGAAAACTTCATGGTCCTTCTTGAATCCCGTCTGGATAACATTGTATATCGTCTAGGTCTTGCTCGTACTCGCAGACAAGCACGTCAGCTTGTAAACCACGGGCATGTGACAGTTGATGGCGGACGCGTTGATATTCCATCATACCGTCTAAAACCAGGTCAAGTAATTGGTTTACGTGAAAAATCTAAAAACCTAGATATTGTGAAAGAGGCTATTGAAGTAAACAACTTCGTACCTGAATATCTTACTTTTGACGCTGATAAATTGGAAGGTTCTTACTCTCGCTACCCTGAGCGTTCTGAGCTTCCAGCTGAAATCAACGAAGCACTTATCGTTGAATTCTACTCTCGTTAATATTCACTTTATCATTAAAAACCTGAAATGCTTGGTCTTCAAGCATTTCAGGTTTTTTTATATTACATATAATTACAATAGAAGTAAAAGAAAAAAGGAAGCTGCTCACCATTCAACAGCTTCCTTTTTAGCCCTTACCCGTCGTAACGAATCAACGAATACTTCTTCTTACCTCTCCTAATAATCGTAAATTCATCTTCAATGCGATCATCTTCGCCTAAAATGTGTTGCAGTTCTTGTATTCTTTCCCCATTAATGTAAATGGCACCATTTTGAATATCTTCTCTTGCCTGTCTTTTAGACGAAGAGATTTTTGCTTCAACCAACAAGTCGATTAAACCGATATCCTCTTTTGTACGCTCATATGTCGGAACATCTTTAAAGCCTTGCTTGATTTCAGCAGCAGAAAGATCTTTTAATTCACCACTAAATAGGGACGCAGAAATTTTCTTCGCCTGGTCTAATGCTTCCTGACTGTGAACCATAATGGTCATTTCCTCCGCAAGGCGTTTATGTGCTTCACGTTTTTCTGGTTGTGTTTTTATTTCATTTTCTAGTTGTTCCATTTCTACTTCAGAAATAAAAGTAAAGTAACGAAGGAATTTAATAACATCTCTGTCATCGGTGTTTAGCCAGAATTGGTAAAACTCATAAGGAGACGTTTTTTCCGGATCAAGCCATACTGCTCCCCCTGCTGTTTTCCCAAATTTGGTTCCATCCGCTTTTGTAATAAGTGGCACTGTTAAACCGAATACTTTAATTTCTTCCTCTTGATTCTCTCTTGAGCGACGGATTAGCTCCATGCCAGCAGTGATATTCCCCCACTGGTCACTTCCGCCAATTTGAAGTGTACAATTCTCCTGTTCATATAGCTTAAGGAAATCCAAGGATTGCAAAATCATATAGCTGAATTCAGTGAAGGTGATGCCCTGCTCGATACGAGCTGAAACAGATTCCTTAGCCAGCATATAATTGATGCCAAAATGTTTTCCAGCATCACGTAAGAAATCAATTACAGTCATATTAGATAGCCAATCATGGTTATTTCTAGCAACGACTGGATTTTCCCCTTTATCAAAATCAAGTAATCGTGCAATTTGTTGCTTAATCCGCTCACTGAAGCCATGAACGACTTCACTTTCATTTAGAGAACGTTCGCTCGTTCTCCCACTCGGATCTCCAATCATGCCAGTTCCCCCGCCAACTAAAGCAATTGGTCGATGGCCAGCTTTTTGAAATCGTTTGAGCATCGTAATTGGTAATAAGTGACCAATATGCAAGCTATCCGCCGTCGGGTCAAAGCCACAGTACAATGTCACTTGCTTTTCCTGCAGGTGTTTTTCAAGCGCTTCCCTATCTGTCGTTTGGTGGATCAAACCTCTCGTTTCAAGATCCTGTAAAATATCCATTTGTCGTCACACTCCATCTTTTTTTCTTGAAAAACAAAAAAACCCCTCCCCTAAAAAAGGGACGAGTTGAACACGCGGTACCACCCTTGTTGCAAATCTAATTTGCCACTTCGGATTGTTAACGATGTTGCCACCGTTCCGAGGGTCAAAAACTCTCGGAATTGCTCCAGAATGTAATTCGCCGGCAAATGTATCCCGGCTTGCACCACCCGCCGGTTCTCTAGAAAAAGGGATTTGCCTGACTACTTCGTTCCTTCACCGCAAAAATCTTATAATTACTATTCATACCATAATTGAAAAGGAAAAGCAATCCTAGTTCTAAAAATTATATTCCCTCCTCTATTATTATGCTATAATAAGGAAGGTATTTTAGGAGGTTTTGCGATGAATTTAAAACAAAAGTTTCAACAATATACGGAAAAGCTAAAATCCCTCTGGAAAACTGGGAAGGTTCAACGCACTTCGCGGATTTCATATGATGTGGGATGGAACATAGTATTGTTCTTCTTACTCATTGGATTTATTGGATTGTTTTTTGCTGGAGGAGTAGGTGCTGGATATTTTGCCTCGCTTGTAAAAGATGAGCCTGTTCGACCATACGATATGATGCAACAAGATATCTATAATTATGAAGAAACATCTAAACTCTATTTTGCGGGTGAAAAGTACTTTGGAGATGTTCAGTCGGATTTGCACCGGGAAGAGGTAACACTAGACAATATCTCTCCAGCCATTATTGATGCAGTTATTGCTACAGAAGATGAAAACTTTCAAGATCATCATGGAGTTGTACCAAAGGCCATATTACGTGCAGTTTTCCAAGAAGTAACAAATTCTGAAGTGAAAACTGGCGGTAGTACCCTGACCCAACAGTTAATAAAAAATCAGATACTTACGAACGAAGTGTCTTTTGAAAGAAAAGCGAAAGAAATACTGCTAGCACTGCGACTAGAACGCTTTTTTGAAAAGGATGAAATTCTTGAAGCATATTTGAATATTGTGCCATATGGCCGGGATGCTTCAGGAAATAACATTGCAGGAATCCAAACTGCAGCTCAAGGTATCTTCGGAGTGGATGCTAAAGATGTCAACATTGCGCAAGCTGCATACCTTGCAGGACTTCCACAAAACCCATATGCCTATACCCCTTTTCTAAACGGTGGAGAGGTTAAGGATAAGGATGGACTTAAGGCAGGTATGAGCCGTATGAAAACGGTTCTTGATAGAATGCTAGAATCTGGTCACATCACCCAAAAGGAATATGAAGAAAACATAAATTATGACATTGCAGCTGATTTCACAAAAGCTTCTCCTTCTCCTATTGAGAAGTACCCTTATTTAACTTTTGAAGTGGAGAAAAAAGCTACTGAAGTACTTATGTACAAACTTGCTGAAGAAGAAGGCTATACCAAGGAAGATCTTGACCAAGACAGTGATCTCAAGGAAGATTATAAAGCACTAGCCGAAAGAGATTTGCGGAAGAACGGTTATAATATTCATACAACGATCGACAAGGATATTTATGAAGCCTTTCAGAAAATAGCCCAAAATTACGAAAACTACGGCCCTACTGTAACGTATACCAAAACAAATAGCGAAACGGGTGAAGTGGAAGAAGTAACAGAAAGAGTCCAGACCGGTGGAATGTTAATTGAAAACAGTACCGGGAAGATTATTAGCTTTGTTGGTGGGCGAGGATACGATGAAGAAAATAATATAAACTATGTATCCGATAATGTACTTCGTTCCAATGGTAGTACGATCAAGCCATTACTTGATTATGCTCCAGCTATGGAGGAAGGAATCATTCAGCCGGGAAGCCCTGTTGCTGATGTGAGAAAACAAATTCCTGGCTGGAATTATGGAAAACCAGGAAACTACGGTGGTGGCTATCATGGGATTGTTTCTGCTCGTACGGCACTAGAGAATTCTTATAATGTGCCAGCAGCAGATATATACTCTCGTATTATAGACCTTAATCCCGCCTCGAAGTATTTAGAAAAAATGGGGATTAGTACCTTAACAGAAGATGACTATGTTAATCCATCTTTATCAATAGGTACAGCAGACGTAACAATCGAAGAAAATGTAAATGCATATAGCACGTTTGGCAATAACGGAAAATTTGCCGACGCATATATGATTGAAAAGATAACAAATCAAGATGGTGATGTAGTCTATGAACATAAAGCGGATCCAGTGGAAGTTTTCAGTCCACAAACTACGTATTTAACAATTGATATGATGCGAGATGTTATCAATTCAGGAACTGCTGGATATCTTAGACCTCAACTATCGAATGGAAATGTAGACTGGGCAGGGAAAACCGGAACATCCAATGACTACAAGGATGCTTGGTTTGTCGCCACAAATCCTAACGTTACGTTTGGGACATGGATCGGGTATGACACACCAAGATCAATTAATAATGCGAGCACGAATTATAGTCACAGAAACCTTAAACTTTGGGCAGAACTTATTAATAGTGCTACAGCAATTAACCCGGAACTATTAGCTCCTAACGAAACATTCAAACGTCCAGACGGTATTGTACAACGTAGTTATTGTGCAATTTCCGGCATGCTACCATCTGAATTATGTGAGAAAGCAGGATTGGTTAAATCAGACCTCTTTAATGAAAAATATGTGCCTACGGAAATAGATGACAGCTTAATAAGCGGAAGTTCTGTTATCGTAAATGGCAAGGCAGTCATGGCAGGTTCTAATACTCCTGACGAGTTTGTAACAGGGGATGGTCTTATGTTCAACCCAGAATTTCTAGAACGGAATAATTATGATGAGCTAGAAGACCTTACACAATTGTACCCACGAACAGAAAGAGAAAAATGGGAGAGAATCGGATTTCCAGGATCCGACGCAGGAGATTCCATTGAGGATGACGGAAAAGCCCCTTCCGCCCCCACCTCTTTAAGCAAATCTGGAAATAAATTGACGTGGGGTAAGTCAGGAAGTAGTGATGTAGTAGCCTATCGCATTTACCGTGCTAAAGGCGCAGGCGGCAACTTTACTCGGGTGGGAAGCACTACGGAAACCAGCTATACGATCGGTGATGGCGATGCTGTCTACCATGTAAGGGCCGTTGACTATTTTGGAAGAGAATCCTCTCCATCAAAAGAAATTATGGTAGGTGACACATCCGAAACACCACCTGAAACACCTGACAATGAGGAATCAACAGATAATAACAACAGAAATAATGATAATGAAAACGCCGAGGAGACAACGGACAACGAGGAAGAGCAACAACAAGAGAACAATAATAATAACGAAGACGAAAGCAGCAATAACGAAAACGAAAACGATAATGAAACTAGTCAACCAAACAACGACGAGGAACAATAATCAACAAATTTAACTTATTAGGCTGAACATATTCGAGAAGCGACACATTCAAATATGTTCAGCCTTTTTTTATTTATATAGAAGAAGTTAGAGAAGTTTCACAGTTATTGCTAAATATTCAGTAGATTATCTAGTATAATAGATGAAAGCGCATTAGAATATTCAATAGGTGGTGAACGAGTTGAAACATACGAAAACCCATCATGCTATACTTCGAGAGCACCCCCAAGGAGAACGTGTCACGCTTGAAGGTCCCTTAAACAGCGAACAACTAAAAAACTACCACTTTCATGAGCAATTAACAGCCTTCAGACCAGCTGCAAAGCAATTTGAAGCGTTACAAAGTATCGCAGATTTCCGTGAAGGAAGGATAATTGTTGCGCGCACAGACGACACAATCATTGGTTATGTCACTTATTTGCATCCCGACCCTTTGGAAAGATGGTCTGAATTTAAAATGGAAGAGCTAATGGAGCTAGGTGCAATTGAAGTTATCCCTTCCTATCGCGGAGCTAAAATTGCTTCAGGCTTATTACAAGTATCAATGATGGATGAGTATATGGAGAAATACATTATCATTTCAACAGAGTACTATTGGCATTGGGACTTGGATGGAACGAAACTTAGCATTTGGGACTATCGAAAAGTCATGGAAAAGATGATGGCGACTGGCGGCCTGCTCCCTGCACCGACTGATGATCCAGAAATTATCTCACATCCAGCAAATTGCCTTATGGTTAGAATTGGTGAGAAAGTATCAGAAGAGTCAGTCGCTATGTTTGATAAGCTACGATTTTTACAGCGCCACCAATACCGCAATATGAGGGAGGGATTATAATTGTTAGTAGAGGAAATTATGAATAGAGATGTTATTACGCTATCACCATCAGATACAATTGAAAAGGCACTTCACACATTATTGGTAAACCGTATTCGTCATATTCCTATCGTAGATCAGAACCATAGCGTGATTGGGATCATTTCAGACAGAGATGTCCGGGACGCTGCCCCCTCTATTTTTAAAGCTAGCACACAAGCATTGGAATTAAAAAATGAGATTCACACAATTATGAGTAATCCTGTGGTCACTGTACACCCGATGGACTTTGTTGAAGAAATTGCAAGAATCTTCTATGAGGAAGAGTTTGCTTGCCTCCCTGTTGTTCGAAACGATAATAAACTTGTAGGAATCATTACAGAGAAAGACATGCTTCATACACTTATTCAGCTGACAGGTACACACGTGCAATCTTCTCATATTGAAGTGAAAGTGCCACACAAACCAGGAATATTGCCAGAAGTAGCTTCTATATTTGGTAATCGCAAAGTAAACATTGTTTCGGTTCTTGTATATCCCTATAAGGATGACGCAGCTTATAAAATACTCGTTTTTCGCATCCAGACGATGAATCCTCTCCCTGTCATTCAAGACTTAAGAACCGCAGGCTATGAACTTTTATGGCCAAATAATATACCGGGGCCAAAATCATGAAGTGTCCAGCAACTTTTGTATTCTCAAACAATACATTAAGCTATCACTTTCATGAAGATCATCCTCTTAATCAAAAACGAGTATTGCTATCAAAAGAATTATTAGAGGACTCAGGTCAACTTCCTGCAAAGTCCATTATTCACCCAAGGAAAGCGACAGAAGATGAAATCGCACTTTTCCATGATCTATCCTATATCCAAGCCATTAAAAAAGCGGGAACAGGGCAACTTTCATCGGGAGAAGGATTACAATTTGGCTTAGGTACAGAGGATACTCCTATTTTTCCAAATATGCATGAAGCAGCAAGCTATGTCGTTGGTGGCACACTTACAGCAGTAGATGCTGTAATGGAAGAAAAAGCTAGCCATGCCCTTCACCTAGGGGGCGGTCTTCATCACGGTTTTAAACGAAAGGCTGCGGGCTTCTGTATATATAATGATGGGGCAGTAGCGATTAAGTACTTGAGGAAACATTATGATGTAAAGGTCTTGTATGTAGATACAGATGCCCACCATGGTGACGGTGTTCAATGGGCATTTTATGATGATCCGAATGTTTGTACCCTTTCTATCCATGAAACAGGCAGATATTTATTCCCTGGTACCGGAAATCTAAATGAACGTGGTATTAAACAGGGCCATGGTTATAGCTTTAATCTACCATTAGATGCATTTACAGAAGATGAATCGTTTATTTCCGTTTATAATAGCGCTATCAGAGAGGTTGCTGAATTTTTTAAGCCTGATGTCATTGTTACACAGAATGGAGCCGATGCGCATTGCTATGACCCATTAACCCATCTATGCAGCACAATGAAGATTTTTGAGCATATCCCAAAAGTAGCTCATGAAATCGCTCATAGTTATTGTGACGGGAAGTGGATCGCCCTCGGTGGTGGTGGATATGATATGTGGCGCGTTGTTCCACGGGCATGGGGCCAACTATGGAATGTTATGCATACAGGCAATCCTTTAAAAGGTAGTCTCCCTTCTAACTGGCTAGAAAAATGGAAAGAAAGTTCGCCGGTTTCTCTCCCTAAAACGTGGGAGGATGAACAAGACATTGTCTCTATTCCTCGCAGGTTAGAAATTACAGAAAAAAACGAAAAAAGCTTAGCAAGTATGCTAAAGTATACAAAAAAAATCTTATAACTCTAAAGAGACAGCTAATGATACTTTCCCCTATTTACCTCAGTCATTTTCTGGCTCTATGTTAAAAAAGGAGATGGTGCTTACGCATCATCTCCTTGGCTTTCTTCTAATATAACAATCTCTACGCGACGATTTTTTGCCCAGTTCTCCTCATTGGTATTCGGCACAAGTGGCCTTGTGTCCCCGTATCCTACTGAAGAAAAGCGAGATTCATCGAATTCATTCTCATCTATCAAATATCGGATAACACTGCTAGCCCTTGCTCCAGACAACTCCCAGTTAGAAGGATATCTATAATTATCAATCGGCCTGTCGTCCGTGTGTCCCTCTACTTTTACATTGTTGGGTAAGCTTTCTAGCATGGAAGCAATTTTTGTTAGAAATGGCTCCCCTTTTTCTAGAATTTCGGCTTCACCTGAATCAAACAAGACACTCTCCTGTAACACCAATACTACCCCTTGGTCCGTCCTGTTGGCTGAAATCTCATTTGTCAGTTCATGTTCCTCAAGGTATTGTTGGATGTTCTCCATCAAGTTGTCCAATGTATCTTGCTCTGTTATATCATCTTCATCGGTGTTGTTTTCTAACTGTGTTGGATTCTCAAACTCATTTGAATTCTTTCCGCTTTCCTCGTCCCTTGTATGCTCTGTTGGATTCTCCATTGGTACAGGGGAAGGATAAAATTCAAAGATCATTCGGTTACGAAATGACTCAGAGATCGCCTCGAACTTAACCGAATCAATTTGTGACATAGAAAATAAAAGAATGAAGAATACTAGAATTAAGGTAACCATATCCGAATATGTAACCATCCATTTTGGAGCGCCCTTATCATTGCTACGTCTTATATCCCTACGCTTCATTAACGCTCTCTCCTACAAAATCTGCATCCTCAGCTGTTGCCTGACGATTTTTCACGTCACTGGAAAGAAAAGCAGATAACTTTTCTTCAAGAATTCGTGGATTTTGTCCAGATTGAACGCCCATCACACCTTCAATAATAACCTGTTTAATAAAAACCTCTTCCTCTGTTTTGCTCTCAAGTTTATTTGCCATTGGAACAAAAACGAGGTTTGCAAGGACTGTTCCATATAATGTAGTAAGAAGCGCAACCGCCATACTAGGACCTAATCCTGCTGGGTCCTGCAGATTGTTCAGCATTAGTACAAGGCCCACTAGTGTACCAATCATCCCCCAAGCTGGAGCATACTCCCCAGCTTTTTCGATAAGTTTTCTTCCTTTATAGTGCCTGTCTTCCATTGCCGTTATTTCTGCATTCATGATATCGCTGATCACTTCTGGCTCCATTCCATCAACTGCAAGGAGGACCCCTTTTTTAATAAAAGGCTCGTCCACGTTTTCCAACTCATTTTCCAAAGCAAGGATTCCCTCTCGACGTGCCCGCTCTGATAGCTTAATAAAAAGGTTAATTAAGTCAGGAAGCCGCTGATCATTCTGATGAAAAGCCTCACTAATTATTTTTCTCGTTAGCTTTATTTGCTCCATTTTAAAATTAATGAGCATAGAAGCAATTAATCCACCGATTACAATAAAGATAGATGAAACGTCCAGAAATAAGGCAGCACCACTCGTGCCGCCTTTTGACATGATGGCAAGCATAATCATGATAAAACCTAACGTAATGCCGATAGGAGTCAATATATCGCGTTTTCTCATATTCTCTCTCCTCAAGTCACTATGTGGAATAAGTGAATCACCTATATTCTTTATATCGGCATCTTATTTATTTTGTTGAGTTTCTTTTTTCAACTCTGTGTGGTAAAACAACCTTTTTATCTTCAACTTCTTCTTTGTTCATAAATTTAGTTAAAAGACGCATTGCTACAGCACCAATATCATACATAGGTTGGACGATCGTTGACAACGTCGGTCTTACCATTGTCGCAAGCCTTGTGTTATCGAAGCCAAAGACCTCTATATCATCTGGAACATTGTACCCTTTATCCTGTGCACCGTGGATAACTCCAAGTGCCATTTCATCTGACGCTACAAAAATTGAAGTTGGTTTCTTATCTAATTCAAGCAATTGATTGACAGCGTCGATTCCTGAATCATAAGAATAGTCCCCTTTTATCACGTATGATTCGTCCAATTTAACAGAGGCTTCACTTAATGCTCGCTTGTAGCCATTATACTTAAGAAGATTGATATGTGTATCTTCTTGCCCTGAAACAAAAGCAGGCACATTGTTTCGCTCAAGTAAGTATTTCGTTGCTTCGTATGCGGCTTCTTCATAATCAATGTTGACTGAAGGCATTTCACCACCATCATCGTACGTTGCAGCAAGCACGACTGGTACAGAAGAAGTTTTAAACTGCTGAACATGCTCTTCTGATATGTCTCCACCCATGAAAATAATACCATCCACTTGTTTTTCAAGCATGGTGTTAATTAAGCCCAGTTCTTTGTCCTTATTTTGGTCTGAGTTACTTAAGATAATGTTATATTTATACATCGTAGCGATATCTTCTATCCCTCTAGCTAATTCTGCAAAGAAGATGCTGGAGATATCTGGAATAATGGCGCCAACCGTCGTTGTTTTCTTACTAGCCAGACCCCTTGCCACAGCATTTGGACGATAGCCAAGTCGCTCAATGGTTGCTAACACCTTTTTCCTTGTGGTAGGTTTCACATTCGGATTCCCGTTTACTACACGAGATACTGTTGCCATAGAGACATTTGCTTCTCTCGCTACATCATATATTGTTATATTCACTTTCTTTTACCTCCTATTTAACTATACATCCTATATTTTTTTATCATACTCCACAACGCATAAAATTACAAAAAATTTAAAGGCTGAATCATCATTATGATGGCCCAGCCTTTAAACCGATGCCCCTAAAGGACTTTTAAATTATTGATGAAACTTATTTGCTACATCTATCACTTCATCCATAAATGTATTGAACATTGGAATATCCATCTGTTGAGCAGAATCAGATAATGCAACTGCAGGATCAGGATGTACCTCAGCCATTACCCCGTCAGCTCCTATTGCAATTGCAGCCTTAGCTGCTGGAAGTAAAATATCTCTTCTACCAGTAGAATGGGTAACATCTACCATTACTGGCAGGTGCGTCTCCTGTTTTAAGATTGGAACTGCAGAAATATCTAATGTATTTCGAGTGGCTTTTTCATAAGTACGGATACCGCGCTCACATAATATAATGTTTCCATTTCCACGAGAAATAATATATTCAGCTGCATTTATAAACTCAGAGATGGTTGCTGATAGGCCTCTTTTCAAGAGAACCGGCTTATCAAGATCACCAGCAGCCTTTAATAGCTCGAAATTTTGCATGTTTCGTGCACCAATTTGAACTACATCTAAGTAATCCATCGCTTCTTCAAGATGGGCAGGATTTACAATTTCACTGACCACTGCTAAATTATGCTTGTCAGCTGCTTTCTTTAAAATTTGTAAGCCCTCTAATCCTAGCCCTTGGAAATCATATGGTGAGGTACGCGGTTTAAATGCTCCACCACGCAAAAGCTTAACACCTTTATTTTTAACAGCCTCCGCTACTTTTTCCACTTGCTCATAACTTTCTACTGCACATGGCCCCATCACATAGTGGGTATTACCGTCTCCAATAGTGGCACCATTAACCGAAACAATTGTGTCTTCTGGCTTTTTCTTTCTTGAAACAAGTAGCGCTTTTCGATGGTCATCTTCCTGCAACTCAAGGCTCGCCTTGAATATCTCCTTAAAAATATGTTCAATTGTACTTTTCTCAAACGGACCATCATTTTTGCTTGTGATTTGATCTAACATATCCCGTTCTCGTACTGGATCAAATCGTTTCATACTCTGTTTGGCTTTAATCTGGCCGATTTGCTGAACAATCTCTGCCCGTTGATTAATAAGCTTTAAGATTTCTAGGTTTACACTGTCCATTTGTTCTCTTAACTGATCCATATCGCTCATACTCTACTCCCCTTGTTTAATTGCAGTTTTTTAATAATTAGAGACAATTATAGCTAATAACTTTTTCTTTGTCGATAAAAAGATTGTAAAAGTTTATAATAGAGTCAGATTATAAGGGAAAGGGTTATACAATGATGAAAGATCATATTTTTGCTTTAGATATTGGCACCCGCTCAGTAACGGGGATTATTTTAGAAAAAGATACTTCAAACAAGTTTGAAGTAGTAGATTTTTATACGAAAGAGCATACTGAAAGATCGATGCGAGATGGGCAAATACATAACGTTGTTGCGGTATCTGATATTATTCGTGAAGTGAAGAAAGAACTTGAACAATCACATGGTACGCTGCACAAGGTTTGTGTTGCTGCTGCGGGAAGAGCGCTGAAGACAATGCAAGCCTCTGCTTCAATGGAACTTAATCAACAGCCTATTATCGAAGAGGAAACTATAAAACATTTGGAGCTAAGCGCTGTACAGGCTGCCCAGATAAAGCTTGCACAAGAAGAAAAAGCAGATGATTACCATCAGTACTATTGTGTAGGTTATTCCATTTTACATTACCAAATTGACGAAGAAAGAATTGGTTCCTTAATTGACCAAAGCGGAGAGAAAGCTACTGTTGAAATTATTGCTACCTTTCTACCTAAAATTGTTGTGGAATCGTTATTAGCTGCTTTAAATCGAGCGGGTTTGGAAATGGACGCACTAACGTTAGAACCAATTGCGGCAATTCATGTGCTTGTACCAGAGTCAATGAGAAGATTGAATGTGGCTCTAGTAGATATAGGTGCTGGTACAAGTGATATTGCCATCACGAACGCTGGTACAGTTGCTGCGTACGGGATGGTGCCCGTTGCAGGAGACGAAATCACTGAAGCAATAAGCGATGCTTATTTGCTCGACTTTCCTTTAGCTGAGCAAACGAAACGGGATATTGTCAATAAAGGGGAAGCAGTCGTAGCAGATATACTGGGGTTTGAATCAACGATTACTTATGATGCATTAGTAGGAGAAATACAAAGTCATGTAGAAAACCTCGCCTCAAGGATAGCTGAAGAGATCCTCCTTTTAAACGCGACGCCACCAAAGGCTGTCATGTTGGTTGGTGGAGGAAGTCTCACACCAGAAATCACCAAAGTTTTAGCCAATAAGTTAAAGTTGCCAGAAAATCGAGTAGCTGTCCGTGGGATAGAGGCGATACAGAATTTAACTCCTTCCGAAGCTTTGCCAAAGGGACCTGATTTTGTAACTCCAATTGGAATTGCCATTGCCGCAAAACAAAATCCAGTTCATTATGTAACAGTCCATGTAAATGGGCAAAAAATACGTATGTTTGAAATGAAGCAGCTTACTGTCGGAGATGCATTGATTCAGGCAGGTATTGATATACAAAAGCTTTATGGAAGACCAGGTAATGCCGTGATGGTAAGTGTTAATGGACAGGATGTAACAATACCAGGACAATTTGGTCAGGCGCCACAAATAATTGTAAATGGTGAAAGCAGCAATGTAGAACGATCTATTCAGAATAACGACCATGTTCACGTTACCAAAGGGGAAGATGGTTTACCTGCTCAGCTAACTTTGGAAGAGCTTATTGGAGATCTACCATCTAAAGTTATTTATTTTAACAACCAACCTGTGAAACATTATGCCAATTATTATGTGAACGACAAAAAGCAGGCAAAAACATATGTAGTCAAAGATCGTGACAAAATTATCTTTGATCAAGAATTGCTAGTAAAAGATTTTCTCCATTTTATTGGAAAAGACAAGTTGCAACAAACAAACACATTCACCATTTATGTAAATAAGGAACAAGTAAAACTACCAATGGGAGAAACGAAGGTACTCGTCAACCATAAGCAGGTAAATGTGGAACATATCCTTCATAATCAGGATAAATTGGCTATAGAGCCAGCTAAAACTCCGCTTGTTTCTGACTTATTCACTGTGTTAGAAAAAGAGGCTTCTAAAACCATCCACGTTTCTTTTAATGGACAACCTATCAATTTAGACAGGCCCTGCTATTCAATAAAGCGGGAAGGACAAATAATTGGACAAGATACAGCATTAAGTAACGGAGATAGTTTAGAACTTAAACAAATAGAGGTTGGAAGCTTTATTTTCCAAGATATATTCCGTTATGTTGATATTGATATTCGAAACGTGAGCGGAGATTTTAAACTGTATCGAAATGGAGAACCAGCATCCTTCGACGGGGAAATTCACAACGGGGACAACCTGCAGTTAACTTGGTGAACGGCTAGATGGCTGCTTAATAGGTATATGAGAACCCGTTTCTTTCATGATCGATTAACTACTCGCTAATTTTTTAAAAAAAGATGATTGGGCACTCGCCCAATCATCTTTTTACTACCCTTGTCTTTTCGCTGCTTCTATTTCTTCCGTTGCCTCTTCAATTGCATTGGCTACATCCTCAGCTGCTTGCTGTGCCTCTTCTTCTTTTGACTTTTTTCGATTCAACTTAGACTTAACAGTGTTAGTCATATCTTTCGTTTTAGAGGTTGCACTTTTTGTAAATTGAGAAGTGGTATCCATTGCTTTTTGTCTTAACTCAGCACCTGTTGTATATGCTTTATCTTTCCAGCCTGCGCTCTTCTCCTGTGCAGTATCTTTCCACTCAGAAGCACGCTCTTTTACTTGGCCTGCTCCTTGATTAATGTCACTTCTTAGTTCTCTACCGGATTTTGGTGCGAGCAATAATGCAGCAGCTGCCCCTACCATGCTTCCTATAAGTGTACCAATGATAAAGTCCTTAGTATTAATGTTGTTGTTATTGTTGTTATTATTTTCAGCCATTTAAAATCCTCCTTGTTTGGTTACTATTTATTTATTTTTTTTCTTCCATAATTCCATAAATGTAGATGCCCATTTAACTGCCTGGGTGGCCTTTTCAGGGTTTTGATTTGCCGTGCGCGAAATACTTCCGGACAGTTGCTTTAGAGAAGCATTAAATTCTCTTACAGTCTCCCCAAGTCCCTTCGCACCATCAAAAACACCATTTAGCTTAGAGGATTTTTGCTGGATATCATCAGCGAGTCGGTTTGTTTTTGTAAGGAGTTGGGTAGTCTCGTCCGTAATTCCCTTCATTTGCTTGTTCAACCCGTCCAGCGTTTCTGCGACGTTATTCATTGTTTGTTTGGTTGCTTTTAAGGTAATAATTGCGTAAACCACAAGTACTGCAAACGCTATCGCGGCAATTAATGCAGCAATATAAAGCATTATTTCCATTTCGTAGTATCACTCCTTCTGTAATGTGTAGTATGGCTACTGGAATAGATATTCTAGCTGGATGAGTCAAAACCATCTAGCCATTTAAGTATAGATTATACCTAATAATTATACCAATAATAATCCTTTTTTATAAATACCCTAACATAAAAGAACTAAACATGTGCACAAAAAACAACATTACCATTTTTAAGGTTCCCCTATAATTATTGCTTTACTAGCAAAGTTAGCTTTTAAAGCGGTTTCAGACTAATATGTAACTTTCTTTTACTGAGGAGCTTTATCTGAAAAGAAAAAAAGAACCTGTTACCAGATTCTTTTTCTCGATTAATTACGAACGTTTTTCTTTTCTTCATATGCCTGCTGGAATTTTTGAATATCCCCTGCACCCATGAAGACAAGTACCGCGTCTTCATATTGTTGCAATACGTCGGTTTGATCAAGCTGTAATACTCGGCTTTTTTCCACACGTTCTTGCAAATCCTTGATGGTAAGCTTTCCTGCTTCTTCCCTTGCAGAGCCGAATATGTCACATAAATAAACGTGATCTGCTAATGAAAGGCTGTCTGCAAATTCATCAAGAAATGTTTTTGTTCTCGTAAATGTATGTGGTTGGAAAATAGCAATAACTTCTTTGTTTGGATATTTTTTTCTTACCGAATCAATTGTTGCAGTAATTTCCTTTGGATGATGGGCATAATCATCAATCAACACTTGATTTGCTACCTTCTTTTCTGTAAACCTGCGTTTCACACCTTCAAAGCTTGCCATTTTCTTAATATCCTGTGCACTAATTTCTTCATAATGGCAAATAGCGATTACAGAAAGCGCATTAAGGATATTATGATTTCCATGCATCGGAATAGTAAATGTATCATAATACGTATTTCGCACAAAGACATCAAAGGTTGTGCCAGTGCTATCCTCTACTACATTCTGAGCCTGAAAATCATTCGTTGCCGCAAAACCATAATAAACAACAGGTACCTTCGCTTGTATTTGCTGAAGTTGCTCGTCATCTCCACAAGCGATAATTCCTTTTTTAACCTGATCAGCCATGGATTGGAAAGCCTCAAACACATCATCAATGCTTGTAAAGTAATCCGGGTGATCGAAATCAATGTTTGTCATAATCGCATAGTCCGGTTCATAGCTAAGAAAGTGCCGACGATATTCACATGCTTCAAAGACGAAATAGCGGCTATCTACATGCCCCTTGCCTGTTCCATCCCCGATTAAAAAGGAAATAGGGAAGGTCTCATGTAAAACATGTGCCAATAGACCAGTAGTGGACGTTTTGCCATGTGCCCCTGTAACAGCAATACTCGTGTATTGTTTTAGCCATTCCCCAAGGAACTCATGATACCTATAGAATGTCAGGCCTTGTTTTTTTGCTTCTTTTATTTCTGGGTGATCATCAGAAAAAGCGTTACCCGCAATTATTGTATAATTATCTTTGATGTTCGCTTCTGAAAAAGAGAGAATCGGAATGTTCTTTGCTTCCAATGCTTCCTGTGTAAAAAAACGTTTCTCCACATCGGAACCCTGTACATTTTCTCCGGAATCATGAAGAATTTGCGCAAGGGCACTCATTCCTGTCCCTTTAATACCAATAAAATGGTAAGTTGTCATAAAAAGAACCTCCAAATTGTGCGTAAAAAGGATTATTTAACTTACTAGCTGATAAATTTTTTACACCTATTTCATTATTATAGCAAAATGAGAGAAAGATTTAAATAATAAGTTGCCCCGTTGGAGTTATGGTTACGCTTCTTGAAACTCTACCTTCTCAAGTCTTGGATTAGGTCGATAACGCCTACCCTCTTTAGCTTCAGGTATCCCATTTAATAAGACATTGTCACCAGTAAACCCAATATTAATTTTTAATAGACTGCCACCAACGCCATACATATCAACAGGCACTCCGTTTTTTTCGAATTCTGTAATACGGTCCTCCGTAAATCCACCACTAACCATTATTTTTACATATTCGAATCCTTCCTCATCTAATGCTTTTCTAAGTGCGAAAATGAGCTCAGGGTTAACCCCTCGAGGATCAAAGGTTCCCATTACATGATGGTTCCGCAAAAAGTATTTATCAACGAGTGTGCGTGACGTATCAAGGCGTACACCTTTTAAATCCCTACCAAATTCATGCGCAACTTTTAAGGAATCTGTTATGACATCATTATTATAATCAACGAGTGCTACCAGATCATCATCTGGGTACATTTCATGATAGGCTCGTGATGCAGCTACGAGATCACCTCGAAACATTTGAATCATCGCGTGTGGCATGGTGCCCATACCCTTTTTTCCCCACCATTCATTCATCGCATGTGTCGCTTGAGCAGTTGATCCGCCAATAAACGCTGCATAACCATCTCCTGCCTGCTGTGTATAGTGGTCATCCCTATCCCCCATAAAGATAACAGGTTTTTGTTCTCCGGAGGTTCTGCCTGCTTTTACGACATTGTATACATTTGTAGAGACAGATGTTCTTCTTGCTAATATTCCATCAATAATTCCTTCAAGGTAACCAAACTGTTGATATGCTCCTGTTATGGTTAGGACTGTTTCAAAGGGGCTTATTTTATCACCATCTTTTAAAGAATGGATTTCTAACGTCTCAGGATTCTTTGCAAATGTGTGCAAGAGGGCGATCGCTTCGTCTGTTCCACATAAAACTGCATCATCTTTCTGAAAAAATTGCATGGTTACAATATTATTTGGTAACTTATTTTCTGCTATTTCCTTTGTTTTTAAGAAATATACGGCAGAAAACCAACCTTCCCGAATACGTTCATCAAACTTGAACGTTTTATTCGTTAAACGGTTGATTTTCCCTTCGAGTTTTTGTGTAATTTCTTTCATGATTTGTTTCTCCTTACCTCTAATAATCTGTTTCCCTTATCATATAGAAAAAAGAAGGTGGAAACAAGGTTAATCATTTAGCTGCATTTCCTCGATCTGTGCCCTCGTTGCTAAAACTTCACGCGGTTTACTTCCATTTTGTCCAGAAACAATCCCTTTCATTTCAAGAGCGTCAATTAAACGGGCTGCACGGTTATAGCCAATTTTAAAGTGGCGTTGAAGCAGTGAAGTACTTGCACTGTTTTGAATTAATATAAAATTAATAGCTTCCTCCATTAGTTCATCTTCTGCTTCGTCTGTTGCCACCTGTTCAAGCAATTGTTCCTGTTCAAACATGTAATGAGGCTCTGCCAGACTTCTAGCATAGCTTGTAACACGCTCAATTTCTTCGTCTGAAACAAAAGGTCCTTGCAATCGAATGCTTTTCCCTGCCCCATTCTCAATAAATAACATGTCGCCTTTCCCAAGTAGCTTATCAGCTCCTGCAGTATCCAAAATTGTTCTGGAATCCACCTGTGAAGAGACACTAAATGCGATTCGTGTTGGGATGTTCGCTTTAATTAAACCTGTTATCACGTCAACAGATGGTCGTTGGGTTGCTAAAAGTAAGTGTATTCCACATGCTCTTGCTTTTTGTGCTATTCGGCTAATCGCTTCTTCTACATCATGCGGAGACATCATCATCAAGTCTGCGAGTTCATCAATAACAATGACGATATATGGCATTTTCTCTGCAAGTCGTCCTTGTTTTAACACTTTTTGATTATAACGTTCAAGATCTCTAACACCCTCCTGAACAAACCTTTCATAGCGGGATTCCATTTCTGCAACGGCCCATTTCAAGGCAGCAGTAGCTGCTTTCACATCCGTGATAACTGGTGAAACAAGGTGTGGTATGCCATTATAAGGAGCAAGTTCCACCATTTTAGGATCAATCAGAAGAAACTTCACATCTTCATGACTCGCTTTGTATAACATACTGAGGAGAATAGTGTTAATGCATACACTCTTCCCTGATCCAGTCGCACCTGCTATTAGTCCATGTGGCATCTTTTGAATATTGGTAATTAATGGACGTCCCTCTATGCTTAAACCAAGCGCAATGGTTAAAGGAGACATACTCGTTGCAAAGGCTTCTGACTCGAATAACCCTTGCAGTCCTACCATTTGTGGGTTAGGGTTCGGTATTTCAATCCCAATCGTATTTTTACCTGGTATTGGTGCTTCAATTCGAATATCCTTTGCGGCCATGTTTAATTTTAAATCGTCGCTAAGATTTTTCACCTTACTTACCTTCACTCCGAGTTCTGGTTGCACTTCAAACCTAGTTACAGAAGGACCTTGTGTGGCATTTACCACACGTGCACGAACATTAAAATGCTTTAGCGTTCTTTCAAGCAATTCTTGCTGTTCCGTAATCCATTCATGATCTGCATTATTTTTCTGAACCGGATCATTCAAAAGATGTATTGGAATAGAAGCTTGCTGTGGAGTAACTTCTTCTGTTGCAATTGTTTGTGAAGGTGACTCCGCCTTAGAAGTGTAGCTTTTTTGTAATTGTTCTTGTTGCCTTCTTTGTTTGTCGTATAATTGTTTTTTATCCCTCGGTGTCATAATGACATTGAAAGGTCCCTTACTGGTTGTTTTGTTACCCGCTCCTGTACTCGAAAGGCTTCTAGGCTTAGCTTCTTCACATTTAGATAGGTTTTCTGATTTTTCTTCTGACTCTTCTAGTGGATCGGACTCTGTTTTAGCAGTTGACTGCGTTACAGGTTCTATTGCTTCCTTTACTTGCACATCACTAAATTCCTCATCCGTTGAAGCCGCTTCGTCTACAGGCCATTCAGTAGCTGGGAGGATTGGCGCAGTATTTTCAGCATGGTCTACAAACTCCTTCTCTACGTTCATAGCCGCCCATGCTTCAGCGATTCTCTCTTCCTTTCGCTTATAAGCTGGAATATCGTCTAATATCTTATTCTTTTTCCGCTGTTGAAACCCATAAATTGGCGAAGGAACTTCCGTCCGCTTAAATGGAATATCTGTATCCTTCTTGTAAACCTTTCTTCCCTGATCTTTATCGGCCTCATCTTTTCGCCGCTTGCGCTCTGGTTGAGCGACGTACGATTTGTTTGGTCGATTATTAGATTTCGGTGCCTGGTTTGATTCCGATTGCTCATCTGGGATAAGAGGAAACCGAAAAGCGGGCTTGTTCGGATATTGATACATCATCTTTGCCTGGGGGTCCGGTGTGTGCTTTTGTTGTGTTTTTTCTTGTTGTTCATTCACTTCCTCTTCTGCAAAGAGTGCTTTTATTTTCTTCTTCCACTGTTCCCACATGTTTCATCACTCATTTCATACATAAGTCGTGTAATACCATTCTAACAGGTTTTAGAAGGATTGTAGATGTCTAAAAAAATCTTCGTTTAGAATTAAATAAGTAAAGGGTGAACGGGGGACCATTTAAGTTTCCATAACGTTAAGAAAACAACCTATGTATGAACAAAGGTTGTTCTCGCATTGTATACCATTCGCTTTTTACATCAATCTTATTAAAAAGTAAATGTTTCCCCTGGTGTATGTGATTTATCTAGAACATAGATCCCTTTTTCTTTTGGAGCATTTGGCAGACCCAGCTCTTTCTGCGAGCATATCATACCATTCGAAGGGACTCCACGTAATTCTGTCGGTTTAATTTGTAAACCACTTGGCATGGTTGCTCCAACTTTTGCTACGACGACATATTGGTCTTTGTCTACATTAGGCGCTCCACACACAATCTGTAAGGTTTCTTGTCCAACATCTACTTGGCATACACTTAATTTATCGGCATTTTCATGCGGTTCTTTACTAATGACATGGCCTATGACAAATTTAGGGGAAAGATCGAAGTCTAAGGAATCTGTTACACCCTCTTCGGCAAATAAAACTTTCATTTCTTTTAATAAGTTTTCTGTCATTGTATTTTTGCCATTAACCAAATTGGTAAAATGCTTTGAAGCTTGGAATATATTATAACCTAAAACTGCATCACCAGAATCCGCAATCCTTGTAATGTCTCCTGCTTTACTATGTGTAAGTTCATAACGATCACCCGTTTTTAGTGGAACGATGAGCACATCACCGATTCCATCAGGGTTGTAAAATACATCCATTTACCTCTTCCTTCCCTAACTGTTCTCTGGTTTATTTTTGGCAAGTATGAATACCGGCTCAAGCTTTCGATCTTCATAAATGAGAGGAAGAGAAGTGATCGGTATTCTTCCCTCTGCAAAGAATTTCATATTCATTTGAGCTAATATGTCATACCCTGTTTTGTTTTGAATATCCGCAATAATAAAGACGTCCTGGTGTGGAACTGCCACAGCCATTTCCCCTTTTATGTTTGCTTTCATTTCTTCAAGAAAAGCTTCATTTAATATTCTGCTTGCATCGTATCCATCCTGTTTTGCAATAAAATAAAAATCGTTGCCTGCAACCGTATCTTTATTATAATCACAATCGAGTGAGCGTAAATTAAAGGAAGCAATTTCATGAATTCTCTCTTCTGTCCATCCTTCTTCTTCCAGCAATGCTTTGTCGATTAATCGGTAGGACTTCCCTAAGTCCAACGCATAAAATATTCGTGTTTCTGCTGTATGTTCCTTATTTACTAACTCTTTATTCGCCTTTGTCTTATCCGGGAAGGAGGTCGCTCGAATAACTGGATAAATATTCTTCTCCATACCAGCTAATTGCTGAGTTTCATTCATAATACGAAGTGCCTCAGTCACATGGTCTACAAGCTCTTCAATCGCCTCGTCGCCACGCTCATTATATTTGGCCACAACGTTAGGCAATGTAATGGTCATTCCTTGCTTTGATTCCTTCCACTCTATACGAAACGTATCTTTATCTCTATTATAAGAAGTGTGGTATCTTGCATCTGACAAACGTTCTTGCAAGATTTTCTTCAATTTCAATGATGTCATTTTCATCTTACATCCTCCTTTGCCCAACATTATATTATCTTAGGACATGGAATGATTGCATGCTACTTTCCTTCCTTGTTTAGGAAAGTCCTTGTAAAAAGTCAACAATCTCTTCTTTTGTTTTACGATCCTTGCTTACAAACCTTCCTGTTTCTTTTCCGTTTGAAAAGGCAAGAAAGCTAGGAATACCATAAACATCATGCTCCTGACAAATTTCGATGAAATCATCACGGTTAATTTTGATAAACGTATAAGCAGGAAATTCTTCCTCTATCTCTGGAAGAACGGGTTCTATCACTCTACAATCGGGGCACCAGCCTGCAGTAAAGTACATGATAACATTTTCTTTATTTTTCCATTCATTTAATTGTTCTACTGATTCAAGTATTTTCATTTATATCAACTCCCTTTCATATCATATCTTTCTTTTGCCCATGATTCAATTATCAAGGCTATCTAACAGTAAACAAATTTTCATCTCTTCTCCTACTATGCCACATTACACTATGAAATATGGCATTAAAGATATTATCTCAAGTAAAAGAAATGTTAAAGTCTAAATCCTTTGCAAGAGCTTTCTTTTTCGTTACGATATAGTAAAAGAATTCTGAAAGAGGAGGATTATAATGGAACTAACTGTCTATTTAGCAGGTCAAATTCACGATGATTGGCGCGAGGTATTAAAGCAGAAAGCAGAGGATAAAAAGCTGCCACTTACATTCGTCTCCCCTCAAACCAATCATGAGCAATCCGATGATATTGGAGAAGATATTCTTGGCAAACAGCCTAGTAATTTATACAAGGATGATGCTGCTTCCAGTATTAATAATTTGCGTACTGAGGTACTCATGAACAAAGCAGATGTAGTGATTGCGCTATTTGGAGAGCAATACAAGCAATGGAATACGGCTATGGATGCTAGTACGGCCATTACGTTAAATAAACCAACCATCATTGTTAGGCCAGAATCTCTCATCCACCCTTTAAAAGAGTTGAGTAATAAAGCAAACGTAACCGTAGAAACTGTTGATCAAGCGTTAGATGTACTGGCTTATATTTATGCGTAAAATTGGAGAATAATTGTTTAACTAAAAACATTATCGCTATTTTCATTAAAAGAAGCAGCGTTTTTACCGCTGCTTCTAATTATATTTTTTACAGTGCTTCATGAGCCCACGACTTTTAACAATTAATTTCCTTATCTAGTAGACCAATATTCCCATTGACCACGCAGTAATGTAGTAACGTGGGTAAACATAGCTTGGCGACTAACAAGGTCATTTGTAAAGATCCCGATTGCCCCCTCCTTTTTACTAATCCCTTTTCTTTTCACATACGTATCCATTAAAATCCCGAGTTCTACACCAGCTTGCAATTCTTTAGTAAACTCCTCTGGTAACGCAACACGCGCTCCACTAGCTGTGTAAATTTTTTCATCTTTTGTAACGAGTGCACCCCAATTACATAAAAAAAGAGCTCCTTCTACTTCCATCACGCCACCTTCAAGACCAAACCCTAAATGAGCGCCTTCACTGTTAACACATTGCATTGCTCTGTTAATGGCCCCTTGTCTTGTCTCTTCATCTGACATAGGTTGTGGTGCCACATTAGAAGGTACATCAAGGGGAGTGACATGATCGAAAGCAAACACCGTTCTAACCGCTTCTATCTTTGTTGGATTTTGTGAGCCGATAACTATATTCATATCCACACCTCTTTCACTATAATCTATTAACGAAGTCAATTCATAAAAAAGACTCTGCTATAGAGCAGAGTCTTTTAAAATAGAGAAATTAAGCTTTCTTAATCTGTTCTACTGTGTTTGCATCTGTCTGTTTAACAAGCTTAACAAGTAATTCTTTTGCTGCTGCATAATCATCGACATGGATAATAGAAGCAGAAGTATGAATATAGCGTGAGCATATACCCACAACAGCAGAAGGCACACCGTTGTTGGATAGGTGTACTCTCCCTGCATCCGTACCACCTTGAGATATAAAGTACTGATAAGGAATTTTGTTGGACTCCGCTGTATCTAAAACAAAGTCTTTCATTCCTTGATGCGTAATCATAGAGCGATCAAAAATCCGAAGTAGGGCACCTTGTCCAAGCTGACCAAACTCCTCCTTATCACCTGAAGCATCATTAGCAGGAGAAGCATCAAGTGCATAGAAAATATCTGGTTTAATCATGTTCGCTGCAACCTGTGCACCTCGAAGTCCCACTTCTTCCTGTACTGTCGCACCAGAAAAAAGCTGGTTTGGCAACTTCTCGCCTTGTAGTTCTTTTAACAACTCAATGGATAGTCCGCAACCATAACGATTATCCCATGCTTTGGCCAGTAATTTCTTTTCATTTGCCATTGGTGTAAAAGGAGTTAACGGAACAACTTGCTGTCCAGGCTTTATGCCAATTTTTTCTGCATCTTCCTTGTCATCTGCTCCAATATCAATTAACATGTTTTTAATTTCCATCGGTTTTTGACGCTGGGCTTCCGTTAAGTTATGTGGTGGGATAGACCCAATCACTCCCACAACAGGGCCGTTATCTGTGATAATCTGGACGCGCTGTGCAAGAAGGACTTGGCTCCACCATCCACCAAGCGTCTGGAAGCGCAGCATTCCATTTTTAGTTATTTGTGTAACCATAAAACCAACTTCATCCATATGGCCAGCTACCATTATCCTTGGCCCGTTTCCATCTCCATTTTTAACCCCAAACACACCGCCAAGGTTATCCTGGATTATCTCGTCCGCATATTTTGTTAGTTCTTCTTTCATGAAAGAACGCACAGCATGCTCGTTCCCTGGAGCTCCCTGTAATTCGGTTAAATTACGAAAGAGTTCTAATGTATCCTGTTTCATCTAATCCCCACCTTTAATTATGTATTATCATTAGTATAACGGAAAATGTCGTTCTCTTTCCACTATTCACTTTTATCACGACATGCTCTTGCAGTCTGGTTTGTATGGAAAGCCACCACCCATCTAGTATATAAGGAATACCTTTGTTGAACCTTCACCTAATATATTTATTGTTTTCTATTTTTAAACGGATAAGGTATACTATTAATTGAAAATAATATACGAGCTTGATAATAAAACTTAGCATGAGGTGATCAGAATGAGTGTAAAACGAGTAGTCTTGGCCGCTGGGATCGGTGCCGTAATCGGCTATATGGCAAAGCAACAATATGACAACTTCCAAAAGGTTACACCCGAAAAAGCACTAAAACATGCAAAAGAAACATTTAAAAAGCAAGGACCGATAAGTGGTTCTTGGATTTATATGAAGCCAGAGGAAATTGAGAAAGACGGCTTGCTATACAATGCCTACCGTGGCGGGGTGACACGTACCATCGATGGCGAAAACAAGCAATACGAATTTCATGTAGATGTCAATACAGGCGCCGTTTTAGGTGCTACACAAACTGCTTAAAAATGTAATAAACCAGACGCTTTTTTACGAAGCTGTCTGGTTTTTCTATTACTTTCTATTTTTTTCTCTATCTACCCGATCGATTATCTCGCCATCTTCATTAAATTTAATAGCCCTGTAAAAGGCATCATGATAGAACGTATACCACGAACGGTTGGCATATCCGGTTGCCATCCATTTCTCTTTTTCAAGCACGCTTGTCACAGGGTAATCATCATAGGCGAGCGCCCATAGCTTGTTTTGGTGCGCATGGGTGGGCATAATATCTGCCATGTGTAAAAAGCTCTCTTGCCCTTCTTGAAAATACACAATTGCATGTCCATCACTATGACCACTCGTATGTATCATACGTAGTCCATCAACGAGTTCTATCTGTTCGGAAAAAGTTTGGACCTGGTCTGCAATGGCCTCCCAGTTTTCTTTCCAATATGTATTAACACTTCTTATGTTGGGATTTCGCATTTCTTCCCATTCTGTCTTTGTTGTATAAATAATGGCATTGGGAAATACAGAACGGTATGTTTCTCCTTCTTTTACGGTTAAACCACAGGCATGATCAAAGTGTAAATGGGTCATCAACACCCCGTCAATATCCCCAACAGTTAATCCTACTTCCGATAACGATTCTTCAATAAATGATTCTTCCAGTACCCCATAATTTCTCTTTTGCTTATCTGTAAACTTTCTATTTCCAATCCCACTATCAATAAAAAAATTCTTACCTTCGAGTTGCAGTAATATCGGGTCTGTACGTAATTCAATCTGATTCTTTTCGTTCACGGGGTATTTTTTGCTCCACAGAGCTTTTGGAACAACACCAAACATTGCCCCACCATCCATATGGGTGACACCACCCTTTAACCAAGTCAATGTCGCTCTACCAACTTGTAGTTTTTCCATTGCTTCTTCCCCTTTCTTTATTGCACTAAGTGTAGCAGAAGGTTTCTACTGTCTGCAAGCGTTACCAATATAGTACAAAAAGCAAGCAAACGCTATAACTAACAAAAAAAGAACCTTCAATGAGGTCCTTAATTTTGTGAAAAATGGGCACGACAGCGATAAATCCGCTGTCCTTTTGCTGAAAACTTCTCTTCGTATTCTGTCATAACATTCGTGGGGTCTTCTACTGCATGTAGATCAAGGTTTACTTCTTTTAACTTTAACCCAAAATGAGAAAAGCTAACTAAGGAATACTCAAAAAGACCCTGATTATCTGTTTTAAAAACTAACTCTCCATCGGGAGTAAGTACCTTCTCATAGTGCTCTAAAAAGCTATAGTAGGTCAACCTTCTTTTCGCATGACGCGTCTTTGGCCATGGATCCGAGAAATTCAAATAAATACATGCTATTTCTCCATCCGCAAAGATTTCACGTAAGTTAGCGGCATTTTCATTTAATAACAATATGTTTTGCTGTGGTGATTCCATTATCTTTTGGGCAGCCGTGACTACGATGCTTTTAGCCAATTCGATTCCAATAAAGTTAATGTTGGGATATTGTTCCGCCATTCCAACCAGAAATTGACCTTTCCCTGTACCAATCTCGATATGGATCGGATTATTGTTCCCAAATACTTTGTTCCAATTTCCTTTATGCTGTTGGGCTTCCGGGATAACGAGATGTTTATTTTCTTGTAAAAATGTATCTGCCCAAGGCTTGTTTCGTTGACGCATATACAGCACCTTTCTTTGTTTATAATGTGTATAGAAATGACATAAATGCTGAAAATAAGATAAGAGGTGATTCAAAAATGTCTTTAACAACTAACGACCAATTAGCTCTTCTATTAGATCTATTGGATGAACAATCAGGTGAATGTTGTGGAAATGTCTCAGAATATCAACAAATAAAAAGGCTTGTTCATTCTATGTTAAAAAATGATCAGCTAAACGGTACGCAGCTAGCAGAAGTTTTACCGGATATATACGATTATAGTAATCAAGGCGAAAGGGTAACAAACGTGCCCGAACATATAACTGCACATCAAGATAATTTAGCGCAATGGATTGGTGAAATTGAACAATTTACAGCAAAATAGACGTTTTAATGTACGTATTAAGCTCATCTAAATTGTGAAGTCTTTCCATTACTTTATAGTATTCGTTACGTTCACTATGCCAGCAAACGTAATGCAGAGCATCCATAAGCAAATACCAAAACATTCTTTCAACAAGTTCTCTGTCCATCGATATACCGTACTTTTGTAACCAGTCATCCCATTCTGATTGAGGAATGTACCATTTGAGAACCATTCCATAATCAATGACAGGATCTGCAATAAGGGCATTATCCCAATCAATTAGATAAAGATGGCCTTCATTCGTTACAAGTATATTGTTATGATTTAAATCCCCATGACACACAACCTGTTGCTGGTGCCTTGTCACAGGAAGCATTTGCTCAAGGTAAGTCATTGCGGTTGCAACAGAGGCGTACTTCTCGATAATTCCTAGCTGTCGCAAACGATCTTTTATATATTGAAACCCTTCATCAGAGGACACGGGTTTTTTTCCAATCCGCATTAACATATGCAATAATTCAGAGGAATCATGAATTTTACGTAATAACTCGGCTACCTGGTAGTGTTGCATCTCAGCAGGTTTCAGTTCTCTTCCTTCCAGCCATTCCTGGGCTGTGATTACATCCCCATTCTCCATACGTTTCGTCCAGATTAATTTAGGGACAATCCCTTCTGCTGACAATACAGCTAAAAAAGGGGAAGAGTTTCGTTTAAGAAACAACCGCCTGTTTTCTTTTGTTGCTAAATATGCATCGCCAGTTAGCCCACCAGCTGGTGATACTTCCCAGCCTTTTCCTAGAACTTGCTCAAGCCAGTTCCTCATATATTCCTCACATCTTTCAAAAAATAGCATTCAACTACTTATTTTATAGGGATTGATTTAAAAATACAACTTTTTATTTCTAATTTTTATCATCATCTGCAAATGTAAAGGTTATCGCTTCTTCTTCCCATTCTGGTCGCTTGACTGAAGTTGTCTGACAATGACTTAGTAAAGCATCTGCAGCTTTAAGCTGACTACTTTTTAATGGGGCGGAAAGCGTCCGTTTCGCTTGAAACCATTCCTTAAAAGTTCGTTGATCAATGATGTTTGTTTGATATGGCTTGTAATGGTTAATAATTAAGTTTGTTCTTGAGAGAACTGTTTTCTGAATCGGAAAGTCAATACTTTTTGTACGTAAAATGCTTCTTACAATTTGCTCGGTCCTTTTTAGTGCAATTAACGGGTTTAAAAGCTTTCTACTATCTTTCTCACCTTTTACTGTCCAGGTTCTCTCTTCTCCTGCAATAAAGGAGGCGCCTTTTTCTGCTTCTGCCATATAGATTATCTCAATGCCCAGCGGACTTATGAGAAGGATTTCTCCATCTACTGGTGCCTTTTTAATCGAGAAGATAGGGAAATACATGAGCAAATAAGAATCTGGGAAACGTTGTAAAAAGAACTTTAATAAGGGATCCTCTAGAAGCTTCTTATTCATAATCGAACGCTCAGTAACTGTAGATGTAGCCCATTTTATTTGAAAATCAAATAGCTCATCTAAAAAGTAGTGTTTGAGTTCTTCTTCGGTGCCTGGCAGCTCCTCTTTTGGCTGCTCCTTTTGTTCTTCATCAGTGTTGGGAACATCCTTTTTCCAGAATGATTTCAGCTTCGAAACACGCGAACTGCTAGTTTCTACTTCCATTTCTGTTTCTTCAAGTGCTTGTTCAGGGTTAAGCCAGCGATCATATAATTTAGTCCAATTATCTTGTTTTAAACGTATGTACTGACTAGGATAACGATATGTATCCCACTCATAACGTGTTATATAATCATGCAATTTAATCAATTGTGCCAGTGTCACCATCTCCCTCTAAACTAAAACTGGCAACCTGCTTGTATTTTGGTCGCTGCTGCGGAAAAATCTGGTAAAGTACAACTCTCTCCACCGTAATGGTCTCAATATCATTGTACGGTTGGATTATGCTATCAAGTTTCCCTTTGTTCGCTTCCCCTCTCCAATTTTTGGCAACCGTAATGTGGGGACGATAGGGTCTATTCTCTTTGGCTATACCACATGAAGTTGAAGCATCCTCTACAGCAGAATACAGGTTAACGAGAGGTTCTGTTTTTTCCACTCCTGCCCATAGCACCCGGGGTTTACTTGGATTACCAAAGTACCCAATTCCTTTAACTTTTATTGAAAAAGACGGTAGCTTATGAACTGCTGTAAGGATACTTTCCTTTAATAGCTGTACTTTATTATCGGGCAAATCGCCATAGAACTTTAGAGTAATATGAAAGTCTTCGGGAAACGGCCATTGTTTATATGGTAAATGTTTTTTAAAGGAATCCTGTTCCTGCGATAGTCGCTCTTTAAGTTTCTCTGGGATAGGGATTGCGATAAAATAATGATTTCCCAATTTCTTCACCTCTATTTAGGTCTCATGGATAAGCAATAGTTCTTCTCCTCTTGTGTAAGCACTCTGTACTCGCCAAGGCCCAGGGAAGCATCCAAATGAAGCTCGCCCATTTTAAGGCGTTTCAGGTAGAGGACTTTTCGATTTACTGCTTCAAACATTCTCTTTACCTGATGAAATTTTCCTTCGGTAATCGTAACAAGAACTTCGGATGGTTCACCATTTTTAATAACTTCTAAACCTGCTGGCCTTGCATGATAACCATCTTTTAGTGTGATCCCTTCCTGAAATAGCTTTATATGCTCTTCTGTTACTTCCCCGTCAATTGTTGCAGCATACTCTTTCTTAACATCCTTCTTAGGTGAGGTCAGTTCATGGGCAAGCTGGCCATCATTTGTCAGTAACAGCAAGCCTTCCGTGTCCTTATCAAGCCTTCCTACTGGAAATGGTTCAAACCTCTTTGCTTCACCACTTAACAGATCAATTACCGTTTGATCATGTGCATCCTTTGTGGCTGAAAGATAGCCTGGTGGTTTATTCATCATTAAGTAAATATATTTTTCGTAATTTACTTCCTTCCTATTCACTTCAATCTTGTCAGTATCTGGGTCTATCTGTATTTTCCCGTCTCTAATAACGTGTCCATTCACTGTTACCGTTTTTGCTTTTAACAGGCTTTTTACTTCTTTCCGGCTGCCATACCCACTATTTGATAGTAATTTATCAACTCGCATTTTTCCTCTCCTATCTACGGAATATCCGGTCTAAGAAACGGATACGATTTCCCAGTACCCTCTCAAGTAATGTAGAGTGGTAGGCAAACCACATATATACAGTCCCACCCGTTAAGACAGCTATAGCTAACATGATGGTAGCACCTGTACGCGATTCCTCATAAGGGATAAATTGTCCCCCTATAAGCTTGGTTATCCAAATAGTAATCGCCATGAATAACACGAAAATTAATATTAATACAGTTCGCTTAAATGTCTGTTTAAAGGAAAAGTTAATTGATTTTTTTATTCGATAGAGATTCAATGCAACAGCAATAATAGCAGCAAGTCCAGTGCCAAAAATTGCCCCTTTTGCACCGAACATATGAATGAGCTGAATATTAAATAGAATCTTAACAACAAGTCCTACGAGTAAGCTTATCACCGCATAATTTTGTTGGTTAACACTCTGTAAAATGGCAGAAGTAACACTGTACAATGCAAAAAATAAAGCCACAGGTGCATAAAGACCTAACAAGGAACCTGATATATCCAATTGATCCATCCCACCAAATAAAGAACCATATGCTTCATCGGACAATAAGGAAAGTCCAATAATGGCAGGAATTACAAGAACCATTACAATTTGTAGCGTTTGGTTCACTTGTTTTGTAAGAAGTTCTGTATTTTTTTGGGTATAAGATTTAGTCAAAGCAGGTATAATCGCCAGTGACAAACCTGTTGCCAATGTTATCGGTATGATTACAAGCTTATGACCATAATTACTAATAACACCAAAAGAGAACTCCCATACATCCCGTCTCCCGGAGTCTACCATTGCCCTCTCGAAGGTCACGGAATCAACCAGTTGATATAGCGGGATAGCTAATCCTACTAGGACAAATGGCCCTGCATAACGGAACAACTCTGCCACTAAATCCTTTGTTGGGATATTATTGTGGAAGGTTTGTTGTTGCCTTTGCTTAGCAAAATGTGGTCTTCTCTTACGCCAATATATGTATAGCACAATGCACGAAGCAAGTGCTGCAATAAAGGCAGAAAACGTGGCAAACCCGATTGCGATCGTCGTGGAGCCATCCAATAACTTGATAATAACAAAGGTTACACCGAGTATAAACCCGACTCGAACAATTGATTCGACAATCTGTGAAACAGCTGTTGGCCCCATCGAATTATTTCCTTGAAAGAACCCTCTGACTATACTCATTGCTGGAATTACAATTAAAGCAACACTTACCATACGAATAACAAAGGTCACATCTTCTGCAGATATACTACCAGAATTTTCAGTGGTAATCATTTGATTTGCAAGTAATTCTGCACTAAAAAACAGTGCTAAGAACGAAAGAAGGCCCGTCACTGCCATCATGATCATACCTGTTTTAAACATTCGCATTCCCGTTTCATAGTCCCCAACAGAATTATATTTGGAAACAAATTTCGAAACAGCTAACGGAACACCTACTGTAGAAATACTAATAAATATACTATACGGTATGTACCCAAATTGAAAAAGGGCCCCTCCCGTCTCTCCGACAAGTGCATTAAATGGAATTACATAAAGCATGCCAAGGAGCTTTGATAAAAAGGAAGCACCCGTCAATAACATGGTGCCTCTGATAATATTCGACATATTTTCACCTGCATCTAATTTCTAGTCTACCTGATATTTTATCATAAATAAGCCGCGGACTAATAACGATATTTTTATACAAGGGAAATTCGTGAAACGCTGCTTATGCTGAACGTTGTGAACAGGCTTCAGCAATGGTATGATACACAGGAAAGGAATGAACTATTAAATGTATGATGTAATTGTTATTGGTGGAGGCCCATCAGGCTTGATGGCAGCTATAGCAGCTGCAGAGAAGGGTGCTAAAACCATGTTAATAGAAAAAGGAAAGAAATTAGGAAAAAAATTAGCAATTTCTGGTGGAGGACGTTGTAATGTGACGAATCGCCTTCCAGAGGATGAAGTGATTAAGCACATACCGGGGAACGGCAGATTTTTATATAGTGCTTTCTCTGTTTTTAATAACTATGACATTATTTCGTTTTTTGAAAAATTAGGTGTTGAATTAAAAGAAGAAGATCATGGGCGAATGTTCCCTGTGTCAAACTCTGCTAAAACAGTAGTTAATGCCCTTATTAATAAACTTGAGGAATTAAACGTAAATATTCAATTAGAGACAGAAGTGGAAGCTATACATTTTGCAATTGATGAACCTCATCAGGTAATTCTCAAAAATAAACAAACATACACCACAAAGTCTGTTGTAATCGCGGTAGGAGGAAAAGCAGTACCTCACACGGGAAGTACAGGAGATGGTTATGCATGGGCCAAAAAAGCTGGTCATACCATCACAGAGCTTTATCCAACAGAGGTAGCCTTAACTTCCAAAGAAACCTTTATCCAAAATAAATCCTTACAAGGGCTATCACTCCGTGACGTTGCCCTTTCCGTATTAAATAAAAGAGGCAAGCCCATCATCACGCATAAAATGGATATGCTGTTTACACATTTTGGTGTTTCAGGCCCGGCCGTTCTTCGTTGTTCTCAGTTTGTAGTAAAAGAACTAATGAAAGGCCGGGACCAGGTAGAGATGCACTTAGATGTAATCCCACAAAAAAAAGAGCACGTTTTATTAAATGAAACCTTTAAGGCAATAAAAGATCATCCAAAACGTTCTATAAGAACCATTTTAAAAGGGCTGGTTCCTGAACGGTTACTTGAATACCTGTTACAAATAAACGACATTGCACCAGAGCAAAATGGTGCCAATATATCTAATGAGTCTATCCGCAGTATTATAGCAGACATGAAAAACTTCACGTTTGCAGTAGAAGGTTCATTGCCTCTTGAAAAAGCATTTGTTACTGGTGGGGGTGTATCCATTAAAGAAATTATTCCGAACACAATGCAATCAAAATTAATGGAAGGTTTATTCTTTTGCGGAGAAATCTTAGATATCCATGGTTATACAGGCGGGTATAATATTACTTCTGCATTAGTCACAGGCAGGCTTGCCGGTAGCAATGCGGCAGATTAATGATTACCATTTGCTACCTTGCATCACTTTATAAATTATGTTCAAGCTAAGCATGTCTGATAAATAATCATGATTTTTTGAAAGGGTGTAGGACATGCAGAAAAATGGAATGTGGATACCTCTATTAGCTTCTGTAGGAGTAGGCGCTGCAACGTATTATACCATGACGAAAAACAATCAAAACTTCGGACAAGCTATGGAAAAAATGATTCCACTTGTTTCACAGATGGGTGGAAGTAGCCAAAATGAGAGTAATTCCGGGAAGCTAGGACCATACGGAATGAGCTAATAAAAGCGTGCCTCAATGGCACGCTTTTATATTTCAGTAGTTGGTTCTAGCTTCATTCTTTATCAATAGTTATTATATAAAGCAGATTAATCTATTTTATCAGAACAAAAGCGCAAGCGCCCGTTTTAAGGAACGCCGACTAAGTTCGCCTCGTCCTGAGGCAACGTCGGCATGACCCGGATCCTCCGGGCCCACGTAGCGAGTGGAACGAATCAACTGAGATAATGTTTCATGCCCCTGCATCAGGGGTATGTCGGCGTTGGCCGGCAAGGCCGGTTTTAGTCGACCTTCCTTTATTTTACGAACCGATGATGACTTTCACCACAAGGGTATAAGTGCGACTAAGCCTCTGGTTAAAAGAAAAGCGCAGAGCGTCGTTTAGAAACGTAGCGGATGGAGCGAATCAACTGAGATAAAGGAATCACGGTAAGGATACGAACCGATGATGACTTATCGTAGGGCGATGCGTGAAGCCGCCTAGTTTCTGACGCTCGGAGCTAGACACAACACCAGTCGGCAAGTCTTCTTTATCGTAGGGCGATTTCGTGAAGTCGCCTAGTTTCTGGGCGCTGGAGCTGGACGTGGTTGTTGCTGTAAATGAACAACATACCGCCAATTATTTATACTTCCTTATCTATCGAAAAAGGGTTATGCATAATATTATGCATAACCCTCTTTTCTTTTTTGCCTGGCGGCGTCCTACTCTTGCAGGGGCAAAGCCCCAACTACCATCGGCGCTGGAGAACTTAACTTCTGTGTTCGGCATGGGAACAGGTGTGACCTCTCCGCTATTACTACCAGACCTGAGATATAGGTCAAACTAGGTGATAACGTAACATATTATATGCATTTTCTTTAAAAAATGCAATATTATTTTACTTATACCCTAAAAACTAAATAAGAGAAAACAACGAATCAAGAAAAAAGTTTAGTTAAGTCCTCGATCTATTAGTATCCGTCAGCTCCACGTGTCACCACGCTTCCACCTCGGACCTATCAACCTCATCGTCTCTGAGGGATCTTACTCACTCGAAGTGATGGGAAGTCTCATCTTGAGGGGGGCTTCATGCTTAGATGCTTTCAGCACTTATCCCTGCCACACGTAGCTACCCAGCTATGCTCCTGGCGGAACAACTGGTACACCAGCGGTGTGTCCATCCCGGTCCTCTCGTACTAAGGACAGCTCCTCTCAAACTTCCAACGCCCACGACGGATAGGGACCGAACTGTCTCACGACGTTCTGAACCCAGCTCGCGTACCGCTTTAATGGGCGAACAGCCCAACCCTTGGGACCGACTACAGCCCCAGGATGCGATGAGCCGACATCGAGGTGCCAAACCTCCCCGTCGATGTGAACTCTTGGGGGAGATAAGCCTGTTATCCCCGGGGTAGCTTTTATCCGTTGAGCGATGGCCCTTCCATGCGGAACCACCGGATCACTAAGCCCGACTTTCGTCCCTGCTCGACTTGTAGGTCTCGCAGTCAAGCTCCCTTGTGCCTTTACACTCTGCGAATGATTTCCAACCATTCTGAGGGAACCTTTGGGCGCCTCCGTTACCTTTTGGGAGGCGACCGCCCCAGTCAAACTGCCCGCCTGACACTGTCTCCGAACCGGATTACGGTCCTGGGTTAGAAGGTTCGTACAGCCAGGGTGGTATCCCACGGATGCCTCCACGTAAGCTAGCGCTCACGCTTCGAAGGCTCCCACCTATCCTGTACAAGCTGTACCAACATTCAATATCAGGCTACAGTAAAGCTCCACGGGGTCTTTCCGTCCTGTCGCGGGTAATGCGCATCTTCACGCATAGTATAATTTCACCGGGTCTCTCGTTGAGACAGTGCCCAAGTCGTTGCACCTTTCGTGCGGGTCGGAACTTACCCGACAAGGAATTTCGCTACCTTAGGACCGTTATAGTTACGGCCGCCGTTTACTGGGGCTTCGGTTCTACGCTTCGGCTTGCGCCTAACGCTTCCCCTTAACCTTCCAGCACCGGGCAGGTGTCAGCCCCTATACTTCGCCTTACGGCTTCGCAGAGACCTGTGTTTTTGCTAAACAGTCGCTTGGGCCTATTCACTGCGGCTCCTCCATAAAGGAGCACCCCTTCTCCCGAAGTTACGGGGTCATTTTGCCGAGTTCCTTAACGAGAGTTCTCCCGCTCACCTTAGGATTCTCTCCTCGCCTACCTGTGTCGGTTTGCGGTACGGGCACCTTTGAACTCACTAGAGGCTTTTCTTGGCAGTGTGAAATCTGGAACTTCGGTACTCAATTTCCCTCCCCATCACAGCTTGAACTTAAGTTGGACGGATTTGCCTATCCAACATTCTCACTGCTTGGGCGCACACATCCATCGGTGCGCATTCCATATCCTACTGCGTCCCCCCATTGCTCAAACATTCAAGAGGTGGTACAGGAATATCTACCTGTTGTCCATCGCCTACGCCTTTCGGCCTCGGCTTAGGTCCCGACTAACCCTGAGAGGACGAGCCTTCCTCAGGAAACCTTAGGCATTCGGTGAAAGAGATTCTCACTCTTTTTTCGCTACTCATACCGGCATTCTCACTTCTGTGCGCTCCACCAGTCCTCACGGTCTGACTTCACAGCACACAGAACGCTCTCCTACCATTGTTCGAAGAACAATCCGCAGCTTCGGTGATACGTTTAGCCCCGGTACATTTTCGGCGCAGAGTCACTCGACCAGTGAGCTATTACGCACTCTTTAAATGATGGCTGCTTCTAAGCCAACATCCTGGTTGTCTGGGCAACTCCACATCCTTTTCCACTTAACGTATACTTTGGGACCTTAGCTGGCGGTCTGGGCTGTTTCCCTTTCGACTATGAACCTTATCACCCATAGTCTGACTCCCAAGTCTAAGTATCTGGCATTCGGAGTTTGACTGAATTCGGTAACCCGATGAGGGCCCCTAGTCCAATCAGTGCTCTACCTCCAGTACTCGATGCTTGAGGCTAGCCCTAAAGCTATTTCGGAGAGAACCAGCTATCTCCGTGTTCGATTGGCATTTCACCCCTACCCACACCTCATCCCCGCATTTTTCAACATACGTGGGTTCGGGCCTCCAGTCAGTGTTACCTGACCTTCACCCTGGACATGGGTAGATCACACGGTTTCGGGTCTACGACCGCATACTATATCGCCCTATTCAGACTCGCTTTCGCTGCGGCTCCGTGTCTTCCACTTAACCTTGCATACGATCGTAACTCGCCGGTCCATTCTACAAAAGGTACGCCGTCACCCATTAACGGGCTTCGACTACTTGTAGGCACACGGTTTCAGGTTCTCTTTCACTCCCCTCCCGGGGTGCTTTTCACCTTTCCCTCACGGTACTGGTTCACTATCGGTCACTAGGGAGTATTTAGCCTTGGGAGATGGTCCTCCCGGATTCCGACGGAATTTCTCGTGTTCCGCCGTACTCAGGATACACTCCGGAGGAAACTCCTTTTCGATTACAGGGCTCTTACCTGCTATGGCTGATCGTTCCAGATCGATTCATCTAAAGAGTTTCTTTGTAACTCCGTGTGGAGTGTCCTACAACCCCAGAAAGCAAGCTTTCTGGTTTGGGCTAATTCCGTTTCGCTCGCCGCTACTTGGGAAATCGCATTTGCTTTCTCTTCCTCCGGGTACTGAGATGTTTCAGTTCCCCGGGTCTGCCTTCGTTACCCTATGTATTCAGATAACGATACTGTTCCATTACGAACAGTGGGTTCCCCCATTCGGAAATTCCCGGATCAATGTCTACTTACGACTCCCCGAGACATATCGGTGTTAGTCCCGTCCTTTATCGGCTCCTAGTGCCAAGGCATCCACCGTGCGCCCTTATTCACTTAACTAAGTTACAGTAAATAAGCGTGCTAATTTCTTAGCCTTGCATTACTAATCCAGCTTCAACAACTAGCGATTAGCGTGACTTCCTTCACCTTCGTACGATAAGTCAACATCGATTCCCTAACGGTCATCGTGTTTCCTTTATCTCCTACGGCTCAGTCCAGTCCGTACATCGCTGAACAGTTGTTTCAGCTTTTTATTTGATGTCGTTGTTACTCTTATTTAGTTTTCAAGGTACAAACTTCCACAGGATGTGGTGGCTTCTGTGTTCGTCACAGGACGTGACGGGTTTTAACAGAAGTTCCTTCAATCCTTTGAGAGATTTTTAATTGCTCCCTCAAAACTGAACCAAACAACCATGTATGTCCTTACCGGAAGGCTCTCGCAAGAGAACCTTCGGCGTTCCGTTAGTCCAGCTACAGTGCTCAACGACTAGTAAACTTCCTTCACCTCCGTACGATAAGTCAACAACAATTCGCTACGCTCATTGTGTTTCCTTTATCTCCTTCGGTTCAATCCAGTTTATACGTCGCTAATCGAGCCCTTTCGCCTTCTTAATTATCCTTAGAAAGGAGGTGATCCAGCCGCACCTTCCGATACGGCTACCTTGTTACGACTTCACCCCAATCATTGGTCCCACCTTCGGCGGCTGGCTCCAAAAGGTTACCTCACCGACTTCGGGTGTTACCAACTCTCGTGGTGTGACGGGCGGTGTGTACAAGGCCCGGGAACGTATTCACCGCGGCATGCTGATCCGCGATTACTAGCGATTCCGGCTTCATGCAGGCGAGTTGCAGCCTGCAATCCGAACTGAGAATGGTTTTATGGGATTTGCTTGACCTCGCGGTTTTGCTTCCCTTTGTTCCATCCATTGTAGCACGTGTGTAGCCCAGGTCATAAGGGGCATGATGATTTGACGTCATCCCCACCTTCCTCCGGTTTGTCACCGGCAGTCACCTTAGAGTGCCCAACTAAATGCTGGCAACTAAGATCAAGGGTTGCGCTCGTTGCGGGACTTAACCCAACATCTCACGACACGAGCTGACGACAACCATGCACCACCTGTCACTCTGTCCCCGAAGGGAACTTCCTATCTCTAGGAATAGCAGAGGATGTCAAGACCTGGTAAGGTTCTTCGCGTTGCTTCGAATTAAACCACATGCTCCACCGCTTGTGCGGGCCCCCGTCAATTCTTTTGAGTTTCAGCCTTGCGGCCGTACTCCCCAGGCGGAGTGCTTAATGCGTTAACTTCAGCACTAAGGGGCGGAAACCCCCTAACACCTAGCACTCATCGTTTACGGCGTGGACTACCAGGGTATCTAATCCTGTTCGCTCCCCACGCTTTCGCTCCTCAGCGTCAGTTACAGACCAGAGAGTCGCCTTCGCCACTGGTGTTCCTCCACATCTCTACGCATTTCACCGCTACACGTGGAATTCCACTCTCCTCTTCTGTACTCAAGTCCTCCAGTTTCCAATGACCGTTCGCGGTTGAGCCGCGAGATTTCACATCAGACTTAAAGGACCGCCTGCGAGCGCTTTACGCCCAATAATTCCGGACAACGCTTGCCCCCTACGTATTACCGCGGCTGCTGGCACGTAGTTAGCCGGGGCTTTCTGGTTAGGTACCGTCAAGGCCGGGTCAGTTACTACCCGACTTGTTCTTCCCTAACAACAGAGTTTTACGATCCGAAGACCTTCATCACTCACGCGGCGTTGCTCCGTCAGACTTTCGTCCATTGCGGAAGATTCCCTACTGCTGCCTCCCGTAGGAGTCTGGGCCGTGTCTCAGTCCCAGTGTGGCCGATCACCCTCTCAGGTCGGCTACGCATCGTCGCCTTGGTAAGCCGTTACCTTACCAACTAGCTAATGCGCCGCGGGCCCATCTGTAAGTGGCAGCCGAAGCCGCCTTTCAACTTCTCGTCATGCAACGAAAAGTGTTATCCGGTATTAGCCCCGGTTTCCCGGGGTTATCCCAGTCTTACAGGCAGGTTGCCCACGTGTTACTCACCCGTCCGCCGCTCATTCCACAAGCGTCACCCCCGAAGGGGATCTGCTTGCTTCCTGCGCTCGACTTGCATGTATTAGGCACGCCGCCAGCGTTCGTCCTGAGCCAAGATCAAACTCTCCAAAAAAGTTTGTATCATGTAGACACCAATCAACATGATGCTTCTTAGCTTCACAGAAGCTGACTTCTGCTTTGTATTTCTTTGAAAAACAGCAAGCTGTTTTTCCTTGACATACTGGTTGTTTTGTTCAGTTTTCAAAGAGCAATTTGTTTCGTCGCTTTTTTAAAGCAACTTTTATAGTATATCAGGTTAATCCGTTACTGTCAACAACTTTTTTAGAATTTCCATCTAGCTGTCGAGCGAAGTAACCCACCCATTTTTTTCGACAGATTTAATCTGCCCTTTGCGGTGGAAAATTATTATAGCATCTTTCAACAATAATAGTCAATAGCTTTTTTATTGAAAATCTAGAAGAGCTTACTGAAAGGATATATAACGCTGTAGAGGGCGAAGAAGGCACTTCTCTGACAAGCATTATTGTCGGACTTTAGAGTTTGAAATTCTTCAAATGCCTTTTTTAATAGCCTCTCAATTAAAGTAAAACTTCATTTGGTGGAGGTTTCCTTTCCTCCCCTACAAAACGAGAGTTGAACCAATCGAACCTTTACTGGCAATTGATCTCCGGGGCTCTTACTGCCGATTGAGGTGGGATAAAAAGAGGAGACTTTCAAGTCTTCCCCTCTCTATTTATCTTTCACCTCTACATCGCCTTCCCATTCGAGCATGCCACCAGCCATATTGCTAACATCGTACCCTTGTTCTTTTAAGTGCGTTGCAGCTCGCATACTTCTCCGGCCAGATCGACAAACCATAACATAATGTTTATCCTGATCCAATTCTGATAAAGAATCAGGAACTTCTTGTAAAGGAATGTGCTTTGCTTGTGGAATAATACCTTGTGCAACTTCCTCATCTTCTCGGACATCTATTACTTCAAGGTTTTCTTCTTTATTGTTTAATCGTTCGCGTAACGCTTGAGGTGAAACCTCATTTATTTCTGCCATTTTGAAATACCCTCCTTTATATCTTATAAATTTTATGATACGTATTCGTTGGATAACATGCAACTATCCGACACAGACTATAAGAAGTATAGAAAGAAACAAATAAGACACCAACTAGTGTCCTATAGAAAGAAGGATATTTTATGAGAAAAGCAGCCACACTTTTTTTTGTCATTTTTACTACATTATGTACAGTAAGTAATGTAACAGCTGAGGAAAACCATTCCACGTTAATAGAAACAATTCAGGGAGATGTTACAGGAGATGGGCAAACGGAAGAGGTTAAATTATATGGTATTAAGTTTTCACCAGATTCAGCTTATTTTCGACAAATATGGGCTGAGATCATCGGAGACAGCAAAAGAAATTGGAAGATTACGTACCAAGGAGGTTATGAACCTAAAATACAATTAATTGATTTGAACCATGATGGTATTAAAGATATTTTTTACCAAAGTGCTACAGGTGGAAGTGGTGGATTATACAATTACCAACTGAATACTTTAGCTAAAGGTGTATTAGAGGAAATCCCGCTTCCAGAACAGCGTTTTCTAGAGGGTTCTTTTAAAGAGAATTTTATCGTTTCGATTCAAATCTCTCCTGATAGCCCCCCTTATGAGATGGATGTATCAGACAGAGCTGAAGATTATATTAGATTAGGCATTTATAACGAGGAGGGAGATCTTTTAAAGCCTCAATCGGTTATGATTGATCCAATTGCATTTTTCGAACCAGTGCTTATAAGTAAGCGTAAAGGCTATGGGCTGAAAAGTTATCAACAAATTAGCGGTGCCTATCATGCTGACGGATTAGGAACTGTTGAGTCGCTTTGGTATTTCGAAAATGGTAAATGGATATTACTTCAGACAGATTGGATACCATCAAATTAAAAAGAGGGCTCCTCTATCCAAAGGAGCCCTCTTTATATATTAATTTGCAACAATATTTACAAGTTTTCCTGGAACTACAATTACTTTGCGAATTGTTTTGCCTTCCAATAACTCTTGTATTTTTTCATCCTTCAGTGCCTTTTCTTCCAGTTCTTCCTTGGATATATCTTTTGCAACTGTTAATTTAGCGCGAACTTTCCCCATGATTTGGACCACAACTTCCACTTCATCCTCCACTAACTTGGACTCATCATAAGTCGGCCATTGTTCGTAACTAATCGTATGCTCATGCCCTAAGCATTCCCACAACTCTTCTGCAATATGAGGAGCTACAGGGGAAAGCATTTTAACAAAGCCTTCCACATATTCTGTTGGCAATTGTTCTGCCTTGTACGCTTCATTAATAAATACCATTAGCTGTGAAATCCCTGTATTAAACTGAAGGTTGCTAAAGTCTGATGTTACTTTTTTAACTGTTTCGTGATAGACCTTTTCTAGGGACCCATCATTATCCTCAGTTATTTTAGCAGAAAGGGTGCCTCCTTCATTCGTAAACAATCTCCAAACTCTGTCTAGGAACTTCCGAGCACCATCCAGTCCGTTTGTCGACCAGGCTACTGCAGCATCTAGTGGACCCATAAACATTTCATACAAGCGCAATGTATCGGCACCATGAGAGAAAATAATATCGTCCGGGTTCACAACATTTCCTTTGGACTTACTCATCTTTTCATTACCTTCGCCAAGAATCATACCTTGATTAAACAATTTCATAAATGGTTCTTTTGTTGGAACAACACCGATATCGTAAAGAAATTTATGCCAGAAACGAGCGTACAATAGATGAAGAACCGCATGCTCTGCACCACCAATATAAATATCAATTGGCAACCATTTTTCCAGCGCCTTAGGGTCGGCAAGCTGCTCAGGGTTTTCTGGGTCAATAAAACGTAGGAAATACCAGCAGCTACCTGCCCATTGTGGCATCGTGCTTGTTTCCCGACGTCCTTTCATTCCTGTTTCTGGATCTACAACATTTACCCATTCCGTAGCATTTGCCAGTGGAGATTCTCCTGTACCGGATGGCTCAATTTTTGACATCTTAGGCAGTTCAAGCGGAAGCTCCTCTTCTGGAACAGTAGTCATAGTTCCGTCTTCCCAGTGAATAACCGGGATTGGCTCTCCCCAGTACCGTTGTCTTGCGAACAACCAGTCACGCAAACGATAGGTTACTTTCTTTTCCCCTTTTTCATTTTCTACAAGCCATTCTATTGACTTGGTAATGGCTTCATCTTTCGCCATTCCATTAAGAAAGTCTGAGTTGATATGCTCTCCGTCACCTGTATAAGCTTCCTTAGAAACGTCCCCTCCAGCCACAACTTCTCGAATAGGAAGGTCAAATTTCACAGCGAATTCATAGTCACGCTCATCATGAGCAGGAACTGCCATTATGGCACCAGAGCCGTATGACATGAGTACATAGTCAGCAACCCAGATTGGCATTTTTTCCTTGTTAACCGGGTTAATTGCATAAGCACCGGTAAACACGCCACTTTTATCTTTAGCAAGATCTGTACGTTCCAAATCGGATTTTGTTTGAACCTTATTCAGGTAGGCTTCTACTTCCTCGGTTTGTTCCTCTGTAACGATTTGCTTAACTAGAGGATGTTCAGGCGCTAGAACAGCATAAGTGGCACCAAAGAGTGTGTCCGGACGAGTTGTAAATACAGTAAACAGGCTATCATGGTCTTCAATAGAAAAGTGAACCTCTGCTCCTTCTGATCGGCCAATCCAGTTCCGTTGCATATCTTTTATGCTTTCAGGCCAGTCGACATCTTCCAAATCTTCCAGAAGGCGATCTGCATATGCCGTAATTTTAAGCATCCACTGCTTCATAGGTTTACGTACAACCGGATGACCTCCTCGTTCACTTTTCCCATCAATTACTTCTTCATTAGCCAATACTGTCCCTAATGCAGGACACCAGTTTACGGCAACTTCATCCATATAGGCGAGACCTTTTTCGTAAAGCTTGGTGAATATCCACTGCGTCCACTTATAATAGCTTGGTTGCATGGTCGAGATTTCTCTATCCCAATCATAGGAAAAACCAAGTTCTTGAATTTGTCGCTTAAAGGTAGCTATATTCTGTTCAGTAAAAGCAGCGGGGCTATTTCCCGTATCAATAGCATATTGCTCTGCCGGCAGCCCAAATGCATCCCAGCCCATTGGATGTAAAACTTCGTAACCTTGCATTCGTTTCATTCTGGAAATGATGTCGGTTGCTGTATACCCCTCAGGATGCCCTACATGCAAGCCCGCTCCTGAAGGATATGGAAACATATCTAATGCATAAAATTTTTCCTTCTCTGAATACGTGTCTGCTTTAAATGTTTTCTGTTGCTCCCAATGTTTCTGCCATTTCTTTTCCACTTCTCTGTGGTTAAAACTCATTGTTTTTCCTCCTTTTTTAACAAAACGCCCAATAAAAAAAGCCACTCATCCCTTATGAAGGGACGAGAAGCTTTGCTCCCGCGGTACCACCCAAATTAACGCATGTTTGCGTTCACTTGTCTTCCTTAACGCGGATATACGGCAGAAACTACTTTCACTTCATTTCTGCGACTTCAAGGTGAGTTCATACCCCTATTGGTAACAGTTTGCACCAACCACTGTCTCTCTAAACCAAAACGAGATATTACTATTCCTTTGCATTGTCGTTATATTATGTACTCGAATTGTAATGAATCCATGTCGCTTTGTCAAGGCAATAGATGCGGAATTTTGTTAAACTAAGCATACGAAATGCGAAAGGAGTAAATCCATGCTAATGAATATTATAAATTATGCCCATTATTTATTAGAAAGCTCTATTGATAAAGGAGAGACAGTTGTTGATGCGACATGCGGCAATGGCCATGACACCCTGTTTTTAAGCAGGGTTGTTGGACAAAGCGGCAAAGTGCTCGCGTTTGATATCCAGGAAGAAGCCATTGAAAATACAAAACAGGCTTTATCCGAAAGCAGCTATGCTAATGTTTCATTTATCCTTGATAGCCATGCAAATATGACGACACATTTAAAAGCACAGAATATCGAGCTTGTTGGTGGGGCCATTTTTAATCTTGGCTACTTACCTAAAGGAGATAAAACCATTATTACAAATGGGGAATCCACTGTTGAAGCTATTCAGCACCTATTACCTGTTTTAAAAACAAATGGACTTGTAGTACTTGTCGTTTACCATGGGCATGAAGGCGGAAAAGATGAAATGCATGCTGTATTAAAATATGCGATGAATTTATCCCAACGTTCTTACCATGTTTTGCAATATGGATTTATTAACCAGCAAAATAATCCGCCTTTCATTATTGCAATTCAAAAGAGATAAAGCAGAGACTTTCTATTCAGCACTATTTTAATCTGTAATACATTCTGATAAGGCTGTAAAAAAGTTGTGCTGTCTTGCCGCTCTCCTTTAATAGGCTTTTCACCATTTTCCTCTGACTAGGAAGGTGCTTTACTTTTGGGTCTGCTAAATAAAGTCCAACCAGGCCATTGCGAATCATTTGGTGAAAAGCACTGTCCGGAAGCTGGTCAATCTGATCAGCGGCTCTCCGGATAAACATACTAAACTGTTGCTGCATCTTTGCTTCACTTGGGTAATAGAAACAAAAATTCAAATCGTTTTCCTCTAGATCTTCTTTTTGATCAATGTAGTAATCAAGCAATATATGCAATCCCTGCATATAAGGGAAATAACCTTGGGAAATCATATTTGCTTCCCATTTGTCTACCTTTCCACCTAATGCATAACTGACCAGACAAAATACAGTTAAAGTTGAACCAGCCGATGCTGCAAATTCATACCATGTCAGCTCGCTATTAGTATTTTCTTCTTCATACCAACGCTTTAATCGCGGCACCCGTTCCGCAATTGCAACATGTTTATGAACCTGTAGATCTGTATAAAGTGATACGAGTCGATCAAGGGTAGGCTGTACTGGAGAAAGCTCTAACATGGCTAGCTGACTCTGACAGGTTTGTACCAATTCAGAAAGATAACCGTTATCCTGTTGCTCCTCTCGAAGGGCATAGTAATTTTTACCTTGATGTTCAGGATGCGTAGCAGCACGCAACGATTCATGGAGTAAACGAAAATCGGCAGGATCCAATGAGGTGCTTCTATCACATAGGTTATCTAAATAATCACTAATGGTTTGATACGCCACGATAAAGGTGATTGCTTCCTTCCATTTATCCCCAGCTAAAAATGCGTATAAGGAACCGCCCTGACAATGAAACCTCTTCGCTTCTATACTGGCTAACGCTTGGTTTCTCAAATCTTGATCCGGGATTTTCTGTGCTTTTTCTTTCCAACGAGCAAGCTCTTTATCAACTTCAGGAAAGATTTCTGTTTTTAATGGTTTTAGTAAAGATATAGTTGATGTTGGTACAGTAGTTCGCATTCAGTTGCCTTCCTTCAATTCACTAAAATTTTTGCTATACTACCTATATCACCACAATATGGAGGAGGATTCAAATGATTCACCATTATAAAGACAAGTTCCCAGTGATACATGATTCCGTGTTTATTGCAAAGGATGCGACGGTTATCGGTGATGTAGAGATTGCTCAATCAAGTAGTATTTGGTTTAAAACCGTCATTCGGGGAGATGTAGCCCCTACACGAATCGGGGAACGTGTAAACATTCAAGACTTATCTTTGCTGCATCAAAGTCCTGGCATGCCTTTAATTATTGAAAATGATGTAACGATAGGCCATCAAGTTACCTTACACGCTGCTATTATCAGGGAAAAAGCGTTAATTGGAATGGGATCAATCATTTTAGATGGTGCGGAAATTGGGGAAAATGCTTTTGTTGGTGCTGGAAGCCTTGTTCCTCCAGGCAAAAAAATCCCACCACATACCCTGGCACTAGGAAGACCAGCCAAGGTGGTGCGAAACTTAACGAGCGAGGATCTAGCTGAAATGGAACGAATTAAAAATTCCTATGTAGAAAAAGGTGAATACTACAAGAATCATACCTCTCTTTAAACACTTGATACCAACCCAACAAACACCAAAAAAACCGGGCTGCTTCGAATTTATCCATAAGGTTCATTCGAGTTCGCCCGGTTTTTGACTTACTTAGTTTTTATTTATCTCTCGTCTTATTTCTCCACTAAAGCTTTTAATTCCACTACTTTATCTGTTTTCTCCCAAGGGAAGAGGATATCGGTTCTTCCAAAATGTCCGTAGGCAGCTGTGCTCTTAAAGATTGGCTTCTGCAAATCAAGCATACGGATAATTCCAGCAGGACGTAAATCAAATAGTTTACGGATCGCTTGCACTAACTCCTCTTCAGAAACTTTCCCGGTGCCAAAGGTGTTTACTGCGATAGATACAGGTTCTGCAACACCGATTGCATAGGCAAGCTGTACCTCACATGTTTTTGCAAGCTCTGCAGCAACAATATTTTTTGCTACATAACGCGCAGCATAAGCAGCAGATCGATCCACTTTAGTGGAATCTTTTCCGCTAAATGCTCCACCACCGTGACGCGCGTATCCACCATACGTATCCACAATAATTTTACGACCTGTTAGACCCGCATCTCCCTGTGGCCCTCCGATAACAAAGCGACCAGTTGGATTAATAAAGTATTTCGTTGTGTCATCTAAAAGATTCTCTGGTACAACTGGACGAATTACATGCTCTATTAAATCCTTCTCAATTTGTTCTATTGTAACATCTTGAGAATGCTGAGTAGAAATAACGATCGTATCTACTTTAACAGGTTGATCTTGTTCATCATATTCAATTGTCACCTGTGTTTTTCCGTCTGGGCGAAGATAATCTAAAACATTTTCTTTTCTCACATCAGCCAAACGTTTTGCAAGCTTATGCGCTAACGAGATAGGAAGCGGCATAAGTTCTTCTGTTTCATCACAGGCGAATCCAAACATAAGTCCCTGATCTCCTGCTCCAATTGCAGCAATTTCTTCATCACTCATTTTCCCTTGACGAGCTTCAAGCGCCTGATCCACGCCACTTGCAATATCTGCGGATTGCTCATCAATCGCAGTTAACACAGCACATGTTTCGGCGTCAAAGCCATATTTCGCACGTGTATATCCGATTTCCTTAATGGTTTTACGTACGATTGCAGGAATGTCAACATAAGTACTTGTGGAGATTTCTCCAGATACAAGCACTAATCCTGTTGTAACAGTGGTTTCACAAGCGACACGCGCATATGGATCTTTCTTTAAAATTTCGTCCAGAATAGCATCTGAAATTTGATCAGATATTTTGTCAGGATGCCCTTCTGTCACAGATTCTGATGTAAATAAACGACGATTAGCAGCCATAATGCTAAATCCTCCTTTGAATTTCTGTTACGGATCTCTGTTTATCAAGGTTTGCTATTTCATAACAAAGGTTTTTATACATGGTATTTCAATAGTTAGCTAAGTGGAATTGTTTTACTTTTCATTGTGCAAATAAAAAAACCCTTCCTTCAGTAATGAGGAAAGGAGTAACAGCCTTTCGCTCTTATTGTTCAAGGAAAATCCTTGCACCAGGTTAGCACCTTTTCACCAATGTGATGGTTGCTGGGTTTCATCGGGGCTGTCCCTCCACCTACTCTGAATAAGAGAGTATCCGTTCGAAACTTAGCTTATCGAATGCGAACTGACATGTCAACTATTTTTGGCGCGTCACAAGGTTTACGAATATTTCATATGATTAGAATAGATATTTAGTATGGACTATTTATTTTAATGTGTTATACTAATAACTAAATTCATGTAACGTGAAACAACACATAACCAAAGGTAGGTGCTTTGAATTGAAAATGGTAGAAAAAAACGGTAGCACAAAATGGGAACAACATTCACAGCTATTAGAAAATTTGTCAGTCCCTCGTCTCATCCAAAAGATTTTAGCGAAAAAGGAAGCCACATTAACTGCTACTGGCGCGATCAGAGCTACTACTGGTAAATATACTGGACGCTCTCCAAAAGATAAATTCATTGTTCGTGATGCGGTTAGTGAAAACTTGGTGGATTGGGGCCCCGTTAATCAGTCTATTGATGAAGCAACCTTCGAGAATCTATACAGAAAAACAACGGATTACTTAAAGAACCAAAAAGAACTATATCGCTTTAAAGGATTTGCTGGAGCTGATCCAGAATATCGTCTTCCACTACAAGTAATCACTGAATATGCTTGGCATAATCTATTTGCAAGACAGCTATTCATTACACCTAACAAAGAGGAGTTAGCCAACCATCAAGCCGAATTCACCGTATTGTCAGCACCAGGCTTTATTGCAGATCCAATTACTGATAAGACACATTCAGAAACATTTATTATTATCTCTTTCAAAAAACGCATTATCCTCATCGGAGGAACAGAATACGCTGGGGAAATTAAAAAGTCTATTTTCTCGGTAATGAATTATCTTTTGCCACAACGGGAGGTCCTTCCTATGCATTGCTCTGCGAATGTTGGAGAAGAAGGCGATGTTGCCCTATTCTTTGGCTTATCCGGAACCGGAAAAACCACCCTTTCAGCTGACCCATACCGCAGGCTAATCGGTGATGATGAACATGGCTGGAGTAATAGAGGAGTTTTCAACATAGAGGGTGGCTGCTATGCAAAGTGCATTAACCTTTCTAAAGAAAAAGAACCGCAAATCTATAATGCGATAAGATTCGGATCTGTATTGGAGAACGTCTCCCTCGATCCTGAAACGGACCTGCCAGATTATTCGAATACTGAACTAACAGAAAACACGCGGGCTGCTTATCCAATTGAGAATATGAACAATGTGGTCACTCCAAGTGTTGCTGGACAGCCAAACGCCATAATTTTTTTAACGGCGGACGCTTCCGGCACGCTTCCGCCTATTAGTAAATTAACAAGCGAGCAAGCGATGTACCATTTCCTAAGTGGTTATACGAGCAAGCTTGCTGGCACCGAACGCGGTGTAACAGAACCACAGGCAACTTTTTCAGCATGTTTTGGAGCACCCTTTTTACCACTTTCCCCTTCAGTCTATGCTGAAATGCTCGGGAAAAAAATTAAGGAACATGCGGTGAACGTATTTTTAATTAACACCGGATGGACTGGTGGCTCCTATGGAAAAGGCGGCGAGCGGATTAAGTTATCGTACACGAGAGCGATGGTGTATGCCGCATTAGCAGGAGAATTAAATAACGTGGATACGGTACTAGATGAGATTTTTGGATTGCAGATCCCCTACGAGGTACCCGGCGTTCCTGAACAGTTATTGGTACCTGCAAATGCGTGGGCAAATATAGATGACTATCAAAAAACCGCACAGCAGCTAGCAATGAAGTTTCACAACAACTTTCAGAAATTCACTGAAGCCAGTCCATCAATTCAACAAGCTGGACCATTGTACGGAAATAATCTTTAATGTGCGATAGTATTAAAAGGGGGAGAACGTAATGTTCTCCCTTTTTTATTATTGGAGGAAATTATAGAATCCTAATGCTTTGGATAAAGTGAAACTCCATTTGTTGGGGTACCCCTTCCTCCGCTCCTGCAACCAGAGACTAGTGCGATTTCCTCGCCTCCATACGTGAGCCCGGAGGATCCGGGTCATGCCGACGTTTCCCAGGATGGGGCGAAAATAGTCGGCCTTCCTTAAAGCGGCCCCCACTCTTTTGTTCTTAAAAAATAGGCTATCACACATTTTCCCTAATCGCATAAACTGTTTTGACATTACCATCTAATGAATTGAGGGGGTCAGGTTAAAATGAAAAAGTTCTTAAAAATGATTGCCGCATGTGCTCTGTTGCCAATAATTCTTATTGGATGTAATCAAAGCACAACTTCCTCCATTAAGCTAGCTGAAGTAACACGCTCTTTATTTTATGCCCCACAATATGTTGCTTTAGAAAAAGGCTATTTTGAAGAGGAAGGTTTGGATGTTGAGTTGCAAACAACATGGGGCGGTGATAAAACCATGACGGCACTGCTTTCTGACGGTGCAGATATCGCACTCGTTGGTTCGGAAACATCCATCTACGTATACGCACAGAATTCAAAGGATCCCGTTATAAATTTTGCACAATTAACCCAGACAGATGGAACTTTTCTAGTTGCAAAAGAACCAAAGCCAGATTTTAAATGGGAAGATTTAAAAGACAGCACCTTTTTAGGACAGCGTAAAGGCGGCATGCCACAAATGGTAGGCGAATTTGTTTTAAAGAAGCATGGCATTGATCCGAAGAATGATTTAGAGCTCCAGCAAAATATTGACTTCGCCAACATTCCAGGTGCCTTCGTTTCTGGGGATGCAGAATATGTGCAATTATTTGAACCGACAGCAAGTACTTTTGAAAAAGAAGGAAAAGGTCATATAGTAGCTTCATTTGGAGAAGAATCAGGGCATGTACCATACACTGTCTTTATGACAAAGCAAAGTTATCTGGATGAGAACGAAGAAGAAGTACAAAAATTTACAAGAGCTGTTTATAAAGCACAGAAATGGGTTGAGGAAACAAGCGCAACTGAAATTGCTGAGGTTATTCACCCTTATTTCGAGGATACAGACCTAGAGTTATTAGCAGCCTCGATTGACAGATATAAAAGCCAGGGATCTTTTGCTACGGATCCAATTCTGGACAAAGAAGAATGGCAGAACCTAAAAGCCATTATGGATGAAGCAGGCGAGCTTCCCGCAGATATCCCTTATGAAGAGCTTGTTAACACATCTATTGCAGAAGACATTATGAAAGAATAGGGGGATGATCACATGTCTTTTCTCACATTGGATCATGTCTCCCACCACTATTTCTCGGCAAAAAATTATACAAAGGCGCTAAAAGATGTTTCCTTGTCTATCAAGGAAGGGGAATTTATTGCATTACTCGGTCCTAGCGGTTGCGGAAAGTCAACCTTACTTTCTATTATTGCAGGCATTGTTGAGCATACTGCAGGGCAAGTATTATTAGAAAACGAACCAATAAAGCCGACTGATAAGGCCATGGGCTATATGCTCCAACAGGATTACTTATTTCCTTGGAAGACGATTATCCAAAATGTAATGATTGGCCCTAAAATTCATGGCACAACAAATGCTGCTATTCGTGAAAAAGCAGAAGCTTTGCTGGAGAAGGTGGGACTCCCTGGGATTACAGAATCCTATCCTGGTGCATTATCTGGCGGGATGCGCCAGCGCGTTGCACTTGTAAGAACGTTATTGAACGATCCAAAAATACTGCTGCTTGATGAACCCTTTTCTGCGCTAGATTACCAAACAAAACTAAAGCTTGAAAACCTCGTCTCCGCAACCTTGAAGTCGTACAACAAAACAGCAATCCTAGTTACACATGATATTGGCGAAGCAATTGCTATGGCAGATCGGATTTTTGTCATGGAAGCAAACCCTGGTATGATTTCAAAAATATTTGAAGTACCCATTGAGCTACGTCAAGAGGCACCATTTTCGGTACGAAAACACCCTAAATATCAAATGCTATTTGATAAGGTTTGGGAGGAATTAGAAGACAAAGAGGGAACTTCGGCAGAATTAAAGGTGGTGATAGAAGAAGATGGCACCCGAAACGAAAACGGATAACCAGTTATTTCAACAACACAAAAATGGCTTAAAGCGTGAAAAAAGAATCGTGCTCACCTGGCAGGCAATATTATTAATTGCTTTCATAGGTTTTTGGGAAATTGCCAGCAAATTCTATTGGATTGATCCACTTCTATTTAGTTCTCCTTCTGAAGTGACCCAGGTATTACTAGCTAATATGGCGGACGGCTCGATGGTCACACATATACAAATTACGTTGTTTGAAACAATAGCTGGCTTTCTCATTGGAACTATTGCCGGTATTCTGTTTGCAAGTATACTATGGACTTCACCAAGGTTTTCGAGAATCATGGATCCATATCTCGTAATTATGAATGCTATGCCTAAAGTTGCACTAGGTCCCATCTTAATTGTAGCTCTGGGAACAGGATATTTCTCAATTATCGCAATGGGTGCACTCGTCTCTGTAATTATCACCACACTCGTAGTGTACAATGCGTTTAATGAGGTTGATCCGAACTACGAAAAAGTGCTAAAAAGCTTCGGAGCGACACGCTGGCAGCAATTTAAAGAAGCTATTTTTCCCGCTACCCTTCCAGCTATGATCTCCACCTTAAAGGTAAATGTGGGGCTATCATGGGTAGGGGTTATTGTAGGGGAGTTCCTTGTCGCAAAGCAGGGCCTTGGGTATTTAATAATTTATGGATTCCAAGTTTTTGATTTCTCTCTTGTTCTCTCAAGTCTTGTACTCATTGCTATTTTCGCAGCAATCATGTACAAAGTTGTAGAAAAATTGGAAGGTTGGCTTATAAAGAATAAGGCCTAAGACAAAAAAATCGCCTATACCATCATAGGCGATTTTATAATGTAGTCTTTATATAGTCGATACAATGAGGCAAGACTTCATCCTTCATAATAAAACTAAATCCACTGCTTTGCTTAATATTTTCAGGAATTGTATCTAATAACTTAGGGCCCTCTGTTTCATAATAAGTAATCTTAGGGTGCAGGGAATCCACGACCGCATAATATATATTTTTGGCTACATGCTCCCTTTTTCCGTATACATAATATTGCCCAATATAACATAATTGCTGAATTTCTCCACCAGTTTCTTCCATAACCTCCCTTTTTGCTGCCTGCTCGGCTGTCTCCCCTTTTTCCACTTTACCACCAGGGAATTCTAAGCCTCTTTCTTTATGTTTCGTAAGTAACCATTTATCTTTATACTTACAGATAACCCATACGTGGCGGGGATCTTCAGAAAAAGGATGATGCTGAAAAGATAGCTTCACCTCATTATTGTAATAATCCTTAAATGTAAACATCGTTTCAACTGCCTTCATAAACTGTATCTTCTAGATTAGGAAATGGACGCACTTGCTATCTTCCATGTTCCATCGTGCGTAAATTTCATTTCTATTGTGTATGCACCATGCAATGCCGTTTCATTTGATTGTATGATTTTCACAACGTTATCTTCTAATTGTACCATATCATATTGGTTGTCCGCTATAAACCAAGGTGGCGTCTCCGTTGGAAGGATATAAAGCCCATCTGCTTCTTCCGTATAATAATAATCCACAAATGGCTTAACCATTTCTTCTTCGGCAATAGAATGAAATGCGGATAGCAATTGTGCTTTGGAGTCCATATTCTTTACTTTATACTTTTCATCAGAGGGCTGAACCAATGTATCCATAAACTCTTTTGTCAGTTCTTTCACTTGTGCATCTTGTAACGTTTGTTGTTGCGGTACATCTTTCACTGCTTTTTCCACATTAGATACTTCATGTGTTTTAGCTGAAGCGGTTTTAGGATCAGCCTCTATCTCTTGCGTCATAAGTATACTACATATCATTAATACAGGGACAGTAAATGTTATAAGGGTCATTTGAACTAATTTTTTCATATAAAGCCTCCTCTAGGGGTCTGTAATACTATTCCATTTTTCATGAGGAGATAAACCCTAAAATAGGAAAAGCCACAACTGATTCAGTTGCAGCTCTCCAGCAAAGCTCCCTTACATATGCTCGTCGCCTAGTATACCCATTTGCTCAATATGTGATTTTGTTTCTGCTTCTCCTAATTCGTAAATCATTTGATAAGCCTGAGTCATTTCATCATCATAGTAGTCATTGGATCTATCATTATGGTAAGGGTTTATTGGTACATGTGCTCGAAAAAATGTTTTTATGCCTGCTTCATGCATCAGGTTAAATTTATCTCGGAGTATCGCAACTTCATCCTCTGTGGCATGGATAATAAATTCTTCGTTGTTATCGTATTTTTCTTGTGAGATTTCGCCTGCACCAACATTTACGTAAAACTTTTTCTTCTCCATACAGCACCTCCTTACAATAGATTGTCACAAATTCACCTGAAGCATGTATGGAGGGCTATGAAAAACCATTAAAAAAGACCTGTCATTCCAAAGAAGACAAGTCCAGTTCAATTAATTCATACAGTTTGTTGTTTACCTTGTGCAAAGATACAGCGACCTTTACCATGCGGAATACACATTGGTGTACCGAATCTTGGATCAAATGTTACGTCACACATCATTTCAAATACTTCGTGCACAAGATTACAGTTAATAATTTCTTCTGGCTTCCCTTGTGCAAATACCTTTTTATCCTTTATTGCAACGATATGATGCGCATAACGACAAGCTAGATTTAAATCATGTAACACCATTACGACTGTGCGGCCGTCTTTTTCATTTAAATCAAATAATAAATCCAGGACATCAATTTGATGGGTCATATCTAAATAAGTTGTCGGTTCATCAAGCAATATCATCTCTGTTTCTTGTGCTAATGTCATAGCAATCCATGCGCGTTGGCGTTGCCCACCTGAAAGGGAATCAACAGAACGATCTTTAAGGTGATGCATATTCGTTGATTGAAGAGCATTAAATACTGCTTCCTCGTCCTCTTTTGACCATTGTTTTAAAAAGCCACGGTAAGGATGTCTACCTTGTTTTACTAGTTCGTTCACGGTTAAGCCTTCTGGTGTAATCGGACTTTGAGGTAATATCGCTAATTTTTTAGCGACTTCCTTTGTAGCAACCTTTGCAATATCCTCCCCATCAAGGACAATGTCACCGCCCTTTGGTTTTAGAAGACGTGCCAAAGAACGCAGCAATGTTGACTTTCCGCAACCGTTACCACCTATGAAAACAGTGATTTCCCCTTTAGGAATCGATATATTTAAATCGTCTATTATAATATCCTCGCCATATCCGAGTGTTAAATTATTCGCGGTTAATGTTTGCATTGGAATCTCTCCCTCTACATCTTACTCCATGTTGTAGATCACTTACTTTTCGTTCGTTCCTGATTTTGTGTATTACTTACAGTTTATTGGGTTTTTCCATTTTCGTCAATGTATTTGAGAATGATTTTCATTGATTATGTAGTGGTTAGGTCACGAAACGTACAAAAATTACCCCCTGTATCCGGAATTGAGAAGTTGTCTTTTCTTTAAATTACACATTATAATGTACCGTTTAACAGATAAGAAATATGTGTTATTTGATAATTTTCCTGATTTTTAATAACCTACTATTAGGATTAAGGTAATTTCATCACAGGGAGGCTACATGATGCCACAAAACCTAGAATTATATGACGTTACAATCGTTGGCGGGGGTCCAGTAGGATTATTCACAGCGTTTTACAGTGGAATGCGCGAAATGAAAACAAAGATTATTGAGTACCTTCCTTTTTTAGGAGGGAAAGTTCCCTATTTTTATCCCGAGAAAATGATTTACGATATTGGTGGTATACCGAAGATCTCTGGAGAAGCATTTACCGAACAATTAATAGAGCAAGCAAAAACATTTGATCCAGAGATTGTACTCAATGAGCAAGTTATGCATATGGAGAAGCAGCCTGACGGTTTTTTCTTACTTACAAGCCATAATGGTTCACAGCACTTAACGAAAACGATTATCCTGGCAACAGGCTTCGGAAGTTTAAAATCTGTGAAGATGGATCTACCTGAAGCTATTAATTTTGAAGGGGAAAGCTTACATTATGCGATTAATAAGATGACCGATTATGCAGGGAAAGATGTACTTATCTCTGGCGGCGGTAATTCTGCAGTTGATTGGGCAAATGAACTGGAAGGCATTGCAAATAAAGTATCTATCGTTCATCGCAAGCCAGAGTTCAAAGGGATTGAAAGAAACATAAGCAGAATGAAAAATTCTTCCGTAGATGTGTATCAGCCCTTCCGTGTTAGCGGGTTTTCTGGAGAAAATGGACAAGTTCACACAGCAACAATTACACATATGGAGGACGACTCCAAACAGGAGATTCCGATTGACCGAGTGATTGTGAACCATGGGTTTGAAATAGACCTCGGTCCTATTACCGATTGGGGTGTGGAAATGCAGGATGGTACCATTTTAGTGGATGGTAATATGTCCACCAATATTCCAGGCATCTTTGCGGTTGGTGATATATCCAATTATCCGAGCAAATTGAGCTTGATAGCGGGGGGTTTCCATGATGGCCCAATCGCCGTGAATCATGCCAAACTCCATATTGCACCAAAAGAAGAACTGAAGCCTTTATATTCTACTAACCATGCGCCTTTGATCAATCGAAAATAGGCTTTCTTCATAATGAAGTTGCCCTCCATGCTGCAACAGGTAAAAGATCAAAACAGGATGTTCCCCAAGTGGGACACCCTGTTTATTTAATTTAAAAGGTCCAACAGCTTATTTCGTTGTAATTTATTTGAAGCATTTCGTGGTAATGACGTGACAAAATGAAAGGCTACAGGAACTTTGTAGGCCGCTAATTTTTCCTGGGCATACTTTTCAATCATATCTACTGTAATAAAATCATTTACTACTAAAAAAGCGACAGGCTTACTTCCCCATATTGGATCCACTTGCCCCGTTACCCCGACCTCTCTAACTCCTGTGAAAGCAGAAAGAACACTCTCTATTTCAGAAGGATAAATATTTTCCCCGCCGGAAATAATCAGATCTGTTCTTCTTTCCACCACGTATAAAAAGCCTCCCTCGTCAACATATCCAAGATCACCGGTTGCCAACCAGCCCTCTTGCATAGCTTTATTGGTTGCATCCTCTTTATTAAAATATCCGTTTGTTACCATTGGTCCCTTTACCCAAATCTCGCCAACCCCATCTTTATCTGGTCGATTGATTCTAAGCTGGGCAGGTGGCAAGGCTTTTCCAGCAGAACCAACTTTCTCAAGCGCGTCTCTTTCGCTTAGTGTCACAATTTGGGAGGCCGTTTCTGTCATGCCGAATGATTGGAAAACAGGTATGCCTTTGTCTTTAGCGATTTGTAACAGAGATTGTGGAGCAGGACCTCCTCCAAGTAACATACAGCGAAAATGCTCGGGATATACATTATCCCCAAGCTCTTCTAAAAGTTGATGCAACATTACCGTGACGACTGAGAGAATGGTTACGCCCTTTTGGAAAATAGCAGTTTGCACAGTTTTCACATCGAATTTCTCCAATAAAAATACTGGCATTCCATAGATCGCACTACGCATGAGAATCGAAAAACCACTGACATGGAAGAGTGGCAATGCTGCAAGCCATTTATCCTCTTTATGCAACCCTAGATTTAGCGCCGATCCAATTGCACTCCACCAATGGTTCCCATATGTGTGCATGACACCTTTAGGAAAACCTGTCGTCCCAGAAGTATACATAATCGTAAAAAGCGTATCCAATTGAATCTCTTCTTGCAAAGCTACAGAGCTCTCTGGGTTATTTTCTATTTCTGTTAGCTCTACTACCATTTTCACTTTTAGTTCGTTTGCACGTTGCTGTTGATTAGCAGAAACTAACAGCACAGAGACATCAGCGTCGTTTAGTTGGTAGTTTAATTCAGAAGCTGTTAAACGTACATTAAGTAAAACACCAACAGCTCCTATATAACTTAACGCATGGATCGTGATCATCATGGCATCACTATTCTCAGATAAGATACCAACATGTTCTCCCTTTACTACTCCTAATGTGCCCAGTTTTTTTGCATAGGACTGGCTTTTCTCTTGCAGTTCCTTAAAGGTTAGGTATGAACCATCTGCTAATTCAACTGCTGTTTGATCAGGGGCTAATTCTGCCTGTTTTGACAACCAGTGAGGGATTGTGGTAGTCATGTATGTACCCTCCTTTCATGAAGTGAAGTGAAGAAAACCCTTTGCTTCATAGGAGCAAAGGGTTGAAAATACTTTTTAAGGAAAGCGTGGGAATTGCTTGAAATTCGGCTTTCTTTTTTCTTTGAAGGCGTCTCTTCCTTCTTTTGCTTCATCTGTTGTGTAGTACAACAATGTCGCGTCTCCGCCCATTTGCTGCAATCCTGCTAAACCATCGGTATCAGCATTGAAGGATGCTTTTAAGAATCTTAGTGCTGTTGGTGATTTTTCCAAGATTTCTTCACACCATTGGATGGTTTCTTCTTCTAGCTTGTCTAGTGGAACGACTGTGTTAACAAGCCCCATTTCATAAGCTTCCTCTGCATTGTATTGGCGACATAAGTACCAGATTTCTCTTGCACGCTTATGCCCAACCATTCTTGCTAATAAACCTGCACCATAACCAGCATCAAAGCTACCCACTTTTGGACCAGTTTGGCCGAAAATAGCATTGTCTGCAGCAATCGTAAGGTCACATACGACATGTAAAACATGTCCCCCGCCGATAGCATAGCCAGATACCATAGCAATGACTGGCTTCGGAATGGTTCTAATTAATCGTTGTAGATCAAGAACATTTAAGCGTGGAACCTGGTCATCACCTACGTAACCGCCATGTCCCCGGACAGATTGGTCTCCACCTGAACAGAATGCTTTGTCTCCTTCTCCTGCTAGAAGAATAACGCCAATCGTTGAATCATCACGTGCATCTGCAAAGGCATTAATCATTTCATTTACCGTTAAAGGGGTAAATGCGTTACGTTTTTCTGGACGGTTGATTGTAACTTTTGCTATTCCGTTATATTTTTCATATACAATTTCTTGGTATTCTCTTACTTTTTCCCATTGTACTGTCATCTTTTTTCCTCCTTATTATGTAAGTAATAGTGCTTTTTCTTTACCATTTCTTAAATGGCAGCCTTCCAAACCTTTTATTTCAAAAAACTTGAGAAGTGCTCTGATGGTTGAATAGAAGATCTCACCACACAAGAAGGTGATCAAATAAAGTGAACCTTCATTTGGTGGGGGTCTTACTGCCAGTTAAGGTGGGATAAAATTATCTTCCTTCCTCCAGTGAAATGATAAACTCATATACTATATTACCAAAAATCGCTGATTCTTCCACGTGAAGTGCATGACCAGCATGTTCGACAACTTGAAAATCGCTCTGTGGCAAGCGTTCATGCATACTTTTGTTTAATGCTTTAAACTTTGCATCTTCGCCTCCAACTAGCAATAGTGTAGGAATTGAAAGCTGTGATAAATGCCCCCACCAGGAAGGCTGACTGCCTGTTCCCATAAAGCGCAATGACATAGCAAGACCCTCAGCAGAATGTAATAATCTTTCTTGTCGAATAGCTCCTCTTTTATCAGGAGGTAATTGTTCCTGTGTAGAGAAAAGGGGAATTTTCTCCCAAAAATCTACAAATGCTTTAACACCTTCACGCTCAAGTTTTCTCGCCAGTTGTTCATCTTTGTTTCTGCGCTCCAGTCTTTCTTTTTCAGTTAGTAAACCTGGTGAAGCACTCTCTAATATAAGCTTATCTACTAGATGGGGATAGAGACAGGCAAAGGATAGCGCTGTCCTCCCTCCCATTGAATATCCTAATAGATTGACTTTTTCAATGCCTAATGTCTGAACGAGTGCTGCAAGATCTCTGCAGCACATTTCCATGGTAATAGGTACCTGTGTAGTAGTCTTTCCATGTCCTGGAAGGTCAAGTGTGACGACAGTATAATTATCCTTCCATTTTTTCACCAAAGAATCCCATGTTTTAGTTGACCCAGTAAAACCATGTAGAAGCAGCAGAACGGGACCAGAGCCAGTTTTCTCTACCCAATACATGGTGTCATGAATGTTGTAATACATTGCTATGCCTCGTCCTTTATCTCTTCAGCAATCGCCTTCCATATGTTACGGTGCCAGCTTGTATTTGCGTCTCGGTCTGTCTTAACTTCCACCACTGAAAGCCCTTTGGATTGATAACTCTCATATAAAACTTTTTTCAAGTCTTCCTCTGACTCTGCGCTTGTATAGTTGCCTCCGTACATGTTCACAGCTTGCTTAAATTCTATATCCACCGGCGTTCCAAATAACACTTCAAAATGCTTTTCCTCTTGGGATTGAGGAAGGAAAGAAAAAATGCCTCCACCATTATTATTGATTAACAATATGGTAATATTCAGCCCATATTGCCTCGCAATCAACAATGCATTTAAATCATGGTAAAAGGATAAATCACCAAGCACAAGGGTGACAGGAGTCCCATAAGCAGCAGCTCCTAATGCGCTTGACACCATACCGTCAATCCCGTTTGCACCGCGGTTAGCCAAAATAGACAACTGTTTTGGCGTGGTCAAAAAGAAAGTGTCTAAATCACGTACGGCCATGCTGTTCCCAATATAAATACTACTTTCTTCTGGTATAACATCTATTAGGGCTCTTACTGCTTCTCCTTCAGTAATTGCTCCAGTCGCCTCCGTAAGAAGATGTTTTTTTGCAACTTGGTTCATTTCCTGCCAGCTAGCTAACCACTCCTTGTCGTGTAGTGGCTTATGCTCCAGTTGCAAAAGAGCTTCACAAAAAAGCACAGGATCAGCAAAAATGAAACCTGTATTATTACCTGTTGGCTCGCGAAACCCTGCATGATTTTCCACAACAAATTGTGGGGTATGTGCATGCTCGTTTACATAAAATAGATAAGGTTTCGACACGGGCATTGCACCAAAACGAATTATATAGTCTGGACTTAACTTCTTTCGTAATGCCTCGTCGCGAAAGAAAGCATCATAGGTTTCGATAATTAAATCTTTAGCATGCTCCCCTGCACGCATTTGTGATAAAGGATCAGCTAAAATAGGAATCCCCCACGCTTCTGCCAGGCTAGTGACAGCCTGAGCTAATTCTTGCTCCATTTGCGGCCCACAAACAATAATACCTTTATCTTTACCTTCTAGCTTTTGCAAAAAGGAAGAAAGTTGTTGGGCCGAAAGCTGCCTTTTGCCATCAAAAGCAGGGTTGCGAGGTTCTATTGCCCGGTGATCGCCCCATAAATTATCTAGTGTGAAGTCAGGTACTAAAGGATCCCTGAATGGAAAGTTTAGATGTACTGGTCCCGGATTGCCTTCTTGTGCCATAAACACAGCTCTTGCAGCTTTATTCCTCACATAGTCAAGCATTTTTTCTGAGGCCTCTGGTAACGCCATTTCTTGGAACCATTTTACATAATCCCCATAAAGTTTTATTTGCTCGATCGCTTGTGGTGCACCAACATCCCGTAATTCGTGAGGACGGTCAGCTGTTAGGACAACAAGCGGTATTCTGCTGTAATGGGCCTCAACGATTGCTGGAAAATAATTAGCTGCAGCGGTACCTGATGTACAGACGAGCGCCACTGCACGTGAAGTCTTCTTAGCAATTCCCATTGCAAAAAAGGCAGCAGAACGCTCGTCAATCACCACCCATTCTTTCATAACAGGGTGTTCAGCTATCGTCATGGCAAGTGGTGTGGAACGTGAACCCGGGGAAATCACTACGTCGGTGACACCACTTTTGGACAATTCATCGACAAAATTAGCTGTATACCTGGTTAATGCTACGGTAGAACTCATTTTTCCCCCTCCAGTACTGAAAGCATCGGTGTTAGTTTAATATTTGTTTCCTCAAATTCTTCTTCTGGATCAGAATCCTTTACAACGCCACAACCCGCAAATAGGGATGCTTCATCTCCCTGGATCAAGCCTGAACGAATGGCTACCGCAAATTCTCCGTTATCACGATTATCCAGCCATCCGACAGGTGCTCCATACCAGCCACGATCCAAAAGCTCATGCTCACGTATAAAGGCAACAGACTCTTCACGTGGGGTCCCACCTAAAGCAGGAGTAGGATGTAAGTTTTTTATAATATCCAAAATACTGTTGCCTTCATTTAGACGAGCAGTGACTGGGGTATATAAATGTTGTAAATTTTTCAATGGATATACAACTGGTTCATCTGGAATGTCAATGTCTGTACAATATGATTCAATGGCCTTTTTCATCATTTGTACTACAAAGTCATGCTCACCCCGGTTTTTTTGATCATGAAACAAATGATAGCTAATCCGTGCATCCTCTTCCTCTGTTTCCCCTCTAGGAGCTGTACCCGCTAGACAAGTTGAGAAAAGGCTACTCTCTCTAATTTTCACTAAACGTTCCGGAGTCGCGCCAATAAAGCAATCTCTTCCTTGTTCAAAAGAAAAAATAAAGCTATTGGGCTGAGTACTTAATAGCTTACGTATAACATTTCCGCTGTCTGCTTCTTTGTCTAGCTTTAAACGTACTTCCCTAGCTAACACAATTTTATCGACATGACTTTGTTGTATTTCATTTGTAGCTAATTTGACAGTTTGCTTCCATTTATTCGGTGAGATATCATGTCTGCCAACAATGTGTGTATCTTCTCCATATTTCGGGAGACTTTCCAAAAGCTTACGTTCCTCACGCTTTAATTGATTAGCAAGCTGGCGTGGGTGATCATCTTCTCTTACGACAATATTCATTGTGAAATAATAGTCTTTTTCATGTTCGGTCAATAAATATTCGGGTACCGTAAACCGAATTGGTTCAAAGTTTGCCCAAAGTGCTGTTTTCTCCTTCTCAGGATCAAAAGCTGCCCCACCAATAGCAACAATACCTGTTCCCGGAACATCGTATGGATTATTTGAGACAGCATCTTCTAGAAGATTATTCCATATCTGTTCTGCTGTTTCAAAACGATTATGCCTTGCGATAATTTCAATAGCACTTCCGGCCCCTACAAGGGTGTATGCTTCTGCCGTACTTGTCCAAAACAATCGCTCATTCCTTATTTGATTTGCTACATCATAAAAAGCAAGGGTATCCACTTTCTCTACCCTTTTTGTAATACTAACAAGTCTGCTACTCTGAGGCCGAATCGTATCAATTGCCTCCTGTAATACAGCTTCTATATTTTCTTCCTTCAGTTCAATCATCTATATAAACCTCCGTAATCAAACAATGCGCCATTCTGTCATCTTCTCCTATTTTATTCTCTTTTCTCTGGTTTCTCAAGGAAATCCTCCCCGTTAATTGACACCCCCTTATAATTTCCCTAAAATTGATACGATAGGCGTGTAAATCAGGGGGAAAATAGAATGAACTCATCCAATAATCATACGATAAAACAAGCTTTAAACGAAAAGGAAGGATTTCAGGTATGGTGGCGTTTATTACGGCCACATACGTTAACAGCTTCTTTTGTACCTGTTTTTGTGGGCTCCATGTTTGCTTTAAATGAAGCAACATCCTTCCATCTTCTTTTATTTTTTGCAATGTTACTTGCATCCATGCTGATTCAATCAGCAACAAATATGTTTAATGAATATTATGATTTCGTAAGAGGACTAGACACCGAGGAATCTGTAGGGATCGGTGGCACGATCGTAAGAGATGGTATTAAGCCTAAAACCGTGCTAAACCTCGCTTTAACCTTTTTTGGAATTGCCATTCTTCTTGGAGTATATATTTGCATGGAATCAAGTTGGTGGATTGCACTTATCGGTTTAGTATGTATGCTTTTCGGTTATTTATATACAGGTGGACCGTTGCCAATTGCTTATACTCCATTAGGAGAACTATTTTCTGGTTTTTTAATGGGGACTGTCATTATAGGGATTAGCTTTTTCATACAAACTGGCACCATCACAGCAGGGTCAATCTGGGTATCCATCCCTGTCGCGCTCTTTATCGGAGCTATTATGTTATCCAATAATATCCGAGACCTTGATGGAGATAAAGAAAATGGGCGTAAAACGATTGCTATTTTAGTTGGTAGAAAGAATGCAATAAAAGTGCTTGCAGGCTTTTTCATTCTTTCCTTCATCCTTACAGCAGCTTATATCATTGTCGGTATTCTTCCATTATGGTCGCTTATTTCATTTGTTGCTATGATTAAAGCATATGACGTGATTAAAAAGTTTCAAGGTAAATCAATGCCGCTTGAAATGATGCCTGCAATGGCTGCAACTGGTAAAACCAATAGCATCTATGGAATTCTACTAGGAATATCACTACTCATTAACGCCTTATTTTAAGAAGGGATGTCCTATATATGGAATTTAATCAGACTCTAATGGAAGCACTTGGTATCGAAATAAAATCGTTGGACAAAAACCTTGTCGTCCTAACCATGCCAGTTGATGAAAGAACACGGCAACCTGCGGGATATTTGCACGGTGGGGCAAGTGTTGCGCTTGCCGAAACTGCTGCCAGTATTGGAGCAATGACCAATATCGACACAACAACTTTTAATGTTTTTGGCATGGAAATAAATGCGAATCATATTAGGAGTAAACGAGAGGGAACGGTCACTGCAATAGCAAAACCTCTTCACATTGGAAAAACCACCATGGTGTGGGAAATACAAATAGTAGATGAAGGAGAAAAACTTGTGTGTATTTCAAGGTGCACATTAGGAATAGTCCCTAAGAAGCAGTCATAACGAAAGGAGATCCGGTACTATGAAAACATATCTGAGCAAAGATAAATTAGATAAATTCAAAAAACAACTCCTACAAATGAAAAAAGAAAATGAAGACAAAATTGCAGAAAACCAAGAGCAAAGCCCAAATGATTCGATAAATGAACTAGCAGACTATGACAATCATCCAGGGGATATGGGGACAGAGCAATTCGAACAAGAACGTGACGCTGGTTTAAACCTTGTACGTGAAGAGAGGCTTCGTGAAATCGATGATGCATTAAAGCGGATCGAAAATGGCACCTTCGGATTAAGTGAAAAGTCAGGGAAGCCAATTCCAGAGGAACGTTTAGAAGTACAACCTACAGCAAGATACCTTGTCGACGAACAATAAAGATTCTTTTGTGCTTAGGATATTAAATAGAAGATAATGTAAAAACACCGCTACATGATCATCATGCTAGCGGTGTTTATTGCATCTATTGTTTTTCGGTTAAAGTCTTCTTCAGCTTACGCAAGTCCTGCTTGTTTTTCTTCAATCCACTGCCTCATTTTTAGGAATAATGGTACAAACAACAGTCCGACAACTATTCCTTTTATTAGATTAAACGGTAGTATTCCCGCATAAACGGAAAACCATTTTAACTGCTCGGTCATTTCCCATCCCATAAACCAACCATATGCTGGCAGGATTAAGAAGTAGTTTAGAACACTCATCCCAAGTGCCATCACGATCGTACCAGTAACAAGTCCAGAAATAACACTTTTAACACCTTTATATTTGTGATACATAAGGGCCACAGGCACGATAAATAATACACCTGTAATAAAATTAGCTAGTACGCCAATTAATTCTCCCCCGCCAATTGCAAGATATAAGATATTTTTGATAGCGACAACGATTACACCTGCTAATGGCGAAAAAATAAATGCAGCCATTAAGGCAGGTACCTCACTGAAATCAATTTTCAAATAAGGGGTTGGTAGAAATGGTAGGGGAAAGTTAATAAAGAATAACACCAATGAAATGGTCCCCAATAAAGCTAGAATAATAAGTTTTAACAAGCTGAATGATTGCGTTTTTGATGAATGCATCATCCTTCTCCTCCTTCATCTTAAATCGATTCCTATCTCGTGATGAAGGATCCGCCGTCTTCCATTTAAATACAAAAAACCCTAAAGCCTAATCGGGGCTTTAGGGTTTGTTTATTAAATCATAGGAAAAATAAGCGCAGTAAATGCACTATATTCCGGCTCGACATCTTCTCCCATCCAGACTGTAACTGTCGGTTCTGGACTTGCACCAGATCAGCCGCAATGAACATTGCGGGTCACGGACTTAAAGCACCTAAATGCTTCTTACCGTCGGTCGGGAATTTCACCCTGCCCCGAAGATGGAATCGATTATTAAATTATAAGGATAGTATACTTCAGATAAAGAGATTTGAAAAGTCTTTTGCTTCAAAACAAAAACAAGGTGTGTAGATTTTCTCTACACACCTTGCTTACTTAGTGAGATCAGTCGACGTTAATCATTAATTTTCCGTCAGCCTGTTCTCTTGTTTCATTACCATAATCATCTTCTACTTTTACTTCGATTACTGCACCATCCGCTACTACGTTGCTAGTTGCTGTCCAATAACCTACATAGTGACCATCAGATGTTTCCATCATTGGTAACTCCGTAGCGTTAGCAATACTACTCTTCGCATTCGTCAATGGCATATGAATAGCAAAGGTAGCATCTAGACCAGGTTCACTATCGAATTCAATTTTGACACTTTCACCTGCCTGCAATGTCACATCTTCTGTTGGCGTTAAGTTCTCAATTTCAGGTGCGTCGTACTTCACGTCAATTGTTACCGTTTCAGAAGTTGTATTACCTGCAAGGTCATGTGCGACAACCTCGATTTCATTTTCTCCATTGTCTAATAGAATCCGTTTAGAATAGGAGCCATCTTCTACAGCTGCTTCTTGGCCATTAACTTCTACGAAATCGAGATTAGCATCATCTACAGTACCTTCTACTGTAACTGTTTCACGATTTGTTTTATCCCCATCTTCAGGGCTATCAATTGTTAATTCAGGAGCCTCTGTATCTAAAGTGACGACAACTGGCTCTGATTCACCAATTTCTGTACCATCTAATAAAGATACAGCGGTTAGCTCATTTTCACCTTCAGTTAGTTCAGCATCAATTGCAAAGGTTCCTTCTTCACCAATTTCAGCAGTACCAACCTCTTCACCATTGTTTAATAGCTGGACAGTTGTTGTAGGAGAAGCTGTTCCTTCAACAGTAATTTCTGATTCGTTTGTAATTAGATCTTCTGTTGGAGAAGTAATTACAGGCGTCTCAGCTTCGTAGCTAACCCGTGAGCGAATCATATAATTACCTTCCGCTGCTGGTGAAGGAGACCACGCCCCGCCAACTAACTGATAGCTTCGTTCAGCATTCGGACCATTTTCATCTGTTGCAAGTCCAGGTGCGCCTGTATTCGGTTGCGTTTGAATATAGACCATATAAAAATCTTCTTCTACTACAATACCATGCTCTGATAGATCAACAACTGTCCACTCACCAGAATCCCGTACGGCTTCTGCATTAAACGGACCAGCTATTTTTTCACCAGGCTGACCGTCTGTACCAGACGCATCCCAAACCTCTACAGCAAATTCAGTTCCACCAGGACTAGGGAATTCTTCATCCCAGAATTTGAACACACCGTCTGTTACGACAGCAGACTCTTCCCCATCAGGAAGGGACATTTTAACCGCCCAGCCATTTCCTGCATCATAGAAAGCACGGGCGTTTTCAGCAGTGCCATCATCATAAGCAATTTCTCCCCCAGGAACTGTATAGAACGGTTCTAGAGAAACGTCAGCTACTGCATCGCCATCCTCTAAGTTTACTTCTATTTCAGTTCCATGATAACCGCTTGCTACTATTTTAAGTGTATAGCTTCCTTCATAGGCAGTAAGGGAATAATTACCCTCAGCATCCGTTTGAACTGGTGTAACGTTAGCGTCTTCGACCACGATAACGGTAGCACCTTCAACTGGTTCACCAGTAGCTTCATCCGTAATAGTTCCGCTCACAGTATGCTGTGCAATTTCCTCTAAAGTGAAATCAGCTGTACTAACTTCATCGTTTTCAATCGAAACGGTTTGCTCTTGTGAAGCAAATCCATAAGCTTCAGCTTTGACAGTAAATTCACCTGCAGCATGAAGTAATGAGTAAGAACCATTTTCTGGATCCGTCTGAACCGTTCTACCACTTTCAAGCACACTTACCTGAGCGCTCATTGGTAATAGTACAGGACTAATTGGATCCTTTTCTGGTTTGTCTTTCTTTTCTGGTTTAATTGGAGCAATTTTAGCAGGGTTCACTTTTTCTTTTAACGATGCCTTTTCATCACTCTTAATGACGCCAAGTGCATTATTAAATTCAGTGACTCCCATAGATCCTTTATTTAGACCAAGGGAACCTTTATTTTTCCCTTTTGCTTTACCTTTATTTTTCTTCACAGAAGCACTTGCGCTATCAGAGGTATCGGATAGTTCAACATCATCAATGTAAAAACCATCTCGCACCACGGAACCGTCTGTCGTTAGGTTAAAGCCGATATAAACACGTTGACCACTATATTCGGAAAGATCAATTTCTACATTCTCCCAATCCTCCGAAACATTGGTTATTCTAGCTAGTTGTGTCCATTCTTCTTGGTCTGTCGAAATAAATACATGGCCATAATCCCAGTTGTTTTCTATGTTGTACCACTGACTGAATTGTAAGTATGATTCTCCTTCTGGTAAGTCAACCGGAGGCATTACTAGGGTTGTGTTTGTATTACTATCATAGGTTCCTTCTAGGTTTGTTGCATACACATTCTCCCCAGATACTGCACTTTCTGGTCCTGAAGTAGGAATGCCGCGTTCCCAGCTATTATTCTCTCCGAATACTGTCCAGCCAGCAGCCTCAGATTCAAAATCCTCTGAATAACCAACTGAAATTCCTGGATGCAGTTCCACGGTGTATTCGTCACTGGAAACCTCATTATTCCCAAAATCATTGATGCTCCAGCTATACGTTAGAGCTTCACCATCAATATGATCACCAGGGATTGTAGCTATATACTCTCCATCTTTAAAGTCTCCCGAAACTCGTTCTGCTTGAACCGTTTGTGCTTCTCCATTACCATCTGTGTAGTTAAGCACAACGGAGGAGACGCTTATGTTGTCAGTTACATGAATGGATAAGTCTAAATCCATGCCAATATAGGATTCAGCTGGTCCTTCATGTTCAAAAGTAGGTGCTTCCGTGTCTTCCCCTTCTTTAGTAACCTGTCCTTCTAAGGTTCCTAATCCTGTAACAAGAGAAGATACAGCGTCATAGCCATTTACAAGGCCATAACCATACCCATTGTTTGGCACCTCAGTGAATTCATCGTCTGTTAATGGTGTTGCGGTTGTAATTAGCAACTCTTCAATTTCATCGACTGTCAAACTAGCATCTGCTTGCTTGATTAAAGCAACTACTGCAGATACTGCTGGACCAGCCATAGAGGTACCATTCCAACCACCTTCATATCCACCGCCTGGCACACTAGAACGGATGTTTACACCAGGTGCAGAGATATCTGGTTTCACTTCATCATAGGGAGAAGGGCCTTGTAGTGAGAAGCTTGCCAATGAATCATTTGCATCTGTAGCCCCCGTAGCAAACGACTCTGGATAGTTAGCAGGTACTGCTATTGATTCAGGTCCACCTGGGTTAAATAAAGTCGTATTACCTGCAGAGAATTCCGGGAAAATCTCCGCTGCTCTCCAGTTGATAACAACATCACGATACCACTCATCCAGACCAGGACCACCGCCCCAAGAGTTGTTTACAACATCTGGTGCCATATCGACACGAGCATTACCTTCTGAGTCTGTAGGAGCTAAAATCCATTCTGCAGCTTCCAGTAAATCTACATCGGTTCCACCATCTGCAGTGAAGGCTTTAACAGCGATCCATTGTGCACCAGGGGCAACACCGACCTGATTTGATCCATCTGGTTCACTACCGACCATAGTTCCTGTAACATGTGTTCCATGCCCTTGATCGTCATATGGTACTTCTTCATTTGCTGTTGCGTCAAACCAGTTATAATCATGACTAACGTCACCAGTTGCCGCATCATACCCACGGTATTTCTCTTGTAGTGCAGGGTGATCATATTGTACTCCGGTATCGATGCTTGCTACTGTGACACCAGAACCATCAAATCCCATGTCCCAAACAGCCGGAGCACCAACACGTTCTACATTCCATTCCACATTTGCAACTTCAGAAGCAGGTGCCTTCGCATCCTCTGTTACTGTTGTGAAAAGTTCGCGCTTTTCATTTGGCAAGATTTTCTCCACTTCAGCAAAAGTAGCAATTTTTTCTGCCACTTCTTTTGTTGCTGTAACGGCCATACCGTTTACAATATGAAAAGATTGATAATCATCAACCTTCCCTGAATCTAATTGTGCTTCAAGGAAGTCTTTAACATTCTGTTGTGAAGTAAGCGATGTTGCCTTTAATTCAGACACAACTGCCGAACGTTGGACAAGTTCCGCCTGATGTGCAGACATTTTCGCTTTGGCTGTAGAATTTTTTGCTTCCTTCGCAATTTTAGCTGTATCAGCCTTCTCTGCAAATTTAACTAGAAAGGTAATTTTTTCATCTTTCTTAAACGCATCAAGCAGTCGATCTGTTACTTTGTTTTGTACAACTGAGCTTGACGATTCGTTTACCGACTGATGTAGTTTATTGCTGGATTCTGCGCTTGCTATTCCTGGGGTAACCAATGAAAAGGTCATTAAAACGGATGCAGCAATACTGAACACTTTCGTTTGTCGTCGCTTTTTTGTTCTCAAACTATTTCCTCCCCTCAATTTTTAAGACAGATTTTATCGAAGCAAAAAAACACCTACTGCCTCCTCTCCCTGAATTTTTAAGTGGGTCCTGATGCCAGTGGTGGTATTTGTAGAATCTATGTTGTTAATGTGAGTATAAGGAAACTAGACATTGATTTGTGTCGCATTGTGTCGATTTAAAACTGAATTTTCAAAATTGATTAAATAGTAGTGATTTTTCCTCTTTAGTTCATGAGACCATAGTCTGTTAGTGACCAAATCCCCCCCTCATTCATGTGCTTAAAATCTCGACCTATCAAGGGTTTATATTTTTTCAAAAAAAGAACTTTTACAATGGAAATTATAAAAATGCATCAAAATACCTTGTAAGGCACATAAAAGAAGCCCCTTTATTTCATTTGAAAGAAATAAAAGGGCTTTAGTAGCAATTTAAGTATTAAATTATCACTCTTTTTTCATACTAAAATAAGCTGTTCAAACTTTAGGTCTAAAATGCCTTTTACTAAAAGTTTTTTAGTGCTGAAGTATAATCCTTGTAATGTTAGTCTTCTAACGGATTTAAGCTTTCTTCTCCCGTTAAAGAAGACAACATGGTTACCAATAATTCAATTTCTTCATCGATATCTTGCAAGCTTGCGGTTTCTACAGGAGAATGCATATAGCGTAATGGCAAAGAAACGAGTGATACTGGTACTCCAACACCAGTTAATCGCATTTTATCTGCATCTGTACCAGTCATTCTTGGGGTTAGCTCGTACTGTACATCCATATCTAAGCGTTTTGCTGCTTTTTCAAGAAGTTTATTAATTTTTATATTGATAGGTGCCCCTTTAGCTAAAACAGGTCCTTTTTCCAGCCTTACATCACCATGCTTTTGCTTGTTTACGCCTGGATAATCTGTTGCAAACGTCACATCACAAGCAATTGCCATTGTCGGTTTAACGCCTGCAGCAGCGAAATAAGCTCCACCCATGTTAGTTTCTTCATTCACAGTGCTCGCAGCATATACACCAACCGAACATCCCTTGTCCTTTAGACGTCTTAATACTTCTGCTACAATAAACGCACCTGTCCGGTTATCCAAGCCACGCCCTGCAACGTACCGATCTCTTAAAATCTCTGGTTCAGTTTTATAAACAGCTAGGTCCCCAATCTGCACATCTCTTTCTGCTTCGTCTTTTGATTGATAGCCACAGTCAATAAATAAGTCTTCCAGACCAAAGTCATTTTTAAGTCCACCGTGATGCTGAGCATTGACGCCAATAACACCAGTGATCGTCTTGTTATAGCCTAAAATGTTGGTCTTCATGCCGACGGCAGCTTTAGGGTTAACGCCACCCATTTTATCAAAATGCAAAAAGCCTTCCTCATCGATGCGGTTAATTACCAGACCGATTTCATCACAATGTCCCGCTAGTAGTACTTTAAATGGCGCATCAGGATTGAGGACGCCAATCGCATTTCCTGCATTATCTGTCTTTATTTCATCTGCAAATTCTTTGACGTAATTGATCCACTTCTTCTGTATTGCCATCTCATTACTTGATGGTGAGGCAGTATGTAATAGTTCCAATAAAAATTCACGGTTTGCTGTTTCCATTTTTTCATCCTCCTTCAAGCATATCTTTTTCTATAATAGCAAATTATCTAATAAAGAGCACTTTTGTTTACGAATCTTTTTATAATGGATACACTCAAGGTAATTAAACGATAAGGGAGCGGTAAGCAATGAACCTAAATACGTGGTTTGAAAAAGGGATGTCCCCAGATGTGTATATCGAATCCATGGAAAACCATAAAGAAAATTTACTTTATATTTACGATACCTTTTCTTTACCAAATGACACAGCGTTTTTTACAGAGCTACAAAATCGGGATCTTCGGGCTATTGTCCTTACAGAAGATTGGTGCGGGGATGCCATGCTTAACATCCCAATCCTACTTCACTTAGCAGAAGCAACCAACATGGATGTTCGTATGCTACTTCGCGATCAAAATTTAGAGTTAATGGATAACTATTTAACAAATGGGACAGCAAGGTCTATCCCAATTATAATTTTCCTTGATCAGGATGGAAATGAGGTAGCGAAATGGGGACCTAGAGCAGAAAAGATCCAAGAATTTGTAACAGAGTCCCGAGAGAAACTACCTGAAAAGGATGCGGATGACTATCAGGAGAAATTCAATGAAATGATCCTATTCATGACAAAGTCATTCCGTGACAACCATGATTTTTGGGATGAAGTGTATCAAAGCTTAAAAAAGACACTAAAAAACTAAAGATAAAATTCTAAATAAGTTACGAAAGCTGACAAAATTTTGTCAGCTTTTTGTATATACCTCGAAAACCTATGTCCATACTAGTGGAAAAAGACAACAGGTGAGCCTATGAATGTTCGATTTATTAAACAAGTGTATCATCAGTTACCCGTTATAGTAAGATTACTTCTAAGTATTGCTACCATTATGATGTTTTTTGGGACAATCATTCATCTAGTGGAACCAAATCAGTTCCCATCCGTATTTGATGGAATATGGTGGGCTATAGTTACTGGTGCTACTGTAGGGTATGGCGATTATGTCCCTTTAACTATTCCTGGGAAATTAGTAGCGATAACACTTATCCTGTCAGGTGGTGGGCTTGTCGCCTACTATATCACGACACTCTCAGCTGCCACTGTACAACGGGAAAAAGACCTAGTAGAAGGAAAACTTCACTTCAGGGGAAGTAATCATTACATTTTTATCGGGTGGAACGAGCGTATTCGCAGATTAATTGACATCACCCTGGAAAATAGCCCCCATACGCAAATTGTTCTAATTGACCGTACATTAAAATCTGTAGACTATCAACAGTATCCAGTCCACTTTATAAAAGGAGACCCTACTGAAGATAATATCCTCAAGCAGGCAAACATTTCCCTGGCACAACGCGTACTCATCTCAGCAGATGTATCGGCTCGAAATGAACGCCAGGCTGATAACGATACCATTTTAACCACCGTAGCTGTAAGAGGAAATAATAAACATGTATGGATTATTGCTGAAATTCTCACTCAAGTCCAAATCGAAAATGCATTACGAGCAGGGGCCACTACAATAATTCGCTCTAATGATTTTATGTCAGGTCTTTTCTATCATGAACTGTCTCACACTATTAACGCTACACCTTTCGAAGATATATTACAGCTCATGCGTACCCAGCAATTTCATCATATTAAGGTTACAGAAGACATACATAATAGAACATTCGAAGACATTGCTTCCTTCTACATTAAACGTCAGCACATTATACTCGGGGTTGTCCGTGACAGGGATTATCATTTTAATTGTCCGCCCACCTTCCTGCTACAGGAAGGCGACATTCTTTTATTATTGGTCGCTTGGAAGAATTAGCTCTTCAAGCTTTTGTACGAGACTCTTTCCAACCTCAATATATTCCTGAGGTACATCAGCGTCTGGGTTTGTAGGTGTCTGAAATTGGTTAAAGGCACCTTGAATAGCGCCATTTCGACTATCTTGGTCATTTCCAGACTCATACTCGTGTGCCAGCAAAAAGGGTTTTTCCAAGCGTACAGTAACCCCTGGATAATCTAAGGAGCCAGCAACAGCATAAAAGGGAACACGTAAAAAGTAATAGGCTCCTTTATCATCAATTTTCAAATCAAAATAACCGTTCTCATAGTCCCAATTTGCGCCAATAACATAACCCTCTGGCTTTAGAAGTTCTTCTAATATATATAAAGGATAAATTCTTTCTTCAACTTTTGAATCCAATGGTACCATGTTAATCATCCTTTCTATTTTGTTCTCCTTATATTTTGCCTAAATCTATTAATTATGCTAAAATAATATATTGTGTAAAATGAAACGAATAATGTATATAGGAGTTGTTCAGCATGACAAGCAAATTTGAGGTTGGTCAAATAGTTGACGGAAAAGTAACAGGCATTCAACCCTACGGCGCATTCGTTGCGTTAGATGAAGAAACACAGGGATTAGTTCATATATCTGAAGTAACACATGGTTTTGTAAAAGATATCAATGAACACTTATCTACAGGTGATGAAGTAAAAGTTAAAGTATTAACGATCGATGAAGATAATAACAAAGTATCTTTATCCATCCGTGCTACAGAAGAAGCACCGAAGAAAACAGAGAAGCCGCGTAAGCAGCAAACTCATACTACTAGCACACAACAAAACAATGACACAGCTGGTTTCAATACCCTAAAAGATAAACTACAAGAGTGGATTGACCAGTCAGGTGAACGTGATTCATTCAAGAAATAAGTAGAAAGGGAAACTCAAATAAGAGTTTCCCTTTTTTTGCTAATCTTCACTCTACTCTCTTGCTGAGCTCATACAGATTAAAACAAGCAAATACGTTCTTATTATAAAGCAATGTTAACTATGTTCGAGATTAGCCATCAACGCGTTCAGGTTCTTTTTGATTGGCAAATGCTTCATCTGTTTTAAATAATAGAGGAATTAGCACAAGGCCACTAATACCTACTATTCCATAAATAATTCTTGCTAACGCACCACTTTGTTCTCCTCCGCCAAAAATAGCTGCCACTAAATCAAATTGAAATAAGGCGATTAGTCCCCAGTTAACAGCTCCAATTATTGTTAAAGCTAAGGCTGTACGTTGTAAACCATTCATGATCGCATCCTCCTTTTATTAGTGATCACACCTAGTTTTTACTGCTTTTTAAAGAAATATGCAGAGTTCTTTTCTTGATTTCGACCTAATGCTTCGGTAAAGTTAATATGGAACAATTAATCGACAAAATGGACATAAGGAGGCAAAAACGTGACACATGTTTCGTTTACGTATGATAAAGCACTATCTTTCTTCAACCAAGAGGAAATAACTAACATGGCGGGCTTTGTTGAGTCTGCACACCAAGCATTACATAATAAAACAGGTGCAGGAAATGATTACTTAGGTTGGATTGACTTACCAAGCAATTATGATAAAGAGGAATACAGCCGAATTAAAAAGAGTGCTGAGAAGATTAGAAAAGATTCCGATGTTTTACTAGTAATTGGCATCGGTGGTTCTTACCTTGGCGCCCGTGCAGCAATTGAAATGCTGACACATTCTTTCCAAAACCTTATTTCCAAGGAAGATCGCAACGCACCACAGGTTATCTTCGTTGGTCACCATATGAGTTCAACATATGTAAATGAACTTTTTGATGTATTAAAAGATAAAGATGTATCCATCAATGTTATTTCTAAAAGTGGTACAACGACAGAGCCGGCTATTGCCTTCCGTATCTTCAAAAAGTTTCTGGAAGAAAAATATGGGGTAGAAGAAGCGAAGCAGCGTATCTATGCTACAACAGACCGCGAAAAAGGGGCACTAAAAACATCTGCTGATGAAGCTGGCTACGAAACTTTTGTAATTCCGGATGATGTAGGGGGCCGCTACTCCGTGCTAACAGCCGTGGGGCTATTACCGATCGCCGTAAGTGGCGTAGAGATTGATCGCATGATGGAAGGTGCACAAGCAGCTGAGAAAGATCTTTCTACTTCTTCTCTTGAAGAGAACCCTGCCTACCAATATGCTGTCGTGCGTAATGTTCTATACAATAAAGGCAAAACAATTGAAATGTTAATCAACTATGAGCCACAGCTTCAGTATTTTGCTGAATGGTGGAAACAATTATTCGGTGAGAGCGAAGGAAAAGACCAAAAAGGAATCTATCCGTCTTCTGCTAACTTCTCAACAGACCTTCATTCCCTTGGACAATACGTACAGGATGGAAGAAGAGACTTATTCGAAACGGTACTTCATGTAAATAAATCGAAGAAAGAAGTCCTAGTTGAAGAGGAAGCGAATAATTCAGATGGCTTGAATTACCTTGCTGGTAAATCGCTTCACGAGATTAATGACAAAGCATTCCAGGGAACACTTCTTGCCCACACAGATGGTGATGTTCCAAACTTAATCGTAGAGGTTCCTGAACTTGATGCTTATACATTCGGCTACCTTGTCTATTTCTTTGAAAAATCTTGCGCGTTAAGCGGCTACTTACTTGGTGTAAATCCATTTGATCAACCAGGTGTTGAAGCATATAAGAAAAACATGTTTGCTTTACTTGGAAAACCAGGCTTTGAAAAAGAAAAAGAAGAACTGGAAAATCGCTTGAAGTAAAGATAGAGTGTAAATAATTACCCATAATAAAAACCCTGTTAACAGGGTTTTTATTTTGCTGTTATATCTACAAGTTTCCAACCTTCCACCGTTTCTTGAAGCATAAAAACCATTGACACCTCATTTTCCTCTCTTTGCAGAAAAGATATGGTAGCTTCTTTACCTTCTCGTTGTTTTACTAAATAACTTAAAGTACTATATTGATTATTCCAAAAATGACTTTCAGACTGCATTAACAATTCCTGCCGCAAGCTTTCTGTCCCCTGCTCGATTATCGAGTGATCATACAACTGTATGGCATGGTCAATCTCACCTCGTTCAATGCTATATAAATATAGGGAAACCACTTCAAGAGGAGATAATTCTAAAAGAAAAGCTTTCTCATTTTCTTCTGCGAAACGCTTAAAATCTTCTATTGTTCTTCTCATTAAAGGCCAATTGTCCGTCCTTGTAATATCCCCTACCTGTACATCTTCAAACTCTTCATCCATCATAATGGAAAGTTCATCAAACACGTAGTAATCTAAATGCTCCCAATCGACTTTACGGTATTCTTGCACTGCTTTGTTTACAATACTCCAGTACACCGAATCCTTATGACTTGCTAAAAACCACTCTAGTTCTTCCTTTTTCCTCTCTTTTTCTACATCTCCCAGCAGATAAAAATTTAGCAATTCCGTCGCACGCCAAGATAGAATATCTGCTGCCTTTGATGATATGGAATCTCCTTGATATGTATGATGAATTGCTTCTAATTCCAACAAATCACTAAAAATGTCTTCCATTTGGAAGGTCTCCATTTCATCTATAAACAAACTCATTGATCCGGAATTTTCTGCCATAAACTGAAATAAGGCTTTATCACCTGGGAGGTGTTCCCAGTTTTCGATCTCATCAAGCAGCCATTTAAAATTTTGTACGACAGAGATCCCTCCATCGCTTACCGAAGCTACCATATATCCTTGTGATTCTAAAGTCCGTATCATCTTGTCAACTGCATCTATTCCTGAAGATCTTCCTTCCATTAATGCATTTCTTATTTCTTTCATTTCATGGACTGTTTTATTTTGGAAGACATCTTTCGTCCACAAATTATGTAAAAACTCACTGAGGGAAAAATGAAATTTCTCTAAATCCTCCATTAAAGCCAAATATGATGCTTCATCAGAAGCTTGCAGATCATTGTAGGCTTTTACAAGCATAGTGGGCGTTCTAAGTAAATTAGCTATCTCCTCTTTTGCTTTGTTAATTTCATCTGTCCGAATACTTTCGCTTGTATTTTCCGCAATTTGTTTCGCTTCCTTTACCTCAGGAAAAGTATCTACATTGTTTAAACCTAATTGACCAGCAAACACTTTCTCCTTCTCTAAAAAGTACTCCTCTACTGAAACTTTCTTATCTGTCAAACCATCCTGCTCTTTGACATATTGAAAAGCACTTATTACGGCTAAGACAATGCAAAGGATAATGAAACCAAAGAGGTATAAACGCTTTTTTCTTAAATTCTTAAATGATGTATTTTGCTCATAGTTAGGGACCATAAACACACTCCTTTAACAATGATAATAAAAAGTAAAAATAATTTTTAATTGAATGTTTTAAACCATTCTATGCCGGGTAATACTATCAATGTAAGACTTTCTCGTATTCCCCCTGTAGGCAAAGCGTTTGTAACGCTTTGCTTTTTTTTTGCTTTTTTTGCAATCAACTAGAAGGTTCCTTAATTGTAAAACAGGTTTCATGCAGAACGTACTCAAAGTTGCTATACTTATTAGTATAATAGAAATGAATAAGGAGGAGTATATAATTGGGTAATTTTGATATTTTACATAACCGTAAAAACACACGATCTGTAAAATGGGACATGCTTCAGCCAGTTTTTCAAACAGAAGACGTGCTGCCAATGTGGGTAGCTGATATGGACTTTATGGCTCCTGAAGCTGTAAATAATGCCATTATAGACAGAGCAAGGCACGGAATTTATGGCTACACGATCGTTGATCAGGCTGTAAAGGGTACAATCGAAAAATGGATTAAAGAACGTCACGATTGGCAAATTGACCAAGGATGGTTGTCCTTTAGTCCTGGTGTGGTTACAAGCTTACACATGGCTATTCAGGCTTTCACTAATGTAGATGATAAAGTTTTAATTCAAACACCAGTGTATACACCTTTTTATAAAGTTGTAGAAAGTCATAATAGACAAGTGGTTAAAAATCCACTTGTTTATGAAAATAACACGTATCATATTGATTTTGCAGATTTTGAAGCAAAAATACAGGATGGAGTAAAAGCATTTATTCTTTGCTCCCCACACAACCCAGTTGGTCGTGTATGGACAAAAGAAGAGTTAACAAAATTGGCAGACATATGTATGAAACATAACGTGCTTATTATTTCGGATGAAATCCATTGTGATCTTGTTTTTCCAGAGAAAAAGCATATTCCAATTGCTTCCTTATCAGAAGACATTGCAAATCAAACCATTACATGTATGGCGCCGTCTAAAACCTTTAACCTTGCTGGATTACAAGCTTCCTATGTTGTGACTCCTGATAAAGAGAAGAGAAAAAAGCTAGAAGAGCATTTTAGTAAACAAGGTGCACATATGCTCAATATTATGGGAAATTCCGCATTAGAAGCTGCCTATTCACATGGTGGTCCATGGCTTGATGAATTGCTTGAAGTACTTGAGGATAACAAAAATTATGTAAAGAAAATGTTTGCAGAACACGCGAGTCAGTTAAAGGTGATTGATTCTGAAGGAACCTATTTGTTATGGATTGACTGCAGTAGCTTGGGAATGGACCATAAAGCATTAAAGAAATTCATGATAGAAAAAGCTCGAGTCGGGTTAAATACAGGAATTGAATACGGAGAAGAAGGTAAACATTTTATGCGGATGAATATCGGCTGTCCGAAAGCAACTGTAGAAGAGGGAGTTCATCGGATCATCCAGGCTATCCAATCTATGTAAGTAACAAGGCCGAACAGCGTCAGTTTTAATGATTTATGCTGTTCGGCAATTTTTTTTAGGATTATTAGCTTTCTTCCTGCTCTTCATTAAACTCTGTTGGATCTGTCGGAGATTCCTCTGTACTTTCTTCGGGGTTTGTCTTTAATTCACCACAAGCAATTCGTACTCCTCCGCCTCCACCAGGCTGGGTTAACCCATCATCAGGCCCTTCCTGAACGACAAAGGAAGTTCCTTCTTCTTTTAGTAAAGAGTTTTTCCCTTCCATTAAAGTAGCCCCTGGAAGCATTAGTTCAGCGTCTACCAGTCCCCCAGCATCGGCCTCAATATTTGGCAAATCGCCAAGATGTGGCCCATCTGGATGCATGAGACCATGCTCTTTTCCTTCAGGGTTATAATGATTCCCAGCGGTGGTAAAATCAGGTCCTTCGCATTTTGGAAACTCATGCACATGGATCCCATGAAAACCTGGTTTCAGTCCCTCTAATTTCACTTTTACTTGAACGCCATCTTCTTGCTCGCTCAACGCCACTGTCCCTATCATATCACCTGAAGCATTATACATATCAACCGTTTTCATCTTTTCCGCATTTGATTGACAAGCTGTAAGGAAAAGTATTAATACAAAAAAAACGAAGCGCATACGAAATACTCCTTTTAAATATTTTAGGTTAGTATTCGCCACTTCGTTAACTTTCATGAATGATAGAGGAGTTAAATTTACTCTCTCCCCTGATTGTCATTTAATTCTTGCTCATAGTTCTCTTTGAACGCCTGCTCCTCTTTTTTTGAACGTTTATAAAAGAGGTACATGACGATGCTTGCTGCGATCATAAAGATAACTAAGGTAATGATAGCAGGTATGTACTCTGTTTTATCTTCCGGAAAATATAAAAATGGCATCATTTTACTTCACGCCTTTCTGCTTTACATTATAGCAAATAATAGCCATTAACCAAATGGCAAGTATTAATGTTCGCTAAACTGTTACATTTTTGGCAAAATGTAAAATAGGAGGGTTTGATGATTATGACAGATAAGCAAATTGGTGACAAAGTAAAGGCACATTATAAATCTGGAACATATTTAGGAAAAATCGTGCAAGATCGTGGAGATAAATTTCTTGTTGAAGTATTAGCTGTATGGAAACATCCTATGCAAGGGGATCTGCACAATCCAAATCAAACGGAGGGGGTTTTTTTCCATGAACGAAAAGCATTAGCTTTTCACGAAAAAATGAATGTAAGAAAGCCTGCTGTACATAGCTTTGAAGATACGATACCCGATTACAAAGAATCCTTATTAGAAGCCGTACAAACTTACAAGGAAATACTTAAACAAAAGGATACGCCTTATAATCGAGAGGCACTTGCCACATTAGAACGGCTTGAAAAGGAATATAAGTAGTTGTGGTGGTTTCATCTTTCTTTGAAAAAAGCTGTACCTTTCTTTGAAAGGACAGCTTTTTTCTATACCTTATTCACCTAAGTGTTCTTTAATAACTTCTTCTACACCTTTAAGTGCTTCTTCTTCGTCACTACCATTAGCAGAAACTGTAATTTCAGCTCCCTTTGGAATTCCAAGTGACATAACACCCATAATGGATTTAAGGTTTACATTTTTGCCATTGTAAGAAACTTCTACTTCTGACTCAAATTGTCCAGCTTTATTTACTAAAAGTGTAGCTGGGCGTGCGTGTACTCCTGTATCCGCAGTAATTGTAAATGTTTGTTCTTTCATTGTGTATCATCCTTCCAACCATAATATTCATAGTATGTACCATTCCCTAGTACAACGTTCATTATAAGTGAATAACTGAACTAAATATATTATATACAAAAATAGAACTTTTTGAAACAAAAAAGCCCACTTTTTTAATTCATTTGTTTTTACTAGCTTGTTATGATAACGTTTATTTGGAATATCAAGCAAATCAAATTGGAGGGAACTAACATGAGTGTTCATATAGGTGCAAAACAAGGGGACATTGCCGACAAAATTCTACTTCCTGGTGATCCACTACGCGCAAAATTTATTGCGGAAAACTTCTTAGATAATGTCACACAATATAACGAAGTTCGAGGCATGTATGGCTTCACAGGTACATACAAAGGAGAAAAGGTGTCTGTACAAGGTACAGGCATGGGGGTGCCTTCTATCTCCATTTATGTAAATGAATTAATTCAAAGCTATGATGTGAAAAAGCTGATTCGTGTAGGTACATGTGGAGCCATCCAGGAAGACGTAAAAGTTCGTGATGTTATTTTAGCGCAAGGATCCACGACTGACTCACAAGTGAACCGCATGGTCTTTCAAGGAATTGACTATGCTCCTTTAGCGGATTTTGAGCTTCTAAAAAACGCTTATGACGCCGGGTTAGAAAAAGGACTGAATTTGCGCGTTGGAAATGTATTTACTAGTGATACGTTCTACCGGGATAATGCAAAAGAAGTAAATGCATTACTTGCTAAATACAAAGTATTGGCTGTAGAAATGGAAACAACTGCACTCTACACATTAGCAGCTAAATACGGCCGCCAAGCACTTTCTGTTCTAACAGTTTCTGATCATATTATTACCGGTGAAGAAACTTCTGCAGAAGAACGCCAAACCACGTTTAATGAAATGATGGAAATTGCCTTAGAAGCAGCAATTAAATAACGTTTAAATGAAAAATTAGCGGATATTGTTTGAATCTCCCCGGGAGCAGGTTCAAACAATATCCTTTTTTTGTAAAATAATTTAATCAAAAGTACTACCCTTTTTGTTAACCACAAAAAAAATAGGTTGACAATATACTTTCTTTTTAACTATTATGATAGAAAGGAGGAATAGTAATGCCCACAAAACCTATTGACTTAACATTCGGTGCCGTATTTGTTTGCTTAATGGCAATCGGTGCCAATATCACAGTTTGGTTCCCATTTTTAGCTGTACCAATTGGCGGTACCTCCGTCCCATTATCTTTGCAAACCTTTTTTGCCATCCTTGCTGGAATGATGCTCGGAAAAAAACGTGCAAGTATTGCTATGATTACATATATACTTGTCGGAACAGCAGGACTCCCCATTTTCTCTGGATTGTCTGCTGGACCTATGCAACTGATTAGCCCAACTGGTGGTTTTATTTTTTCTTTCGTTTTTATTGCTTTTTTTGTAGGATGGATAACTGAAAAACAGAACAAACCAGGTCTGGCTCTTTATTCCTTCGCTGGTTTAGTAGGCGTTGCCTTTAACTATGGGATTGGTGTGACCTATATGTATGTAGCAATGAATACATGGCTTGAGCTTTCCATTACCTATGAATTAGCTTGGATGGGAATGATTCCCTTTTTAATAAAGGATATTGCGCTCTCCTGTTTGGCTGGAATATTTTTAATCCAACTAGCAAAAAGGGTCCCCGCTAATTGGATCTATGCAAAAGCCTCCTAAAGATAAACATGGCAGCACTTGTTCTAATTAACAGTTTCAAGATTTCCCTGTTGAGGTATGATATTATAGAGATAAGAAAAAATACCGCATCAGGAAGGATGTTACGGATTTATGGATTTATTCCTAAATTTCCCTTTATGGGCTGCGCTTGCTGCCATCGTTTTTGCCCAGGTTGTAAAAATACCAATAAGGCTTATTGTTACAAAGGAATTTAAACCAGGCTTGGCCTTTAGTACAGGAGGCATGCCAAGCAGTCACTCTGCAGCAGTTGCCGCCTTGACAACAGGTGTTGGTATTGTAGAAGGTGTAACATCCACAACCTTTGCCGTAGCCTGTGTGTTTAGTATTATTATCATGTTCGACGCCTCTGGGGTACGCAGACAAGCCGGGGAACAGGCCGTTGTATTAAACCAACTAATTAAAGACTTTCAGATGTTTGTAGATGGAGCAAAGGACTGGAATAAAAAAGAAGAATTTGAAAAGCGTCAAGAGCTTAAAGAATTGCTCGGACATCAGCCGATTGAAGTTTTCTTTGGCGGCTTATCCGGAGTACTCATCGCCTTTCTTTTATACCCTCTTTATTAAGAGATCCTAAATCATTAGCAAAAGCTATCTCGTTAAGATTGATGTGAAACACCTGCACTTTTTCATTTTATCTTCCGCTATTATGCTGTTTATCCCGCCTTAACTGGCAGTAAGATCCCCACTTCAAGAATGCGGGAAATCAAGCAGTCTAAGTGAGGCATCAACTGCCAGTAAAGGTCCGATTCGTTCACCTAACATTTGGCGGAGGGAGGAAGGGACTCCCCACCAAATGTTGCACTTTATTCTATAAAGAATAAAGAAGGAAGCTCGCCATTTTTGGCAAGCTTCCTTCTTTATTAACTTTCTGTGATTTGCTGTCTAAACACCTGCAATGCATCTGTTTCATTTAATTCTTCAAGCTCTTCTTCTGTAAGCGTCCCATCGCCTAATTCAATTAAGTGAACGTCAAGCTGTTTCTTTCCCCACTGGCTATATACATCTTCTACCGTATGGAAATATAGATCAATCTTATTCCCTGTAATAGCACTACCCTTGTCGGCTACAACGCCGTAACCGTACCCTGGAATAAACAGAATCGTACCAATAGGATAAACATTTAAATCTGCAGCTATAGTAGAATATAAATCTCGCTTTACTTGCACACCTGAATAGGTTATACCATATTCAGGGTGGTCTGGAGATTTCCCTGTTGATTCTACACCAGCTGTGTAACCTGTTGCTACCACCTGTGAAGTTGGATACTTGTCAAGATTAGCGGCTTCTTCAAGGGTTTTGGGTCCTTCAATTTCATCACTTGAAATATACATTTTCTTTGGCTCTAAATAGTTCAATTCTTTTTTCTGTAAGGATGATTGCCTGTGCTTTAATTGTGTGAACGTTTTTTCTGTGTGAACAGGTTCATAGTCAGCCCACATCCGGACATCCGCAAACGAAATATTGGAAATGGATGTAATAGTGACAAGGAAGGCCGCTACAAACAACGAAATCATACATGCTCTTCGAATTATTTTTTTGATTTTCATGATTAACACCTCTCTGGATGTCATCATTTCCAATCTAGTAATATTTTATTCAAAGAAAAATAAATTCTCATAAATATTCTGTATTTTTACGTAACTCGTTCATGTCTTAGAACATTTGATAACCACTTTTTCGTAACATCTTAATAACGATACCAGATACAATGGCTCCAACAAAGCCAGCTAATAGAATAGCAATATCAGCAGCTGTAATGGATAAGAATTTTGAATATGCTTCCGTAACCGCTTCCCCTGGATTTCTAAAATATTCTAATGTCGACATATCGTCTACAATCATGACTACCACTACTGGGTATAATACAGCCATTAGCCATGTTTTTCTTAAAAGCATATTTAAAATAAAGGCAATGCCAAAAAAGATAACAAAATATAATACGATAGAAACAATTAATTGAACCAATTGTGCCACTTGTGTCTCTCCTTCCAGTTACCGCCAGTAAAAATTTCATACAAATTCCATTTTATACGAAAGCAATAGAAAAGTACACGCTATGTTTGTATTCAATTAATAAATAAAAAAAACAAAGTGACAAAATGCCACTTTGCATGTATTAGTAAAAAATATTGAACTTACCCTTTTTCATTAAAAGGCTAGGTCCTCCTAGCTTTAATAGATAACGATTATCGCTCATTTTTTTCATAAACGTAGCTTTCCAGCCAAACAACTTATATTGATTAAACAGAACAGCAATCCCATCATTATGTCCTAACGACGCAATTGTCCCTAATAGTTTTGGTGTAAATTCTTCTAATTCTTTTTCATTAATAAAAGCTTTTACATTATGCGCAACAGTTGTTGATTGTTGTATAGCTATCTGTGCTGTAGGAGGGAAAGGTCTGCCTGTTTCCGAGTTCATGATTAATGTACAATCACCGATGACAAAGACATCATCGTAGTCCGGTGTTCGCATATCTTTTCGAACCTCAACTTTCCCGCGATTTGTAATAAAACCAGAATTCTCTACGATAGAGTTAGCTTTTACACCTGCTGCCCAAATAGTTGTCATGGTTGGAATTTCTACAAGTCTTCCATCTTTTTCATATGTCACTTTGTCAGCAGTACACTCTTTTAATAAGGCCCCTGTTACAAATTCCACTCCTCGAGACTCTAGAGAATTCATTGCATATTCCACCAATTGTGGGTCAAAACCTGGTAAGACAGTTGGAGATCCTTCAATATTAATAATTCGAACAAGATGCTTATCAATATCATATTCCTCACAAAGTTCCGGGACACGGTTGGCAATTTCCCCTAGGAACTCAACCCCCGTAAAACCACCGCCGCCAACTACAATATTAATTCTGGCTTGATTTTTTGGCTCTTCATTATGATACCGTGCAAAATTATATTCCAAATGATCTCTAATTAAGCGTGCACTGTTAATATCTCCAATGGTAAAAGCATGCTCTTCAAGACCGGGTATACCGAACGTTGCTGCTTCAAACCCTAATCCAATTACCAGTACATCATAATGAAGGTCACCGTTTGCTAATTTGACCTTTTTCTCATCTGGCTTTATATTAATGACGTTATCTTGAACAAAGCGTACTCTGTTTAAATTCACAATATCCTTAATCGAAATCCGCGTTCGGTCTTGATGCAAGGTCCCAGCGGCATTTTCATGCAACCATGTTGTCTGGTAATGGTAATCATTTTTATTTACCAGCGTAATATCCGCTTCGTTGATCCCAATACTCTTTTGTAGTTTGACTGCAGTCATGATGCCTCCGTAGCCTGCACCCAAAATAACAATATGAGGGTTTTTCATGATAATCACTTCCATTTATGATTTTCTATTAATTCGTTATGTTAATATTTCTTTATTACGTTACCAAACCAAAGTCTCTAGACATCAGTCATTATTTTAGAGTTATCATTCTTTCTGTATAGATGCTTTAAAAATCGACATACTAAAAAGGCATGCTCGCATCGTATAAGGAGGGATGGATTCCCCATGCCCTTTCCTTATTGGTTTAACATATTTTTACAAGTTTGTGACAAATTTCACTTACTAGACTACTACTATATTTATGCTTCCATTCTATATCCCCGTTAAACTAATCCGTTTTACACAACTGTCGGCATTACGAAAATATAATCATTTGTTACATAATTGTAATATAGCACACTAAGTAATAGTATATCTTTCCTTTCAAATTATCAAGCCTTTCTTCTACTTTCTTAATTATCAATTTATTAACAGCACGTACATAGAGCTTTATCGGCGTTTGACCAAATTAGCCTAAGCCACACCAAAGCCTTTTTCAGTTAAGTATGATACGATAGGATTTGTTGAGGAATTAATTGTAATGGAGGTATATAAGCATGACAGAGAAGGTTTATGATGTCACGATTATTGGTGCAGGACCAGTTGGTTTATTCACCGCTTTCTATGGTGGAATGCGCCAAGCGAGTGTGAAAATCATTGAGAGTTTACCACATACCGGGGGACAGCTTACTGCCTTGTACCCGGAGAAATATATATATGATGTTGCAGGATATCCAAAGGTACGTGCACAGGAACTAATTGATAATTTGGAAGAACAAGCAAATATATTTGACCCTACTATTGTTCTTGAACAATCCATTGAAGAAATTGAAAGACTAGAAGACGAATCGTTTAAGCTTGTTTCGAATACTGGTGAGATTCACTATACGAAAACCATCATTATAACTGGTGGAAATGGCGCATTCCAGCCACGCCGTCTAGAGGTTGGAAATTGCGAAGAATATGAAGGGGTTAACCTGCACTATCATGTAAAGGATATGAATCAATACAAGGACCAAAATGTTGTTCTGCTTGGTGGTGGAGATTCAGCAGTTGATTGGGCACTTATGCTTGAACCGATCGCCAAGAAAGTAACACTTGTTCACCGTAGAGATAAGTTTAGAGCACATGAACACAGTGTAGAAAAGCTAATGGAATCCAATGTTGAAATTTTAACCCCATTTGTGCCGAATGATATCGTGACTAGTGACCGAATTGAAAAAGTCTTATTTGAAGAAGTAAAAGGGGACAGGCAGGTAGAGCTTGAAGTAGATGCTGTATTGTGTAACTACGGGTTTGTATCATCGCTTGGACCAATTAAAGACTGGGGATTAGAAATAGAAAAGAATAGCATTGTTGTGAATTCTAAAATGGAAACAAACATTCCAGGAATTTATGCAGCAGGAGATATTTGTACGTACGATGGTAAAGTAAAACTAATCGCTACAGGATTTGGGGAAGGACCTACTGCAATTAATAATGCGAAACAATACATCGACCCGAAAGCAAGAATTCAGCCGAAGCATTCTACTAGTATGTTTTAATGTGCAAACCTTGATTTAATACAAAGAAAAGACCAAATCTTAAACGATTTGGTCTTTTCTCGATATATATTTAATAAAACAAAACTACTTAACAATCCCCTGGTGTTCCTACTTTATCTTTCGTTCTGAACGATGAGCCACAGCCACAGGAAACAATGGCATTCGGATTATCAATACTGAATCCGCCACCCATCATATTTTGCTTATAATCAATTTTAGTACCTTCAATAATCGGAATATCCTGATTAAAGAATACTACTGGTACACCGTTTATATCTTCAATTGTATCCAGTTCTTCATTTACCTCATATTCAAAGCCCAATGAATAGGATAACCCACTACATCCACCGCCTTTAATTCCAAAGCGTAGACGTGCACCAGCGGACTCTTCCTTCATCATTTCCTGGATTTGATTTGCCGCATTGTCGCTAATTGTGATAACCATCCCTTAGACCCTCCTAATCGTAATCATTACCTTTAAGTATACAAAGGAAACTAAGAAGATTCAACTATTTGCTTCTCTCCCGTAATAAAAGAGCCCAGAAGCAACCGTCCGAGCCTCCCCACTCATCCAGACCTCTCCATTTTCCGCCCAGTTAATAACCAGGTCTCCTCCCTGTAAATGCACTGTAACATCCTTTTGGCGAGAAACACGCCCATTTAACGCAGCAGCTACGACTGCCGCACAAGCCCCTGTTCCACAAGCTTGTGTAATACCAGAACCTCTCTCCCACACGCGAAAATGAAGTTCCTTTTCGGAAATAACCTGAATAAATTCTACATTTACACCTTCAGGGAAACGGGTGTCTTTTTCGATGACTGGCCCCAGCTCATACAGTGGAGCATCTTTTATATCTTCTACAAAAAAGACAGCGTGAGGATTTCCCATGGACACAGCTGTTACTTTTAAAGACTGATTTTCTACCAAATAGTCCTCGCTAATGACAGCCTCTATAGCATCCCCTAACATCGGAATGGCTGCTCTCTGTAAGATAGGTTCTCCCATATTTATTGTTACATAGTCTACAGTTCCCTCATTAGGAAAAACCTCTGCTTGGACAATATTTGCTTTTGTTTCAATTTGAAAAGTAGGCTTGGTGACAATGCCGTTTTCAAAAGCATATTTAGCTGTGCACCGAAGGCCATTGCCACAGCTTTTCCCTTCTGAGCCATCTTTATTAAAAATTCGCATCCCGACATCTGCTCTGTCACTCGGATGGATTAAGATCATGCCATCCGAACCAATTCCTCTATGTACATCTGCCATTGCTTTCGCGATCCCTGACATACTTTCTTCTTCCATATGATATTGGAATAAATCCACATATACGTAATTGTTTCCTAGGGCGTGCATTTTTATAAAAGGTATTTCCATTCCTATCACTCTTTCTAGTTAGACTGCAGGGAAAGGCCATTTCGGTCTAACTCCTGGTAAATCGTTTTTAATTTAGGGATTCCTTCCGCAACAAGCTCGTCGTTAACCATTACAATTGGGTAAAACAAGTCTTCTTCCAGGATTCGTTCCACAAATTGCTGATGAGCTTCTACGTCTGGTGGGTTATTAATATCAATGTATTCATAATGAACCTGATCTGTTTTATATTTTCTTCCTATTGCTGCCTGAAGCCATTCATAGGTGTCCTTTGATCCTGGTGCACCAACACAGCTGGCACAAATCTGGTTTGATCCATAAACGATAATCGTGACTTTTCCGTGCTTCATTAAAAGCCCCCCTTTTTCGGTTACTTATATTTTACAAAATGTTTGATTAAAGATAAAATATAAGTAACTGATCTAGGATAAAACATAAATTCAGATAGATTTTTACATGATTTCGTTTTATAATGATGATAAGGAAAGGAGAAGATGGATAATGCAAGAACAGGTTCAGGAAGTTTTAAACAAGCTGCGCCCTTTTCTACTGCGTGATGGTGGAGATGTGGAACTAGTTGATGTCGATGACAATGGCATTGTACTTCTTCGTCTTATGGGTGCATGTGGCAATTGTCCAAGTTCTACGATTACATTAAAAGCAGGAATTGAACGCGCTCTAATGGCTGAAGTGCCAGGCGTAACAGAAATTGAGCAAGTATTTTAATGCAAAAAAGATATAGTAGGAAGTAAAGGCAGACATTGCGTCTGCCTTTTTTATATTCACTATTTCACTTCTGTTATGGCACCTTTTCCTTGATGAACGCTCTTCACATTATCAAGACAAAGTTGCAACATTTTGGTCCTTGTTTCTACACTTGCTGAGCCAATATGTGGCAGACAAACCACATTTGTTTTATTTAGTAACGGATGTTCAGAACGAATTGGTTCTTCTGCGAATACATCAAGGCCTACTGCAGCAATCTCTTTTGCTTCAATTGCTTCCAGTAAGGCACTCTCATCGACAACACTTCCACGAGATATGTTAACAAATACAGCAGTTTGTTTCATTTTACGAAATGCTTCCAAATTAAACATATGCTTTGTCTCCTCAGTAGCTGGGACTACAGATAGGACAAAGTCAGCCTTTTCCAGCAGCTTCGTAAACGATGCATAAGTAGTACCAATTCTTTTCTCCGCTTCTTCTTTCCGAGATCGATTATGATATAAAATCTCCATACCAAATCCTTTAGCCCTTCTTGCAATGGCTTCCCCTATTCTACCCATGCCAACAATACCGATTATTTTACCATGAACGTCGGTTCCAGCTAATAAATATGGTGACCAGTTTTTCCATTTATCTGCCTTTATATATTGGTTGGCCTCCACAATTCTTCTTGCACTTGCCAGTAGAAGCGCAAAGCCTAAATCGGCGGTGGATTCTGTTAATACTCCTGGAGTGTTTGTGACTACAACCCTCGCTTTAGCCGCTTCTTCCAAGTCAATGTTATCGTAACCTACCGCCAAATTAGCAACAACTTGAAGTGCTTTTCCCGTACCGAATACTTCCTTATCCATTTTGTCGCTTAGCATACAAATAATTGCCTGCGATTCTGCAACCTCTCTTAGTAGTATCTCTCTAGGGACTGGCTCCTCTTCCTTATGCCACATATCAACTGTAAAATAATCTCTATAAGGGGCTATCACTTCCTCAGGAACCCTTCTAGTTATATAGAGCTTTGGCTTCTTCATCGTCCCATCCCTCCCATTATGTTGTTACAGCCAGTGTAACACAGGGATTTGTAAAGAGGTATAATCCAACCCGACCCAATTATAAAACTCCCGGAGATTCTTTTGGTATTCCTCCTGTATGGTTAGTAAGCTAGAGAATTCGAGATAAGCGTCCTCAAGCGTCTGCCCCCGCATGACCATATCGAAATGGTCAAAAAAATGGACGGGATACAAAAGCCTAGCATACAAAAGACGCCAGCTGAAAATAGATAACGACCTTTCTGTCTGATAATCACGTAAAAATGCAATGACCTCCTCTAGTGGAGTATTGCTTAAAAGCAGGCTTCTTACGTATTCTGCTAAATCACGTACGGGGTGATCAAATACAATATCATCCAACCAGATGATGGATTTTTGCAGGTTATCTCTATAGCGGTTAAAACAAATTGTACCCTGATCTGTTTCATCAAACCTGCTCTCCCGTTCACTTTCCTGCAAATATTGGATAGCATTCTCACTTAAACCAATTAAGTATGGCAATGTATCCATTACCAACCGGAAGTAATCATTTGGTGTTTCTTTCGCAGCGATAGGGATATGCTTTTCATAGGCTTCTAATTTCTCAATCCATAAGGTTTTCCATTGCCCATAACTCGAAACCTGCTGTGGCTCAAAGCTATAAAGGCTACCTAATGTATGAAAGGATGCTAGAGCCAGCCCGCCGCTTCCTCTTTTGGTATGATTCAGCTGCTGAGCCATGAGGACCATATACGTTCTATTATCATATTCCGTAAACCAGTCCCCGTTTACATTTGCAACAGGAATCGCAGTATGCTGATAGTTACTTTCTAACAAATAGTAAGCTAGCGCTGCCTGTTCCATATGAATAATTTCCCTGTTATCAGATGAGATGGTAAAATAAACATATTCGTCTTGTTTGTAACCATCTCTTCCAGCTAATACTACTTTCTCATTTGCTTGGATATTATAATGTGTGGAAAGCATGGTTTCCATTGACAATATGATCACACCCTTTGCTAGTTCTGAAAGTTACATCTGCTCCCTTTTATTAATATGAGAAACCGCAAGGAACATTCAGCTCCTCTTTGGCAAGATTAGTACTAATGTATGTATTAAAAGGTAAATTCTTAACCAAATTTAAAAGGAAAAGGTGATGGACATGGATGAAAATACGAATCAAAGTGAATTGGAACTAAAGGCAAGGCAATGGCTTAGCCAACGCGGGGTTACCCTGGACGATATTGCTGAACTAGTATATTACTTACAATCAAAATACCATGAGGATTTGAGCATGGAGGTTTGTAGGCAGAATGTAGATAGGGTTTTAACAAAAAGGGAAGTTCAAAACGCGATCCTTACAGGAATCCAACTAGACGTGCTCGCAGAACAGAAGAAGCTCGATCAGCCATTGCAAAAAACAATTGAAACCGATGAAAGTTTATATGGGGTCGATGAAATTATTGCCTTATCTATCGTGAACGTTTACGGTTCTATTGGGTTTACGAACTATGGGTATATTGATAAACAAAAGCCAGGAATCTTAAAGAAATTAAATGATAAATCAACAGGAGAATGTCACACGTTCCTCGACGACATTGTTGGCGCTATTGCCGCTGCTGCCTCAAGCAGACTAGCACACGGTTCAGCTGATGATAAATTGATCGACGAATAAATACATTGTCCAAACGTTATTATATGAGATAAAGCAGGAGGCCCTTCAACTAGGACCTCCTGCTTCTTTGCTGCTAATTAGTATGAATTATTATTCTCAACCCATTCTTTTAAGCTGTGTACATAGTAAGTCGGTTTTTTCGCAAAGTACTCCATATGGGCAAACGGTGTGACCCCGGTGAACACCATCAGCGTATCGAGGCCAGCTCGTATACCTGCTTGTATATCTGTTTCGTAATTGTCTCCAACCATCATAGTCTCTTCTTTTGTGGTTCCTAGAATCTCTAATGCCTGCTCCATAATAATTTTCTCCGGTTTCCCGATAAAAATCGGAGAGACACCTGTACTAACTGAAACAACAGATGTAAGTGAGCCATTACCCGGGAGCAATCCTCTCTCAGTAGGAATGGCTACATCGCCATTGGTAGAAATAAAGGTCGCACCATTACGTACAGCTAAACAGGCCTTCGCTAGCTTTTCATAAGTGATGTGCCGATCGATACCAATAACTACGACATCACAGTGCTCGTCATTAGATACCGTTAATCCCTCTGCCTCTATTGCTGCTTTAACACCTTCTTCTCCTATAACATAACAGGAGGCATTTTCATTTAACTCTTTTATATACTTCGCTGTAGCCAAGCTTGTTGTAACAACGTGTTCAGGTGAAGCATGTATTCCAAATTGATTAAGTTTGAAGGCCACATCAGCTTGAGTCTTGGAGGAATTATTTGTCACGAATAGATAGGGAATATCCTTTGTCCGTAAGTGCTCAATAAAACCAGCAGCATCCGCGATAGGCTCTTCTCCTAAATACATCGTACCGTCTAGATCAATTAAATATCCTTTATAGCTTTTCATATTTTGCTTCCTTTCTTCTGACTAGCGATACAAATACTTTTATCCTTCATTTGAAAAAGCATTCGCCACACCGAGCTCATTATCTAAATAAGTGCGAACATGTTGGGAAAACTTACTTAATTGAGGCAAGCTTTGATCAAAGGTCTGATAAATCACTTCATGATCCACATTTAGATAGTCTACTACCAGCATTTTTCTTAAGCCAATAATTCGCTTGTATTCGTCTCCTTCTGTTTCTGGCAATACTTTTTCATCAAGCAATATATCAATAATATCCTCATAGCTTCCAGGATCGCGCATGATAAACCCATCAATCATCATATTTCCTACGTCTAGAATCGCTTCAATGGAGATATGGCTGATTCTTTCTATAGCCATTTTCTGTTGAAAGGAATTGATACGGATCTCTTTCATTTCTGCTAACATGTTGTCTAAGTATGTAAGACGTTGCTCTATTTTACTTCGGTCTACAAAATACATATCCCTGACTCCTTTAAAATGGTTATAAGTAACAGCTATGCTATCTAGTATTATTTTAGCATATTACACATGCTATCAAGATACAAACATGTTATAGTTAAGAAAATGTCAAAATAATGGAAAAGAGGGGTCGTATGGGACAGAAGTTTGAAATACTAAAAGATGAGACGAAAACCAAGGAATTAAGGTATATTAGTTTTATGGGCAATTACCAACGCTATGATTTTGCCTTAATGAAACATGAAGAAAACCCTGAAAAAATGGTGGTCATTCACCTGCAGAAGAATCGTTTTATCGTACTAGGAAAAGAAGATCTCGATAACCAACGCAATATTGAACATTTCCTTCACGAAACTGCAATGGAAGCAGATGAAGTACGAACATTTTTAAAAGAGATCTTATAAAGTGACACTTCATTTGTTGGGGGTTTCCCTTCCTCCCCACCAGAAGTGAATGAATTAGACCTAAACTGGCTGTTGATCCCGGGGGTCTTACTGCCGTTAAGGCGGGATAAAAGTTAACAGATACCTTACCTAAGGAGAAAATGAAATGGAACGTATTGATTCTGTCTTAAAAGAGAAGATACTAAAAATGGACGCCACCGCTTTGGCAGAATGGATTCGCAAACACAAAATAACGAGCAGTGAAGTTGTTTCTATTTATATCGAACATCAAAAAAAGGTTAATCCTCCAATTAATGCAGTCGTTGAAGATCGTTATGCACGTGCAATGGAAGAAGCAACATCACTTGATGAAAAAAAGTCTACATATAAACAGTTACCACCTTTATACGGTGTTCCAATTACGGTGAAGGAATCCTTACACGTCTCAGGCATGAAAACGACTAGTGGGCTTGAACATCGTCAAGACTTAATCTCCAGGGAAGATGCTCCTGTCATCACCCGACTGCAAGAAGCTGGGGCAGTTATTATGGGTAAAACAAATACACCAGCACTGTGCTTTAGTCAAGAAACCGACAATAGGCTTTATGGAAGGACAAATAACCCGTGGGATCCCGCACGTTCAGCAGGTGGATCAAGTGGTGGGGAAGGAGCAATTCTAGCTGCAGGAGGATCACCTGTTGGGATCGGTTCCGATATAGGTGGCTCCATCAGATTCCCCGCCCATTTTAATGGAGTGATTGGCTTTAAACCAGGCATGTATAGAGGATTATCGGCTGGGCATTATCCAACTGTAAAGTCCTCCTTGCAAGAAAGGATGCTAACAATCGGGCCAATGGGTAGATCGGTTCGTGATATGGAATTACTATATTCAATTCTATCCCCACACTCTACTACGAATCGTTACTTGCAATTCTTTAAAGTGGAAATAATTCCAAGTACAATTAATTATCCGATCTCTGATGCCACCATTTCCATGATGGATAACATTGAAAAATTTCTCACTGAATCGTTTTCAACAAATCGCTTTATTCCTCCTTACTTTGAAGAAAGTGCATTGCTTTGGCAGGAAATTTTGGCAAGCGAGGGTGGTGAGCTTATTGAAAAGTCTGCATACCAAAACGATCGCTCCAACCTGCTAAAAGCTTTTCTAAGAGAGAAAATGACGAAGCGTACCTCTGTAGATCCGTATTTGTCTGTGGGGATTCTTGGTTCAAAGCTGTTTAGGCCATCTAAGAGCAGAGTGAAGGAGATTAAAAACCTTCTCTCCCGAGGTGATGAAGTGCTGGGAGACTATTTAAAAAATCGTTTACTCCTATTACCTGTTTATCATACTGGAGCACTAAAACACGGAAAAGTGTATAAGGAGATATTTTCATTGCGGAAAACGTTTCTTACCTATATGCCATTTGTGGCTTACGCAAATGTTTGGGGATTACCATCCTTAACTGTTCCTATTGGGGAAGATGAAAATAAGATGCCTATAAGCATACAGATTATGTCAGCTAACGGTAACGAGGATGCGATCTTTCGTCTAGGTAAAATTCTCGAGAAAAAATTCAGAGGCTACAAATCCATTCCATCAGTTGACGAACACCAGTAATTGGCATGATTGAGATATGCCACGTAAACAGGCACCAGCTTCCCACCCAACTGATAAAGAAGAAAAGGAGTAGCCTAGAGGCCACTCCTTTTCTTCTTTATTATCCATCTGTACAGCTTTTATATTTGCTATGTTTCGTTAACTCTCGACTGTTTTCTTTACTTTCGCGCTTTTTATCTTCTGAAGTACAAAATAAGCACAGCCGAAATTACAATACTCATATAAATAATCGTCAAGCGCACTAATTTTGGCGTCTTGAGCTGCTTTATGATTTTGGTCACTGTAAAACCCTTTTAATCGTAATTGGTCATAACCCCAGTCACCAACAATATAGTCGTATTTCGAAAGGATGTCCGAATGCCGTTCATTTAAGACTTTTTCATTGAAGCCGTCTTTGACATTTTCAATCAACTCATACTGTTTGCCATTTAGTTCAATCATCGCTTTCCCCCCACATGTTGCTCTCATTTTATCATATTCGACCTTAAAGTGAAACTTTCTATAAAGTGCTTCCTGCCTCTACTTGCCAAGTAAAAGATATTTTTTCATGCATGATTTTCCGTCAGAATTACAAACTAGAAAAGAAACAAAACTGAAAAGGAGCAATCACATGAAAATAAAACATTTTGCAGTAGGCGCAATCACTTTATTTACCCTTACCGCTTGTGCAAACAATGAAAATGCAATGGATGAACGGGATGATATTGTAAATGAGCTTGATCCCTCCGTGGAGCAACAGTCAGCAGAAGACGAAGCAATGAATGACAGACTTGGCTATGTTCACTATACGAAAGACCAAGTAGAAAACAATGAGCAAGGAGATCAAGAAGCATCCATTGATCGTACACAGGTAGCCAACACAATTAGCCGACTTGCCTTAACTGGTGAAGGGCTAGAACAGGTTGCCACACTCGTTACAGATGAAGAAGTCCTCATTGCTTATGAAAAATCTGAAGGTGTAGATGAGAAGGAAGCTGCCAACATCGCTAGAAAAACAGCAGAATCCGTGATCCCTCGCTATTACGAAATATATGTCTCAGATAATGATAGCTTGATCCAAGATATCCAAAGTTTGCATAATTCGCGCACAACAGATAAAGGGTATGAGAATACCGTTGATCAAATTATAACTGAAATGAAAAAATCTCCACAAGGCAAGGGAGATAATTTGAAGGACATGAATAATAACGAATAGGTTATACGATATAAGGATCTTCTCCAACATAAGAGGATCCTTCTTTTTTATGTATAGAATCGAACAACCTAACGAAAAATAAAGTGAAACTTTAACTATTCTCTCCGCCAAACATTTTGTGATTACCGCTACAACCAACTTGTTTTTGAGGATTATAAGGTGAGCTTGTAAATGCGGATAACTAACTAAAAGGGTGAACAACATTGCACTATCGATATGCTTATATAGGTCTCCTTCTCTTTTTTATTGTATTGCTTACAGATTCCGCTGTTTATGCAGAGGCAAAAGAAGATCTATACAAAGAGCGAATGGCCTTATTTAAAAAAACCGAAGCACTTACACAAATCCCATGGTATTATTTTGCAGCAATGGATAATTACGAGCGAAATATACAAAAGGAAGATGAAGGAAAAGTAATCTCCATCGAAGTACCTGAAGAATTATGGTACGGATTAGGAAATAGCTCTCTGATTAAAAACGAAAGTCTTGTGACCTTTTTTAATGGAAAGGGAAAAGACGGAGATGGTGACAATCTTGCAGACCCGAAGAATGGCGACGATATCCTGTTTACCATCGGAAGTTATTTATTAGAATATGGCCAAACAGAGGAAGACATCAAAATTGCATTGTGGCATTATTATAAACGTGATTTGTCCGTACAAACTATCATGAATACAGCTAAGGTCTTTAAAACTTTTAAGAAGATTAATTTAACCGATCGTGATTTTCCTGTTGCTACGAATTATAACTACAGTTACCGCAGCACATGGGGAGACCGGCGTGGATTTGGTGGATTACGTATTCATGAAGGAACAGATATCTTTGCAGGTTATGGCACACCTGTAAAATCAACAACCTATGGAGTAATTGAAATGATGGGTTGGAATTTGTATGGTGGCTGGCGTATTGGCATACGAGACATCTACAATATTTACCATTACTATGGTCATATGAGTGGGTATGAAGATGATATCCAAGTAGGACAAGTAGTTAAGCCAGGCGATGTTCTTGGTAGTGTAGGCTCCACAGGTTATGGTCCTCCAGGAACTTCTGGTAAGTTTCCACCACACTTACATTATGGTATGTACAAGGATAACGGCTATAGTGAATGGTCATTTGATCCATATCCTTTTTTGAAAAAATGGGAGAGAATGGCGAAGTAATAAAGAAAAGGAGAGCCATCCTAAACAACGGCTCTCCTCCTTTTTATTTTGATTTTTTTACCGCATAGGTAATACTTGCTGCTAATCCACCCCAGATGACAATCATACCAAGGATCATAACAAAGATAGCACTTCCGCTCATATTATTTTGCCTCCCTCGTGTTTTCTTCTGATTCTACACGGGTATTGCCTTTCCACTTTGTAAGGGAAAGAATGATTCCTATTATTAAGGCACCAGCCGCTACTGACCAGCCTCCATATATGATAAAGGCGTCAGAATAGTTACCATAGTTACCTGTGTCTGTATCAAACTGTCTAAGTAAATTTTGAGCAAGAAGCTGATACATTTGAAAACCAAGCACAATTGGTGTAATAACGGTTAGGCAAATTGCCCACCAAGAGCCAAGTCGAATATCGGAAATCTCGTTTGCATGGTCCTTTAGGTCTTTTACTTGCCTTAGGATCCATGCCACCAAAACTACTTCGACTAGTCCTAATAGTGCAACTCCAAATTGGTTAATGAAATAGTCTGCTGCATCAAGAAAATTTAATCCACCTTGAGTAGAGAAAATAAGCGAAATAATTGCAGCTAATCCGCCACCGAACAATACCGCTTTTGTTCTGGAAATGTTGAATTTGTCAACAAGTCCTGCAACATAGGTTTCCGTAATGGACATTAAAGATGTAAGACCTGCAAGTACTAATGAAGCGAAGAATAAGAAGCCAAACAAGCCGTTCAACCCTGGAAATTCGTTAATAATGGCTGGGAAGACAACAAACGCCAAACCTACTCCGTCTGATACAACTTCATTTACTCCAACACCAGATTGAGCAGCCATGAATCCTAAGACAGAGAATACACCAATACCTGCAAGTAGCTCAAAGCTTGAGTTACCAAATCCAACAATAAAAGCATTATTTGTTAGATCCGATTTCTTTGGTAAGTAGCTTGAGTACGTAATCATAATCGCAAAGGCGATAGAAAGACTAAAGAATATTTGTCCGTATGCTGCAACCCAAACATCCGCGTCAAGAATTTTACTAAAATCTGGTGCGAAGAATGCCTGTAATCCGTCCAGTGCTCCCGGAAGGGTAATTGCACGAATAACAATAATAAGGAAAATAATGACCAATGCAGGAATAAAGATCCTGTTTGCAATTTCGATCCCCTTCTTAACACCTTTAAATAAAATACCTAGTACCAAAACCCATACAATGATTAGTGGAATAAGTACACCAGGTACAATGCCACCAACTTGACCAGGATCCACCATTTGCAAGTAATCATTGAATAAAAAGCTTTCTGTATCTGATCCCCAATTTTGATTAAAAGAGAATACCGAATACGACATAGCCCATGCAACGATAACAGAATAATAAGTGGAAATGACGAACGCTACAAGTACCGCCCACCAGCCAACAAATTCAGATTTTTTATTCATCCGCTTAAATGTTAGTGGTGCTGAGCCCCGATGCTTGTGTCCCATTGAAAATTCCATAATTAAGATCGGAATTCCTGCTGTAAGTAGTGCAAATAAGTAAGGAATAAAAAATGCGCCGCCTCCATTTTCGTAGGCAACAGCTGGAAAACGCCAAATATTCCCTAGACCGATAGCTGATCCGACAGCTGCCAAAATAAAACCAGCCCGCGTCCCCCAATTAGAACGTGATTCCATAATAAGACCTCCCCTTTTTTGTTCCTTTCGTCACAGTCAGTTTATGTACGAGTGAGGAAAGGAATGTTTAAAATCTTTGTTTTTTTCAGATATTTATGGTTGTATTATAAAGGTACAAACTACCTATGTCAAAGGAAATTTCACCTATTATGTGATTTGTGTCTTTATTCCCAAATAAAAAAGCCAGACAATTATCCAAGTTCACTGTGCGTGATGCCTCGAATAATTATCCAGCTTATATAAATATTTCTAGCTTCTATCTTTGCTAGTAGACGTCTTTGTTATAAAATTTAAAAAGATACTAACGACGATAATAATAATAAGTGTGATTATTAATGGTAGCCAAACCTGATTTGTTAATCCAACGAGCAAATACCCGATGCTTGCAGCAATGGCCGCCAATACAGCGTACGGCAACTGTGTTAGCACATGGTCAATATGGTTACTTCCAGCACCTGTCGAGGAAAGAATCGTTGTATCGGAAATCGGTGTACAGTGATCTCCAAAAACAGAACCTGCAAGTACTGCTGCTAACGATGGTAATAGGACAGTAGCATCTGTGACTGCAGCAACTTCCGCAGCAATCGGTAGCATAATGCCAAAGGTCCCCCATGAAGTCCCCGTTGCCAAGGCCATAAATCCTGAGATCAGGAAGAACAGTAATGGCAACATCGATGCACTAATCGAAGCATTGCTAACAAGCTCTGCCAAGTATTGTCCTGTTTCAAGCGTACTAATGATGGAACCAATCATCCATGCTAACACGAGAATGTAAATAGCCGGCAGCATTGTTTTTATTCCTTCAATAAACACCTTCATGGTGCTTGCTTTCGGTTTCGTTTGTGACACATGGAACAAGAGCGCAGTAAGTACTGCAGTTACTCCCCCAATAAATAGAGATAAGTTTACGTTCGTATTGGAGAAAATTGTTAAGATTGTTACGTTTTCACCAGACTCTTTTATTCCAGTATAAACCATAGCAGCCACTGTACCTGCAATTAACACAATTATCGGTACGAGCAAATGATAAATTTTCCCTTTTTCATGAGGCGTAATTTTATTCCCGAGATCACCAGGAATATTCTTTTGTTCAGGATCTACTAACTCTCCTGTTTCCATGGCACGTTTCTCATGCTTTCGCATTGGGCCGATATCAAGTTTAAAATAAGCAACAATAAAGACAAGCAATACAGCACCTAATGCATAAAAATTAAGGGGAATCATCTGAACAAACGCCTCTAGAGGTTGAATATCTGTAATGCCATTAGTCGCTAAGAGGCCTCCAAGTATCCCTATAATATACGCTCCCCAGCTTGATATGGGTGAAATTACAGTTACAGGAGCGGATGTAGAATCAATTAGATAGGCGAGTTTTGCTCTGGAAACACGATGGCGATCTGTAAGCGGACGTGCAATCTGTCCAACTGCAAGACTATTAAAATAATCATCGATGAAAATAATTAATCCGAGAACACCTGTCATAGCCTGCGAGCCAGTTCTTGTTTTAACTCTGTGAATCATCCATTGACCAAATGCCCGACTGCCACCAGAGGCTTGAAGAAAGGCCGTCATGATTCCTAAAAGTAATAGAAAACCTAATAATAACAAATTGCCAATATTCGGGGCACCTTCTGAAACAAATATATTGCTGAAGCTTGTTACAATTTCTTTAAGGGAGTCAAGAATTGCAAATTGATGAATAAACAAAGCTCCAATTATGATTCCAGCACCAAGTGAAATGTAAATATTGCGTGTTAACAATACAAGCAGCAGCATAAGTACTGCCGGTATAAGTGAAAATATAGTCCCTTCCATTCTGTTACCTCCGTAATTTTATTGGTTGGTAGTAAAGGGAAATGTAAGAACATAGGTATGCTGTCCATGCTAATAAAACATAACAACGTCATTCATAAAAAAGCACAAAAAAACAATGATAGAAAATAACCTATCATTGTTTTACAACATACGTTATCCTCCATTTCGATCAATAGTGCTCCATGCACACCTATGCATGACAGTACATCTCCTCTTCAAAGATATACCAGCTATAAATAAGTTTGACCCTTATTATGCTTCGGCAAACAATCCTTTCACCAGCTTTCATCGTTGTCATTCTCCAGCTGATTACTTATATTGCCTGCTCCTCTACCTCACCGATCTGATAAGATTTACTTATTGAATTTTCCTTTTATAATTCTACCAGTGTCTTAGTCGTTATTCAAGTCATTTCTTGGGATGGATATATTTGGACCTTCGCCACTACTCTCTCCACCACCTCGGTTATAAAACTCAGGTACATCTCCCATAATGACGCGAGAATCTATATAAACCTTCGTGCTTAATTGTGTAGTTTCTGTAGTAAAGGGTACTACGATCTGTACATTGACTGTGACAGGAATAAAAATTTCAATTAACGCACCATTTAAGCCAATCTCTTTCGTTTCATACATCACATCAGACTGAATACTGCCGACAATTTCAAAATGCACCGGAATTTTAGGTCCCAAGTTAGAAAGAATGGTAATACCAGTTGCCTGACCAATTGGAACTTCCACGACAGTTGGATCTTGATCAGCTAGTTCGTCCGGAGTATCACCATACTCAATAGGATCCAATTCTGGGTCATCTATATCAAGTGTTTCTCCTTTATTCATCCCATATAAAAAGTATTCGGCCCGATTTGTAGCAATACGAAGTGCTCTATTTACAGCAGCAGAATTCCATCCTAAAATAGCTACATTACCGTTTTCATCCATACGCACATCCATTAAATCGTCGAAGCTAATATTTTCTGTTGATTTAACAGCTGCGTTAATCGTCCTAGTCGCAAATTCCTCTGTTTTTGGCTTTGCAATATCAACTAACACTGGCGTTATTCCTCTATCAACAATAATGATGCTTGCTATTACCATCACAGCAAACAATACTGTTGTAAAAAGAAAAATATTTTTCGCTGGAGGTGCTGCTCTACTTTTACCAAAGCGTTTTCTGAATCTCATGTGGATAAAACCCCCTTGATACAAAACATATGCTTGTATCAAGAGGGCTAGAATCGTAAATTTAATCTACCATTACTTGTTTAACCGTTACATTTACCGTTTGTTCAAGATCAACTTCATAAGGCTCGGTTATCTTCTCCTCGTTCTCTTCCAAAATGCGGATGACTGGACGATCACAGGAGTTGGAGTTTTGTCTTAGCACAACTCCAACTCGTCCATCACTTAATTTAAGCGTTAATCCGTTTGGATAAGCCACAACGCTTCGCTTAAAGGCTTCTATCATTTCTTTATCAAATAGGTCTACCGCACCTGCATAAAGGATTTCCAATCCCTCGTGTGGAAGCATCGCTTCACGATAAACACGCGAGCTTGTTACGGCATCAAACACATCTGCAATTCCTATGACTTTTGCATAAGGGTGAATATCTTCTCCTTGAATTCCCCGTGGGTAACCAGAACCATCAAGCCTCTCGTGATGCTGATATGCACAGTGAGAAACCACCGCAGGTATGTAATGATGTTTGCGTAGATAATCATAGCCAATCTGAGTATGACCTTTGATTATTTCAAATTCCTCATCCGATAGCTTTGCGGGCTTTTGTAAAATGTCAGGTTCAATAAACATTTTTCCAATATCATGAAGAAGTGCTCCAACACCTATCTCAGTCAGCTGTTTTTTCGTGAATTTCATTTCCACTCCGATAGTCAGGGAGTAAATGGTCACATTTAACGAATGCTGAAAAACGTAGTTATCCGAGACAAAAATATCTGCTAATAAGGATAAGGCATTTTCACTTAGTTGAATTTCACTTAAAATCTGCTCTACCACATTGCTAAGTTCTTCTGATCTTTTTTCTAAAACATAAGAACGCTGTCCTAATCCTAATTCTTTTAATTCAAGAAATGTTTCTTTAATCGTGTTAGTTGCCTCAATCCGTAATTTATCAGGGATTACTTGGTCAAGATTTATATCATCTGTTTTCCCATCTTCAATGTATATGTATGTAATGCCATTATTAAGAAGTCGTTGTAATAATTTTTCCGTTAATCGCTTTCCTTCTTTAATCAATATAATGCCATTTTCATTGTAAATGGTTTGGGCAAGTATCGTCCCTGCAACCACTTTCTTTGTGCTGGCTATTCTCATCGTATTCTCCTAACCCCTGTCTACAAATGAAATGACGTTTATGAAGGTGCTAACAAAATTCGTTTTTATTCGACATAAACTCTATGAAAATAGTACCAAATATAAGCTGAAAATGCTATCATTTATTAAAAATGCCTTCCTAAAATGGAAGACATTGCATTAGGATATTTTTAACAAGGCATCTTTACCTATCATGCCTTCTTCCCAGCCATAGGCTTTTGAGGCATCCGTGATTTTTTCCAGAGGGGCATTTAATAAATCATCGATTGTACGCACACCGACAGCTCTCCCAGCAATAACATTACGGTCTTTAAGCTTTTCATTTAATACATCTACATCTAATGCAGCGCACATAATATAGCCTATCTCATTGGAAATCATCAGCAAGTTGGTTTTAGGAAGTTCCACACGAATGGCGGTAAAATGCATACCTTCTACTTCAAGAGGATTAATGGTGATCATGTCTACAAAGCCTCCTTCATCTGGTCCCTACATACTTATGCAACTGGAAGGGGCTTTGACACAATCCACAGCCTTAGTTTTTGGCAAACCTTCTTTTTAATGTGGTTGCAAGGTGATCTCTTAGAAATTCAGGAAGAAAATAATCCTTCACGGTTGATTTGGCTATTTCCGGTAACAAACGTCCAAACGTAAAGGTATCTGCCGTAGCCAATCTATACGTTCTGTGAGGGTCTAATGACTCGCCACCAGGTAAGCTCACTTCTTTCACAAACTCCTCGCCATTATCATGAAACGAAGTGTACACATGTAAACCAGCAAACACCATCCTGCCAAGGACCTCTCCTCTAAAGCCAAATCCCTTCAGCTTTAGTTCTGTAAAATCCTTTTTAAGAGTAGCTCTAACAACCTCAAGCAATTCATTTCCCGTTACCTCAACGACACAAGCATTAATAGGATGTGGACAGACCCGATGAATATCACCATAACTCACGTCACCTGTTGGCAACTGATCCAGAAGAACACCGGAATTTAACATTGCAATATCTGCATTCGTCCACATTTTTATTGTGTCGGTAAGTTCTTGCATAATTTCCGTATGTTTAAACCACTGTACCACAATAGGCTTTTTTAGATGGACGACTGTTTCTCCTAGGATAGAAGCAGCTTCTTCTCCAAGGGAATGTAGTGTCTGTTCTGTCTGTAAGTCTTTAGCATGGTTCGTAATATCTGTAGCATAAGCTTCTTTAGAGACTAACTTGCCTTCATCATGATCCCAGGTTAAAATAACTTCTCCAATAAAGCTGCAATGCTTCCCAGCAGCTGTAATTATTGTCTCGTTAATATTTTCACCGGTTCTTAGTAAGTGATGGGTATGCCCACCGATAATTACATCAATGTCTTTAAACCTCCGTGCTATTTCCTGATCTTCACTTAACCCTAAATGGGACAATAAAACGATAATATCTGTGGAAGCTTTTAACTCTTCCACACAGGTTGCAAGCATGTCAAATTGTGGAGATACATGCCATCCTAGTAATTCATAGAAATCATTAAAAGGCGCAGTAAGCCCTATGAATCCCACTTTAACCCCTTTTATGGACGACATCGTACAAAAAGGCTTCAACCAAGCTGGCTCATCTCCATCAAGGCTGTGTAAATTAGCACAAACAACCTGAAATGCTGCGTCATTATAAAGGTTAAAAAGGTCATCATGAGAAAGCGTGATCCCTTCGTTATTTCCCATTGTTACGACGTCATATTCAGCTTTATTTAAAAGTTCAACATTTGCTTTCCCCATAAATCCTTCAGAAATTGGATGGACCCGGTCCATATGGTCACCAATATCCACTACCCAAGAAGTATTCCCTTCTGCCATTCTGCTAGATTTCGCATCCTTTAAAAAGGAAACAACCCGAGGCCATTGTGTAAAATTACTATGTAAATCATTTGTATAAAATAAATGAATTCGTTCCTGCATTTCTTATTCACCTCACATTAACCCTTGATAAATCATTCGAATACCAATTAAAACGAGCACAATACGTAAAATCCATTCCAATGTCTTTCCTGTTAGACGTTGATTTACTTTGGCCCCAAGTTTTCCACCAATCCAAGCTCCTGGTATAAAGAAAAGAGCATATTCCCAAACAATGTGTCCTAATGAAATATGCGACACTGCTCCGAAAATACTTACAAAGAAAATCATGAACATGGAGGTCGCGGTAGCAACATGTGCTGGCATGCCAAAAAGTAAAATCATTGCCGGGACCATAATTGAACCTCCACCAATGCCAAATAAACCGGATAATGTACCAACAGCCAAGGATAGAAAAAAGGCCACTCCTAAAGGAACGTAATAGGTATATACCTCTCCTTCCAGTTCAAAACGCCTACTTCGTTTTTTGGGAGTTAAATTTGATTTAGCTGTATTCCGTTTTAAGAAAAACAGCAGGGAAACGATAATTATAAGCAACCCAAAGTAGAGTTGAAAGCTCTCTATTTCCACGAACTGATTTAACCATGACCCAATCATGCCTCCGGGGACACTCCCCAATACGAACCAAAGGCCTGTTCGATAATCTACCCTACCACTTTTCAAATAAGCGATTGTCGAAGAAAGCCCTGTAAAAACCATGGCAATTAACGAAATACCAACAACCGTTTGTGGCGTAACCCATGTGAAAGCGTCAGAAATTTGGGCTAGAAACAGAAGACTTGGAATTAAAACAATGCCTCCCCCTAATCCCATTAACGCACCGACAAAAGCTGTAAGCACCCCAATTATAATACAAATTAAAAAAACCATATCCGAATACCTTCTATCTCTTTTATTATCTATTAATACTAGCACGAATATTGATGTTTTCCCAATCAGGAACCCTAGTAAATGAAGGATGACTTCCCTTTTATAAGGATAAAATTGTCTACATAATAGTTAACAAAAATGTTGTTGACTAAAATCTAAAATAGGAGTAACTTTATCTTAATTTAATGTTCACCAGTATTCTTTATCCTTAATGGACCGTCATTTAATCGTTATCTATAAACCTAGTTATCTCCATGTTATAAAGGGAATCTTCATTTACTGGGGTCTCCCTCTTTTTCCAGCCAAATGTTAGACGAACGAATCGGACCTTTGCTGACAGTTAAGGCGGGATAAATTGTTAAATGTAATGGATCGATTAAAGAAAGAAGGTATTAAGCATGAAGTTGCTTTCTAAATCTACGCCACCACAGCTATTGATCATCATATTTGCTATCTCGATTATGATAGGTACTATTCTGCTTAAGCTACCATTTGCAACAACAGAATCGATTAGTTGGATCAATGCTTTATTCACGTCTACTTCAGCTATGACAGTTACTGGCTTAGCAGTTGTAGATACAGCATCCTCCTTCACCTTATTTGGTGAAATAATTATTTTAGTTCTCATACAACTTGGTGGACTTGGAATCATGTCATTTGCTGTGTTAATTGCAAAAATCTTAGGTAAGAGAATTGGCATAAAACGAAGGCTATTAGTGCAACAATCCCTTAATCAGAATTCGTTTGGAGGCATCCTTACACTAATAAAGTATTTATTCATCTTTTCTCTTACGATAGAATTAGTCGGCACTATTCTATTGTCGCTCGTTTGGATTCCTGAAATGGGATGGATAAAAGGTATTTATTACAGCTTTTTTCATGCTGTTTCGGCGTTTAACAACGCTGGATTTGCACTTTGGCAAGATAGCTTGACCGGGTATGTTGCAAACCCCATTGTGAATATTGGTATTACTTCTTTATTTATTTTAGGTGGTATAGGTTTTACTGTTTTAGTGGATATCTGGAAAACTAGGCGCTTTAAGAAACTAGCTTTACATACAAAATTAATGCTGGTTGGTACCTTCACCATAAACCTAGCTGCAATGCTTGTGGTATTTTTATTAGAGTATACTAATCCCGATACTCTAGGGAGTCTTGCTACTTTACAAGACAAATTGTGGGCTTCTTACTTTCAAGGAGTCACCCCAAGAACTGCAGGATTTAATTCCTTAGATATTGCTAGTTTTCGAGAACCAACTCTCTTCTTTATGATCCTGTTAATGTTTATTGGGGGAGGGAGTGCATCCACTGCCGGGGGAATTAAGCTAACATCGTTTATTGTTATTCTATTTGCCGTTGTTTCTTTTTTAAGAGGGAAAGAAGAATTGGTAATTAGCAAAAGAGCCATTAAACAATCCATTATACTACGTGCCCTTGCTATTACTTTTTTAGGCATGCTTTTTTTAGTGGCAGGTGTTTTTATATTATCTATTACGGAGAAAAGCCCTTTGTTAAGTATCTTGTTTGAGGTGACTTCTGCTTTTGGCACAGTTGGATTGTCTATGGGAATAACAGGCACCTTAACGGTGGCTGGAAAAATCGTTATTATCTTTATTATGATTCTTGGTAAATTAGGCCCGTTAACCCTGGCATTTTCTATTGCGAAGCCAGCTAGAACAAAGGTCAAATATCCTGGTGAGGAGATTATTACGGGGTAATATTTTTAAAATATAAAAAAAAACCCCTTGTGCATAAAATTTAATGTCACAAGGGGTTTTCTATTAACCGATTGAACCTTCCATTTCAAATTTAATTAGGCGGTTCATTTCAACGGCATATTCCATTGGAAGCTCTTTTGTGAATGGCTCGATGAAGCCCATTACAATCATTTCTGTCGCTTCTTCTTCCGATAGGCCTCTGCTCATTAAATAGAAAAGCTGCTCCTCAGAAACTTTAGAAACTTTTGCTTCGTGTTCAAGGGAAATATTATCATTGTAAATTTCATTGTATGGAATTGTGTCTGAAGTAGATTCATTATCCATAATCAACGTGTCACACTCAATGTTAGAACGTGCTCCTGTTGCTTTACGTCCAAAATGCACGATTCCACGATAGGATACTTTCCCACCATGCTTCGAAATTGATTTCGAAACAATGGAAGAGGATGTGTTTGGTGCTAAGTGGTGCATTTTAGCTCCAGCATCCTGGTGCTGTCCTTTACCAGCAAGGGCGATAGACAATGTCATACCTCTTGCTCCTTCGCCTGTTAATAGAACAGCTGGGTATTTCATTGTTAGCTTGGAACCAATGTTACCATCAATCCATTCCATTGTTGCATTCGCACCACAGTTAGCACGTTTGGTCACAAGGTTATAAACATTGTTTGCCCAATTTTGAATGGTTGTGTAACGACAGTATGCATCCTTCTTAACAAAGATTTCAACAACCGCACTGTGCAAGGAATTTGTTGTATAAACTGGTGCTGTACAACCTTCTACATAATGCACAGAAGCTCCCTCATCCACGATGATTAGCGTACGCTCGAATTGCCCCATGTTTTCGGAGTTAATTCGGAAGTATGCTTGTAGTGGCGTACTAGTTTGGACACCTTTTGGTACGTAAATGAATGATCCACCAGACCAAACAGCCGAGTTCAATGCAGCGAATTTGTTATCCGTTGCTGGAATAACTTTTCCGAAATACTCTTTAAAAAGATCTTCATTTTCTTTAAGAGCTGTATCCGTGTCTTTGAAGACAATTCCCATTTCTTCCAAGTCTTCTTTAAGACTGTGGTAAACAACCTCTGATTCATACTGTGCAGATACTCCTGCAAGATACTTCTGTTCCGCCTCTGGAATACCTAATTTATCAAAAGTTTGTTTGATTTCATCTGGTACCTCGTCCCATGTCCTACCTTGTCTTTCAGAAGGCTTTACATAGTAGACGATTTCGTCGAAGTTAAGCTCCGATAAGTCTCCACCCCATTGCGGCATTGGCATGTTATAAAAATGTTCCAATGATTTTAAGCGGTAGTCTAGCATCCACTGAGGCTCTTCTTTCATTTTGGAAATCTCTTCAACAATTTCGCGAGTTAGTCCTTTACCAGAACGGAAAACGGAAACGTCTTTATCATGAAAGCCATATTTATACTCTTCGATTTCCGGCATTTCTTTAGCCATTTTAAAACCTCCTATAAGTGTCTTTCCTATTCATTATCGTCATGGACACCTTTTTCCATTGCTTTCCACGGTAATGTTGCACACTTAATCCGTGCAGGGAATTTCGCAACTCCCTGTAATGCTTCTATATCTCCAAAATCCAAATCACCTGTGTCTAATTCTTCCCCAAGCATCATATTGGAAAATTGCTTGGAGAGCTTTAGGGCATCTGTTACTTCTTTTCCTTTAATGGTCTGAGTCATCATAGAGGCAGATGCCATACTGATCGAACAACCCTCACCATCAAATTTGGCATCTTTTACAATGCCATCTTCAACAAGCATTTGCAGTTGGATACGGTCTCCACAAGTCGGGTTATTCATATCCACCGTTAGTACGTCGCCTTCAATATTTCCTTTGTTACGAGGATTTTTATAATGATCCATGATGACCTGTCTATACAGTGTATCAAGGTTATTAAAAGACATCACCAAAATACTCCTTCGTTTTTAAAAGTCCATTGACCAAACGATCAACATCCTCTTCTGTGTTGTATAAATAAAAGCTGGCTCTGGCGGTTGCTGAAACTTCAAGCCATCTCATCAATGGCTGTGCACAGTGATGTCCGGCTCTTACAGCGATTCCTTCAGCATCAAGTACTGTCGCCGTATCGTGCGGATGAACATCATCTAGATTAAAGGTGATCAATCCTGCACGCTTTTCAGGTCCGAATATTTTAATTCCATCAATAGTATGAAGATTTTCCATCGCATAGCTAACAACTTTTTGTTCGTGCTCGGTAATGTTGTCCATCCCAACTTCATTAAGAAAATCAATTGCTGCGCCAAGCCCTATTGCTCCAGCAATAATTGGTGTACCTCCTTCAAACTTCCAAGGAAGGTCTTTCCAAGTGGAGTCATAAAGATTTACGAAATCAATCATTTCTCCACCAAACTCAAATGGTTCCATATTCTCTAGTAGACTTTTTCTTCCGTATAAAACGCCTATGCCAGTTGGGGCACACATCTTATGTCCAGAAAAAGCATAAAAATCACAGTTTAATGCTTGGACATCGATTTTCATATGTGGAGCGCCTTGTGCGCCATCTACTACCAATATAGCATCGTGCTTGTGAGCAATATCTGCTATTTCTTTAATTGGATTTACCGTGCCCAATACGTTAGAAACATGCCCAATTGCTACAATCTTCGTGTTTGCCGTGATTGTTTCCGCGGCATCCTCCAATGTGATGGTACCATCAGGCTGAAGTGGGATATATTTCAACTGTGCGCCAGTTGCCTTCGCTACTTGCTGCCATGGAATAATGTTACTATGATGCTCCATTTGCGTAAGAACGATCTCGTCACCTTCTGAAAGGTTCGCTCGCCCATAGCTATGGGCCACAGTATTTATTGCTGTTGTGGTTCCACGGGTAAAGATTACTTGTTTTGTACTCTCTGCATTAATGAAGTTACGCACTTTTTCCCTTGCGCCTTCATAGTTCTCTGTAGCACGTGTGCCTAAGGTATGAACACCCCGGTGAACGTTTGAGTTATCGTTCCTGTAATATGCATCCACCGCTTCAATAACACTTCTTGGCTTTTGAGAGGTTGCGGACGAATCCAAATAAACTAATGGGTGACCATTGACTTCCTGATGTAAAATCGGGAACTCTTGCCTAATGGCATTTACATCCATTAGTATACCTTCCTTTCAATAACTTGTGTTAACTGATTTTTAACAGCTTCAATTGGAAGTTGGTTTACAACAGGTGCAAGGAAACCGTGAATAATCAGACGCTCTGCTTCATTTTGGGTAATCCCTCGACTCATCAAATAATAAAGTTGTAATGGGTCCACACGACCAACAGACGCGGCATGGCCAGCTGTTACGTCATCTTCATCAATAAGCAAGATCGGATTCGCATCTCCACGTGCTTTTTCACTTAGCATAAGGACACGAGATTCTTGCTCTGCATTTGACTTAGAAGCACCATGTTCAATTTTTCCAATTCCGTTAAAAATAGAAGAAGCACTATCTTTCATAACACCATGTTGCAGAATATAACCTTCTGAGTTTTTCCCGAAATGAACGATTTTAGCTGTGAAATTTTGTGTTTGCTTCCCACGGCCAACAGTAACTGTCTTCGCATTTGATAGGGAATTATCTCCGACTAGATGCGTAATATTTTCCGAAACTGTATTTCCATCGTTCATTTGGCCAAGTGCCCAGTCGATATTAGCATCACGATAAGCTACACCGCGACGGTTGTTATAGACCGTGGTACCTGCTGCAAAGTTGTCTACAGCTCCGAACGAAATCTTAGCATTGTTTTGTGCAATAACTTCTGTCACAACATTTGCTAACGTTTCTTCTGTTTCATTATTAGAAATGTAGTTTTCTACATAGGTTAAAGAACTGTTTTCTTCTGCTACTACAAGCACATGATTAAACAATGCTGCTTCAGGATCTTCCTGCCAGAAAATAACTTGGAGTGGTACACTTACTTCTACGTTTTTTGGAACGTAAACGAAAATTCCACCGTTCATTAGGGCAGCATGTAATGCAGTCAAACGATGCTCATCAACAGAAACAGCATCTTTCATATAATATCTCTTTACAAGATCTTCATGCTCTTTAAGCGCAGTAAAGATGTCAGTAAAGATGACCCCTTGCTCTTTAAGCTCTTCACTAAGCGTTGCATAGGCAACAGAGTGGTTTCGCTGTATCAAAAGGTTTTCTGGAGTATTCTCTTCATCAAGGAAGCCTTGTAGTGCTTCAGGTAGTTCCTTTAGGGAAGAAATTTTGTCGCCTTCCGCTAAATGTTTAAACCGGCTGAAGTTCCATTTACCTATTTTTGTTTTATCAGGTTTTGGTAGCTCAAGTGCCTCTACTTGTTCCAAAGCTTGTAGGCGCAATGAAGTCATCCATTCCGGTTCGTTATTATCTTTAGAAAACTGATTAATATAGTCTTTATCGTATGGCAGCTTTGTTTCAACAGACATTGTATCCCTCCTAACTATTACGCGTTTTGACCAACTGTTTCATCTTTAATGCCAAGTTCTTCTTTAATCCAATCATAGCCTTCTGCTTCTAGGCGTTGTGCTAGTTCTGGTCCACCGGATTTAACAACACGACCTTGCATCATAACATGCACATAGTCAGGTGTAATGTAGTTCAACAAACGTTGATAATGCGTAATAATTAAGCATCCAAAGTTCTCATCACGAAGCTTGTTAATTCCTTTCGATACGATTTTAAGTGCATCAATATCCAAGCCTGAGTCAATTTCGTCTAATATCGCAATTTCTGGTTTCATTAGCATTAATTGAAGAATTTCATTACGTTTTTTCTCTCCACCAGAGAACCCTTCATTTAAATAACGTTGTGCCATGTTCTTATCAATCTCAAGATAGTCAAGAACGCTATCCATTTCTTTAATAAATTTCATTAAGGAAATTTCGTCTCCTTCTTCACGTCGAGCGTTCATAGAAGAGCGAAGGAAGTCTGAAGTTGTTACACCGCTGATTTCACTTGGATATTGCATCGCAAGGAAAAGGCCCGCACGTGCGCGTTCGTCTACTTCCATTTCTAGAACATCTTCCCCATCAAGCAAGATGCTTCCTTCTGTTACTTCATACTTCGGATGTCCCATAACAGCGGATGCCAAGGTCGACTTACCTGTCCCGTTCGGTCCCATCACTGCGTGGAACTCGCCACCTTTTATCGTAAGGTTAACACCCTTTAATATCTCTTTGTCTTCAATTGATACATGAAGATTTTTAATTTCTAATGTAGATCCAGCCATAATGATACCTCCAACTACTAATATTTTTTCTTATTATCAAACGGATTCAATATCCATTCTCAATTTATTCTCATTATAATCTTAAAGCATTTCAAATTTATTATCAACTTTTTTAAGTTAATGAGACTCTTACATTTACCACCAATTCTAATACATTAAAAAGGAGGATTGCAAGTTCGCTCAGAACAGCGTAATTCATGGTAAATGAAATATATTTTGCTTTTGACACAAGAAAATAGACCCTCAAATTGTGAGGGTCTAAATGTCTTACATTTTATTCAAATTGTTAAGAAGCGCTTTGCTCTTTTCATATTCCTTTTGACGGTTTTTCTCCACGTTTAGACGTGTTTCCAATTTTCTTTCATACTCAGCATATGGCACCTTGTGCGTTTGCTGCATGCCCTTCTCCATTTCTGGAGTGTAATTTAGGCTTATTCCACTATTGATAGTGAACCATCCTTTCGTTTTGTTTACATAAATTAATGTAACACAACACGATACCCTGAACAATTCAGGTATAAACCCTTCTAATGGTTTTAAAATTTATATAGTGGCTTATATGAAGCCTCACGATTATCTACCCCAAAGTTCTTCTTAATATCTCTTAATTACACACGGTTCCTTTATATTTGGGAAAATTTATTCTTTTCCATTAACAGGGACAACAGCGCCCTTATATTCTTCCTTAATGAAGTTTTGAATTTCTTCAGAGTGTAGTACATCTACAAGTTTATTTAATGCTTCATCATCCTTATCCTCTTCTTTTACAGCAATGACGTTAACATAAGGAGAATCGTCACCTTCTACAAAAAGAGCATCTTCTTGTGGGTTTAATCCAGCTTGGATTGCGAAGTTTGTATTGATTACTACCAGCACATTTTCTTCAGATTCATATAGGCTTGGAAGCAATTCTGGATTGGAATCCGGAGAGAATTTAAGGTTTTTAGGATTCTCCACAATATCCTCCACTGTTGCAGAATCTTTATTCACATTCTCATCTAGTTTTATTAACCCTTCTGCTTCAAACAAGGATAGAATCCGGCCATGGTCTGGCACAGAATTGCTCATAATTACCTCTGTTCCTTCTGGTACTTCCTCTATACTTGTAAAGTCCTTCGAGTATACGCCAATCGGTTCGATGTGAATACCGCCAATTTCGGTTAACTCATATCCAGTATCCGCAATAGTTTGCTCTAGGTAAGGGATATGTTGGAAATAGTTCGCATCAATTTCACCACTTGCTAAATCGTCATTTGGAAGCACATAGTCTTCGTATTGTTCTATTTCTAAAGTAATACCTTCTTCTTCAAGTAGTGGCTTTGCCTCCTCTAAAATTTCAGCATGTGGGACACTTGAAGCACCTACTTTAATTGTATTGTCATTTTCGGATGTAGAGTCGTCCCCTCCACCACAGGCAGCTAATGCCAAAATAGCTAATAATGATACGAATGCTAATAATTTTTTCATGTTTATTTCTCCTTTTTCTTTTTATCGTTTATCTAGTTTCGATGAAATAAAATCTCCAATAAATTGGAAAATAAATACGATGATTACAATGAGTACTGTACAAAGGAAAACTATATCAAAATCGCGACGCATGAAGCCAGAATAGTAGGCATAGCTTCCTAATCCGCCCGCTCCAATGGCACCAGCCACAGCCGTGTACCCAATAAGCGCAATCGCAGTTACGGTAATCCCAGATATTAAAGCAGGCATTGATTCAGGTAATAACACTTTGAATATGATCGTTCTCGTTTTTGCGCCCATAGCTTTTGCAGCCTCGACTACCCCTTTGTCTACTTCACGAAGGCCAATTTCAACTAGCCTCCCATAAAAAGGAGCGGAACCAATGATTAATGCTGGCAACGCGGCAGAAGGACCACGGATTGTCCCAATCAGAAAGTCAGTGAACGGGAACAATAGGAATATTAAGATGATGAATGGAATGGCACGGAATACATTCACTACAACTGCTACAATGAAGTGAACCCCTTTATTTTTCCAAATCCCATCCTTGGATGTCATATAAAGCAGCAATCCAAGCAATATTCCAAGGATAAAGGTTCCTACTAACGAGATAATGGTCATGTAAAATGTTTGATTCGTTGCTTCTATCAGATCTTCTGCTTTTATATTCTGGAACCAATCATTTAGCATGCTGGATCACCTCCATCTCCACAGAAGCTTTTTCTTCAATGAATTTAAGAACTTCTTGCAGTTCCGCCCCAGCAACTTGTACGATGAGATTGCCATACGCGCCTGCTTGGGTTTGAGTGATTTTACCTTGTAATATATTTATATCCACATCATAGTTCTTGGAAAGCTGGCTGATAAGCGATTGATTGGTTGTCTCCCCGATAAAATGGAGACGTAGAATACTACCTTCAGTATACGCTTCTGTTATGCTCTCCATATCCTCGTCTTCCTCACCAGAGCCCATTACTTGGGATACGAACTTTTTCGTTACGTCTTGGCGAGGGTGAAGAAACACATCCATGACCTCTCCCTGTTCGACTACCTTCCCTTTTTCCATCACTGCAACATGCTTACATATTTTACGAATTACGTGCATTTCATGGGTGATTAAAATAATCGTAAGTCCAAGCTGCTTGTTTATGTCTACAAGCAAGTCCAAAATTGCATTTGTGGTTTCCGGGTCTAAAGCAGAGGTTGCTTCATCACAAAGCAGAACTTTTGGTTTATTGGCAAGTGCTCGGGCTATTCCGACACGCTGCTTTTGTCCCCCGCTTAACTGGGAAGGATAAGCTTTCTCTTTCCCTGATAATCCCACAAGATCAATTAACTCTTGAACACGACGTTGTCTTTTGGCTTTGGACAGCCCTGCTATTTCTAATGGAAAAGCAATATTGTCCTCCACTGTTCGTGACCATAATAAGTTAAAATGCTGAAAGATCATGCCGATATCCTGGCGAGCTATCCGTAGTTGGCTAGTAGTCATCGCTGTAATGTCCTCGTTGTTTATTGTAATTCGACCACCACTAGGTTCTTCAAGCCTATTCAGTAATCGGACGAAAGTACTTTTACCAGCTCCACTATAGCCAATCACACCAAAGATGTCGCCCTCTTCAATACGAAGATCTAAGTTTTCAACCGCAGTTGTCTTGCTATTGTTTGAAGTAAAAATTTTACTCAAACCTTCAATCGATATCACATTATTCCTCCTTCACAATCTAGAAAATGCGTAGATTCCCCTACCTCTCTTATGTTGCATCCTTATAGGTCTTTGGACGAAGACTAACTCATTCAAGAGAAAACTTGCCAATAGTATGCCCATATAAGAAAGTTAAACACCACGGTAGCTTATAAGATAGATGGAATGGGACCTAGCTGCATCCTTCCATACAAAATTAAAAAAACGCCATTCTGAAAGAACAGAATGACGTAGTAAGTCGTCTTCATGTTCCCTCATCTGTCAAAGTTTACACTTTGCAGGAATTGGCACCTTTCAACTAGATAATGTTAGTTGAAGGTTGCCGCGGGTTCATAGGGCCAGTCCCTCCACCGCTCAAGATAAGAGTCAATAATTATATTCAATTTAAAACGATAGAATTGATAATATCATGCAATATTCCTTGTGTCAACAAAACTTTTACGGATTAATTTTTAACAAAAAGCTCTGGTTTATACTCCATTAAATAATTGTATATATTAGGAATAGATTGGAACGCATAAACCTTTTCCTTTATCTCATGGTCTTTCATTATGAAAAGACAAGGGACGCTCTCAATTTGCTGTTGTCTCATAAAATCAGGGTGAAGCGAGGCGTTCATTTCATAAAAAATAGTTTCCTTATGAACTTGTTCGATTTTTTCCAACATCGTCCTCGCTAATGCACACGTACCACAAAAAGGAGTATAAATATAAAGCAAATAATTTCCATTCTGTAGTGTTTCCGTTGTTATTTCTTGCACAAAATCACCTAACCAATCTGCCTCATAATAAAAATAGAGGGTTAACCGCTATCCTCTTGCTTAACAGTGCTGTAGCAAGTGCTTGTTCAGGTGTCGTGGCAACCTCCCTGTATTCACTGCTCACATAAATATGTTCAGCATGTGGGAGTTCCCTTGCCAACTGCTTTCGCAACTTATTCCCTGAATAGTCTTCGTCCACTAAAATGTAAACATCCTTATAGTCAAGCTCATACGTCTCAAGTAATTCATCAAGACGTTCCACTCCAAGTGTTCCATTTGTACAAACAATTGTTACTTCGTCTGTAATCACTTTCTTAACTTGTCGTTTATCTGTTAAACCCTCTACTATAATTACTTTCTCATTTTCATGTGACATGGTTACATAGCTCTCCTCAAAAATCAAGCAAGATGTTTTTTATAAATATCTTTTCCTAATTAGAGTATATGAACAAAAGAAGGCCAACTATACAACTTTTCGAAAGATGCACGTCAGCCTCCCATTTTCGTTACTATTCTTCGTCGTTAAGTAAAGCCTCATAGGCATCCGCATTAAGAAGTTCATCCAATTGCGTGTCATCAGATGGCTCTACAACTACCATCCAGGCTTTTTCATACGGGGATTCATTTACAAACTCAGGGCTATCCTCTAAATCTTCGTTTACTTCCACTACTTTCCCACTAACTGGAGCATATAATTCAGATACGGTTTTAACCGATTCTACACTGCCGAATGGTTCGTTTAATTCTAAATCATCGCCAACCTCTGGAAGTTCTACAAACACAATATCACCAAGTTCATCTTGTGCAAAATCTGTGATACCAATACGCAGCTTGCCATCTTCCTTTTTTACCCACTCATGCTCTTTTGAATATAATAAATCCTTCGGTGTGCTCATTGTGATCCCTCCAATATGTAATCCATCTTAACTATAACCTAATTCGACTGTATTTTTCTAGTCAAAATTTTTAATTAAGATTGCCATGTCTCCTGATAAACTTCTTCCTTAAAACCAACGGTAACCTTTTGGCCATCTGTAGCAATCGGCCGCTTAATGAGCATCCCGTCTGATGCTAAGATGGCTGCCATCTCCTCGTCAGAAGCATTTGCTATTTTTTCTTTTATATTTTCTTCTCGATATTTTTTGCCACTCGTGTTAAAGAATTTCCTCGCTGGCAAATCGCTTTTATCGATTAGTTCAAGAATTGTTTCTTTAGAAGGCGTGTTCTCTACAATATGAACAGCATTATAAGAAACTTCATGATCTTCTAGCCACTTTTTTGCTTTCTTGCAAGTACCACAGTTCGGGTACCAATAAAATGTAAGAGCCATTGGCCTAACCACCTTAATCTACTTTTGATTAGATTATAGCAAATTTAGAATAAAAATGACGAGCCAGACAACTTAGAAAAAAACTTCTGATTTGTTATGAAAAAACTAAAAAAAAGACTTCAAATTCCTCAGCTAGAATTTGAAGTCTCTCTGTTACGAAGGCATTTTTGTATAAAGTGAATCTTCATTCGTTGGGTGTTTCCCTTCCTCCCCCACCAAATGTTAGTTGTACGAATCAGACCTTAACTGGCAGTTGATCACATGGGTCTTAGTGCAAGTTAAGGGGATGAATAAAATCTTCTAGCATAACCGATTAAACAATATACTTCTCTTCCTCAATCAGTTGATCAGCAATTTCTCTTTTCTTGGCAACAACGTTTGTCGGGGTGTGACGCGTTAACTTTCTTAATGAAGAAAGCATCGTTCTTAAAGTATCCCCTTCTTCAACTGCAATTAACGTTTCCTTTGCATCTGCTTCAATTCGGTTAAATGCTTCCTGCACATAAACCTGCGTATATGCCAACTTAAGATTACTTTTTTCCAACCCGGAATTGTTTATCGCTTTTTCCGTACGCAAGATGGCCGCTTCCATGTTGTAGACCTCTGCTGTCATATCAGCAAGGTTTACAAGGATTTCCTGTTCTCTATCGAGCTTTTTCATATATTTCTGTGCCGCTAATCCTGCACCAAGTAAAACCATTTTCTTGGCATTACGCAGTAAATATTTTTCTTGTGCAAGTGGCTCATCTCCCACTTCCTCCGGCGTCATCATCATTAATTCCTCTTGAAGCGTTTGAGCCTTTTGCAATAAAGGAAGTTCACCTTTCATCGCTTTTTTCAACAATGTTCCTGGTACAAGCAGTCGGTTAATTTCATTTGTACCCTCAAAAATTCGGTTAATCCGGGAATCACGGTAAATGCGCTCTACTTCATATTCCTGCATAAAGCCGTAACCACCATGAAGCTGAACTGCTTCGTCCGCTGTGTAATCCAATAATTCGGTACACATGTATTTATTCATTGAGCATTCAATTTGGTATTCCGCAATAGCTCTGGCTACTTCTCTTCCGTCATTTAGCTGCTCTTCCGTTAAAGCACCCATCCGTTGCTCAAATAGCCCAACTGTACGGTAAACTGCACTTTCATTTGCATAGATTTCTGCAGCCATTGTTCCAAGCTTTTCCTTTGTTAGAGAGAAGCTAGAGATCGGTGTTTGGAATTGTTTTCGATCATTTGTGTATTTTACCGCAAGTTCAAATGCACGTTTTGAGCTGCCAACACCGCCAATAGCCAACTTATATCTCCCCACATTGAGAATATTAAAGGCAATGACATGGCCGCGGCCTTTCTCCCCAAGCAAATTCTCTACAGGCACTTCGGCGTCCTCTAACACTAGTGTACGAGTGGAAGAGCTCTTAATTCCCATCTTCTTCTCCTCAGGACCTGTTGACACACCTGGAAATTCTCTCTCCACAATAAATGCACTAAAATGCTCGCCATCTATTTTCGCATACACTACAAATACATCGGCAAATGCAGAGTTGGTAATCCATTGTTTTTCCCCATTTAGAATGTAATGAGTACCCGCTTCATTTAAGGTTGCCGTTGCCTTTGCGCCTAAAGCATCTGAACCGGAGCTCGGCTCTGTTAAAGCGTAGGCAGCAAGTAATTCACCACTAGCTAACTTCGGTAAATATTTTTCCTTCTGCTCTTCATTCCCGAAAAATACGATTGGTAATGAGCCAATGCCTACATGTGCCCCGTGGGTAACAGAAAAACCACCTGCTCTGGAAAATCTCTCTGTAATTAACGATGAGCTAATTTTATCGAGCGCGAGTCCGCCGTATGCTTCTGGAACATCTGCCCCTAAAAGTCCCAGTTCTCCCGCTTTCTTAAGTAATTCCACAGAATATTCAAATTCATGGTTTTCAAGGTTTTCCACCTTTGGGAGTACTTCACCTACAACAAAGTCTTCCGTCGTTTTTGCAATCATCTTATGCTCATCTGTGAAATCTTCTGGTGTGATGATATCATCTGCTGTTAAATCCTCTACTAAAAATGCTCCACCTTTAAACAATTTATCCTTTGTTTCACTCATCATCCATTTCCCCCTTATTATGATATTATTTCATAACCAAAGCTAAATAAGTTCAAAGACACCAGCTGCACCCATGCCACCACCAATACACATGGTAACAACACCAAATTGGATGTTTTCTCGTTTCATTTCATGAATAAGACTTAAGGTTAGCTTCGTCCCTGTCATTCCAAGCGGATGACCTAACGCAATAGCACCACCATTTACATTTACCTTGTTCACATCAAGGTCAAGCGCATGGATTACTCTAACAGCCTGTGCCGCAAAAGCTTCATTTAGTTCGTATAATCCGATATCAGAAAGCTCTAAGCCTGCCTGTTTTACTGCTTTAGGTATAGCTTCTACCGGCCCTACTCCCATAATTTCCGGTTCAACTCCGGCAACTGCAAACGAACGAAATTTCACAAGTGGTGACAGACCTTCTGCCTGTGCCTTTTCCCTATCCATGACAAGAACAGACGCGGCGCCATCACTCATTTGCGATGAATTCCCTGCTGTTACAGATCCTTTTACATGAAAGGCAGGTCGCAGTTTTGCAAGCACTTCTGTTGTAGTACCTGGTCTTACACCCTCATCCATTTCAAAAATATGCTTCCTTTCTTCAACCTTATTTTGTTTGTTGAAGACTCTTTTTGCTATTTCTACGGGTACAATCTCTTCGAAAAACTTTCCATTTTGAATGGCGTTCGCTGCACGCTCATGACTTCTTACAGCGAAAGCATCCTGTTCTTCCCTGGAAATATGGAACCGATTTGCTACTTCCTCCGCCGTATGGCCCATTCCCATATAGTATCCCGGAGCTTCCTTGACCAGTTTTGTATTCGGTTTAATGACATGACCACCCATTGGTATAAGGCTCATTGATTCTGCCCCACCAGCAATAATCGCCTCACTTGCTCCAAGCATGATGCGTTCAGCAGCATATGCAATACTTTGAAGACCCGATGAGCAATACCTGTTCACCGTAATACCAGGTACATCATGTTTAAGGCCTGCCAATCCTGCTATATTACGAGCCATATTCATCCCTTGTTCTGCTTCTGGCATCGCACAACCTATAATCACATCGTCTATTGGCCCATCATAATTACCAGCTCGTTTTAGCGTCTCCCTGATTGTTAAAGCTGCCAGGTCGTCTGGACGACTTTCAGCTAGAGAACCTTTATGTGCTTTTCCCACAGGAGTACGAGCCCCTGCTACAATAACTGCTTCCTTCACACTGTTTCCCCCTCTACATTAATTGCGTAACGGCTTGCCTTTCACTAACATGTGTTGCATTCTTTGTTGGGTTAATGGCTCCCCAATCAAGCTGAGAAATGCCTCTCTTTCCAGGTCAAGGATCGCTTGTTCGTCTACTAATGTTCCTTCTTTTATACGTCCGCCAGATAATACATATGCTAGTTTCTCGGCTATTTTCAGGTCATGTTTAGAAGCATAACCACTCCTTTGCAGGTTCTGAGCACCTAAAAGCATAGCACCATAACCCGCATCCCCAACGACTGGTATTTTTTCAGGTAGAGGAGCTTGATAGCCTGCACGTGCTAACACAAGAACCTTTTCTTTCGCGTCATGTAAAAGATGATCAGCGTTTGCACTGATAGCGTCCTTGCGGTCTAGGAACCCATTCTCTCTTGCTTCAGCAGCTGATTTGGATACCGTAGCCATCGCTACTTTTTCAAACACATCGTTTGCCACCTTGGTTAAATCAAACTTAACTCCTTGTGGAAGATTACGTAATTGCTTCAAGTACAATTCTTTTGTTCCACCACCACCAGGAATAAGGCCAACCCCAAATTCTACTAGTCCGATATAAGTCTCGGGTGAAGCTTGCATGGCGGCTGCCGGGAGAGATACTTCTGCTCCACCGCCAAGAACCATATTAAATGGTGCAGCAACAACTGGCTTGGAAGCATACTTTATACGCATGGCCATGCTTTGGAATTGCCTAACCACTATGTCTAGTTCCATAAAATTGTCATCCTGTGCTTCCATGAGCATCATTGCAAGATTAGCACCAACACAGAAGTTCTTTCCTTGGTTACCGATGACAAGCCCTTCATAATTTCTTTCTGTTTCTTCTAGCGCAAAGTTCATCATCTGGATAATATCAAGACCAATGGCATTACCTTGCGAGTGAAATTCTAGCCCTGCGACTCCATCTCCTAAATCTATTAAACTAGCACCAGTATTCTTTTTAATAACACCATTTTTCTCTTTCAAGCTCTTTAAATGAATTTCTTTTTTATTAAACTCCTGCTGTTTATAGTCACCTTGATAGTAGAAATAGAAGGATCCATTCTCTTGCTTATAAAAGGATGAAACACCTTGAGCCAGCATGTTCTCTACCCATTCCGGAATGTCTTCTCCTTCCTGCTTCATTCTGTTTACTGCAACTTCTACTCCGATTGCGTCCCATGTTTCAAATGGTCCTAATTCCCAACCAAAGCCCCATTTCATTGCCTGGTCTATGGATAACACATCGTCCGCTATCTCACCGCACAGTTTAGCAGAGTATAAGAGAACTGGTTTTATAACAGACCAAACAAGATCGCCTGCTCTATCTCCCTCAGCGTTTACAAGCGCTTTCAATTTCCTGCGGGTTCCTTTTTCCTGCTTAGCCATTTCCATAGCAGGTGACTTTAACTTTCTGCGTTCCTCATACTCAAGTGTTTCTGTATTTAATTCAAGAATTTCGCTGCCATCCTGCCCCTTTTTCTTGAGGAAAAATCCTTGTCCAGACTTGGCACCAAGCCACCCCTTATCTAACATCTTTTTCATAAAGTCAGGAACGTCGAATACTTCACGTTCTTCACCTTCTACTTGATCATATACATTTTTAGCAACGTGAAAAAATGTATCCAGTCCTACGACATCTAATGTACGGAAGGTGGCGCTTTTTGGCCGACCAATCATCGGTCCTGTAACAGAATCGACCTCCCCAATACTATAGTCGCCCTCCAGCATTTTTCGTACGGTGATAAGTAATCCATAGGTTCCAATCCTATTTGCAATAAAATTTGGCGTATCTTTGGCCTCAACGACACCTTTTCCTAACACATCTTCACTAAATTTTTTCATATAGGTGAGGATGGCTGGGTCTGTATGCTTGGTTGGAATAATCTCCAATAATTTTAAGTATCGAGGCGGGTTGAAAAAGTGAGTGCCTAGGAAATGCTGTTTAAAGCTATCCGAGCAATCCTCCGCCATTCTTTCCACAGAAATACCCGAGGTGTTGGAACTTACTATACTATTCTGTTTGCGAACCTTGTCAATCTGGGAAAATACCTTTTTCTTAACTGCAAGGTTTTCCACCACCACTTCCACAATCCAATCAACTTCTGCCAATCTTTCCATATCATCTTCCAAGTTACCAACTTCAATTAATTCCAAGTTCTTTTTAGTAGTATGTGGAGCAGGTTTTTGCTTCAATAACGCTTTTTTACTTTGTGAGGCTATCCTATTGCGCACCGTCTTATCTTCTAGTGTTAGCCCTTTCGCCTCTTCTTCTTTTGTTAATTCCTTTGGCACGATATCGAGCATCATTGTGTGGATACCGCAATTTGCCAAGTGGGCAGCAATTCCTGATCCCATTACTCCTGAACCTAAAACAGCTGCTCGCTTGATAGATTGTTTCATAATATCTCCCCCATCAGGTTTGAATGAACACTCATTCATTTTTGTGGCTAAAAATAAAGATAGCTACCTATCCATCTACATACAACTATATAGGATATTCTGATAATTCGCAAGAGAAAAAAGAATCCACTTGATTCGTTCTTATTCCTTCATAAACACCCTTCACCTACTCGGATTCTCTAGGTTCCCTGGTTCTCCTTGTGAGAGAACACAGGGCTATATGGATTTATTTCTTAAAAACTCCTTTTAAAACAAACATAACATTAGCAGGGCGTTCAGCTAGGCGACGCATATTATATCCATACCAATCTTTGCCATAAGGAACATACACACGCATGGTATATCCTTCTTCTAATAATTTCTTTTGAAGATCAAGCCGTATGCCGTAAAGCATTTGAAATTCAAACTGGTCTCTCGACAATTGATGTTCTTTTTCAAGTTCCTTTACATACGCTATAATTTCTTCATCATGTGTAGCTACAGCTGTATAGTTTCCTAAAAGAATATTTTGCTTAATTATTTTTTTGTACGTCTCGTCAACATCTTTTTTGTTGGGATATGCGACCTCAGGTGACTCTTTATAGGCGCCTTTTACAAGACGCAGGTATGGGTTATACGTGTTTAAGTCTTCAATATCCTCTTCCACGCGGTAAAGATATGCTTGAAGAACCGTACCTAAATTCTCGTATTTTTGTTTTAACTCTTTGAATATACGAATCGTTTTTTCATAGCGCTCATAATCTTCCATATCAATGGTGACCGTAACATTGTGTTCTTTCCCTGCCTCAAGAATCCGATGCATATTTTCCATCACCAATTCATGTGAGATATCCAATCCCATCGAAGTAAGTTTTAAAGAAAGTTGGGAGTCTAATTTTTGATTAGCGATAGTGTGAATAGCATGAATGCATTCCTCTGCTGATTCTCTAGCTTCTCGCTCATTATCGACAAATTCCCCAAGATGGTCGACAGTCACAACATAGCCGTCTTGATTGATCTCTTTAATTTTCTTTGCTGCACTATCAATGTCTCTACCTGCAACAAAACGAGCAGCACCAAAGCGTAGCCCGTATTTCTTCGCTAATTTTGTTAGCGTTTTATTTTTTGATAAAAATAAAAAGAAGTTTCGCATAAGCTGTTCCAAGCTGATTACCCCCAAATAAAAAATATTTTTCTCTTGTTAAGATTAAGACTATTTTACCATCTTTTGTCGTATTTCGTATATAGTTTGTTATTTTTAACTTTGCTAGCTTCATAAGAAGAAAGGGCTGCCTCCATTGAGGATCAGCCCTATAGCATATTTAATAGATACATATAGAAGAAATCTCTATGTTTAAGCTACCACGCGATAGCCTTCTGCTTCAATTGCGTGACGCATATCTGCAATGGTAACTTCTACATTGTCATAAATGACGTCAACCGTTCCCGTGTTTACATGAACCTCTACACCAGTTACGCCATTTAGTGATTCCAAGGCATGCTTTACCTTTTCCTCACATTTCTCGCCTGTCATTCCTTGTACTTCAAGTGTTGTTTGCATGTGAGTGCCTCCTTTATTCCTTACTTTAGATGTAACCTATTTTTCTTTCTATAAAACATATAAAGTGAAACTTCATTTGGAGGTTCCCTCTCTCTCCCCACCAAATAGTAGTTGAACGAATTGGAACATTACTGGCGGTAGGCGGAATAAAACCCAAAACGTAATCATTCTTATTTACATTTTGCAGTACTTCATATAAAATAAGAAGAGAAATTATTGAAGAAGCACCATTTTCATTTTATGTTATAGTATAGGTTGCCTCGTGCTCAGAAGGGAAATACTATGAGACAAGGCAATGTACAAACCTGAATAGTAAAAGAAAGAAGGAATAGCATGAACAATTTAGTTGTTCGAATGCAAAATATATCATATGCCTATGAGCAAAAGAATGTACTAACAGATATAAATTTTTCCATTCCTAAAGGAGCCTTTATGGGGCTTATTGGACCAAACGGTGGTGGTAAAACAACTCTGATAAAACTACTACTTGGGCTCATTGACCCTGATAAAGGCTCCATCGATTTATTGCAACAACCGAGAGACAAATTTAAGGACTGGAATAAGATTGGCTTTGTTTCTCAAAAGGCAAATTCTTTTAACAAAGGATTTCCCGCTACCGTATTTGAGGTAGTCTCAATGGGGTTAACTGCAAAGGTTGGGTACTTGAAGTTTTTTAATAAAAAACACAAGGAAAAGATCCTATCCACCATTGACCAGGTAGGCATGCTTGATTATGCCCATGAAAACATCGGTAACCTATCTGGTGGTCAGCAGCAACGTGTATTTATTGCAAGAGCGCTTGTAAATAACCCTGAGCTACTCATACTTGATGAGCCGACAGTTGGAGTGGATTATGAGAACGTGCAACGGTTTTATGAGCTTCTCCATGAATTAAATACAAAGTATGGCATTACTTTACTCCTTGTAACACATGACACTGGAACGATGACCGAGCATGCAACCGATATTGCTTGTTTAAATACAACCCTTCATTTTCATGGAAATTCGGAGGAATATAAATCACTATCAGAAAAAGATCTATCAAAGCTTTACGGACATCCCGTGAACCTTGTAACACACGATCGCTAATGGAGGAAAGAAAATGCTAGCTGATTTTTTTGAATATGAATTTTTACGAAACACTTTTTTAACTGGTATTCTAATAGGCATCATCGCACCATTGCTAGGCACCTTCATTGTGGTTAGACGACTTTCACTCCTTGCTGATGCCCTATCACATGTTACATTAGCAGGTATTGCGTTCGGTTTATTTCTCGACAAAAAATTTGCTATCGGGATAACACCTCTCTATGGAGGGATGGGTTTTTCCGTTATCGGATCTATTTTTATCGAAAAGCTGCGTGGTGTATATCATGCTTATCAAGAGCTGGCAATTCCTATTATTTTATCTGGGGGAGTCGGACTTAGTCTTATTTTTATCTCTTTAGCTGATGGCTTTAACACGGAACTATTTAGTTATTTATTTGGTTCTGTATCAGCTGTAAGCAGGCAGGATTTCTTATCGATCATAGGTATTACGATCTTTATAGTGCTGATTATTACCCTTTTCTATAAAGAATTAGTGACTCTATCATTCGATGAGGAGCACGCAAAAATATCAGGCATCCATGCTAAACGAATTCACTTATTATTCATTGTGCTTACCGCCCTTGTTATTGCTGCTTCTATCCGTATCGTAGGGGTATTACTCGTTTCAGCACTAATGACTCTCCCTGTCGCAGCAAGCATGCGATTAGCTAGAGGATTTAAGCAAATGATGTTTTTATCTATTGTTTTTGGCGAAATAGCTGTTATCATAGGATTAATATCAGGTTATTATTTAAATATTCCACCTGGCGGAACGATTGTAATGGTTGCCATTATTATTTTACTCTTATCTATTGCTTGGAAACGAATAACATGGAAGCCTAAGAAAGTGAGTGAAGCCTAATGAGTATAGAAGAAGCGATACAGATTTTAAAACAGCAGGGCTATAAAACGACTGGAAAACGAAAAGATATTCTTGCCTTTTTCTCTAAAGCTGATGGTTACAGAACAGCGAAAGAGCTTATTAAGCATTTAGAAGAAAGATACAATGGGATTAGTTTTGATACGGTTTACCGGAATCTCCATCTATATAATGATGTGGGGATCCTCGAAACAACGGAATTAAATGGAGAAAAGCATTTTAGATTCAATTGTACGGATCATCATCACCATCATTTTATTTGTAAGGATTGTGGAAGAACCAAAGAAATTTCCGTATGTCCTATGGATGCTGTGCACGCTGCTTTAAATAATTATGAAATTGAAGGTCACAAGTTTGAAATCTATGGCCTTTGCCCTGCTTGTAAGTAGTATGAAAGCAATGAAGTTGAAAATGATGGTGAGTATTGGAATAGGCGGAATGCTGGGAGCAGTTGGACGATATGCAATTTCTCTTACATTTCTTGCGGAGCCAACTTTCCCTTATCCAACTCTTATTGCCAATTTAATAGGGTGTTTCTTGCTTAGTTTTCTATTGCATACAAAGCTTATAAAAAGACATGTAACTCCAATTATTCTCAACGCATTTACAGTTGGAATGATTGGAGCTTTTACTACTTTTTCAACGCTTGCGTTAGAAACCATTACTTTATGGCGTAATCTACCAATTCTTGCAGCTGTTTATGTATTTATAAGTATAACCGCTGGCATAGCCTGCTGCTTCCTCGGTGTAAAACTTGCCTATCGATTGGAGCGATCCACTATATGATGGTAGCAGTTGCTTTTGGCGGTTTCTTCGGAAGTATTCTCCGCTATGCGATTGGACAATATGTAACGAAACGGTTTGCTGGGACCTGGATTGTTAACGTCCTCGGTTCGATGCTGCTTGCGTTTTTATTTCACGAGCATGAACAAGGAAACATTACGGATCAGATATGGTCTTTCGCAGGAATCGGGTTTTGTGGAGCATTTACCACTTTCTCTACTTTTAGCAATGACGTGTTACAGTTCATGATGGAGAAACACTATAAAAAGGCTTTATTTTATATAGTAAGCTCCCTGTTCGTCTCTATAGCTTCAGCTGCTGTCATTCTATATTTTCTTAATTAAATGGAAGTAGAGCATATTTTTACATAATAGAATAGCCAGGCAATTTCTCGGTTCACTACGAAACATCGAGAAAACACCTGGCTTTTTTATAAAATGATTTTTCATCTTCTATTAAAATTTATTGATTTTTACCTAAACACTTCTTCTAATACTTTAGATTCTTCGTGATCAAGCATGTTTTTTTGAACTACCTTTTCAACAGGCTTATTTAATTGCTCTGTTAGTGCATTGGCAGGATCTGGCTCCCCGACAACGAATATTTTTTCCCAACCATGGTCTTTTGCACGCTTATCAAGCTTAGGTGCAATCTGTTTGTACCAACGTTGCTTGTTAGCGTTGAATCGGGCTTTAAAGTCATCTTTTTGATTATTTTCACCTTGTATTTGTCTAGGTCCTTTCTTAATTCGCCAATCATTTGTATTTATATCAAGCTCATAGGAATCCGTATCCTCAATTTCATTTAAATAAGCTTCAATAACTTTAATTTCATCCTGCTGCACAAGAACGATACCCGATTTAGGGTAAGTTTCTGTCAATTCACGTAACTGCGTCAGTTCAGGAGTTTCCTGCCAGAAAAACTCGGTTTTCATCCGCATTTGCACACGGTCGGCGAACCACACTTCCTCGTCAGCAGTAGCTATAATGATAACACTTCTTAAAAATTCCTGTTCGTTTCCTTTTACAAACTTTTCTACCTTCTGTTTAACTAGTTGAAAGTTCTTACGTTCTTCTTTATCGCCCGATTCCTCTAAATATTGCTCAAAGTTGCGTAGGCCATTTTTAAAATGAATTTTCCATTCTCCACCCTGCTGTTCCGGATCAGATGGGTCTGTATTTAGATACATTGTAAATACTTTATTTTGTCCTTCTCTTCTCACATTCTCAAGCTTTTCAATTTCTTTATTATAATCCATCTACTATCGGCACTCCTTTATAAATTAGTCCTATTCTTAGTACTGTTTAACCCTAAGTTGCGTCAGATAAACATATATCCAAAAAAGTGACGATAATCGTATGGATGAGGTACTAAATGCCTGTAGTATAGTAAAGGCAAACGATAAAGAGGGCAAGACATAACTTGTCCCCCCTCTTTAAACAAAGCATTTCTATTGGCCATGATCTAAACGCAAGTCAACTTGTTTAATGGCATTGCGCAGTTTTATTACATCATCTTCATTTACCTGCTCGATTTCCCCGTACCTCACCATCTGATAGACTTCTAAATCTGCATTAATTTCTATCCTATTTAACCATTCTTCCAGGGTCTCATAATGCTTTCTTCCCTTGTTATTTTTTTTCGCTTCTCTTTCAAACTGGTAAACTAATTTTCTTACAGGATGCTTCGGTTTGTTAAGCCATCTATTAAAACGTCTAGTTTTTCCAAACTCCATTCCCTCGTTATTATCTATTTCACTATAAGTTATATTGGGATTAGCTTCTTGCTCCTCAGCTGGTTTATGAAATCGCCTTTTCCAGTAAACCACGAATAATATGATTATGAAGATGACTAGTGTAATCCCGGCGGCTACAACAAGGTAAGGCGTTATTTGTTCAATCGTAGAGGTGTCCTCTAGTTCGTTCCAAAAACCGTCCCCTGTTTGCATGTCATTTTGTTGCTCTGGCCATTCATGTTCAGGTACTTGAATAAACTGCAACAGGTTCGAAAACCAGCTTGCCGATCCACCGAGAAACGATATAATTCCAAAGAAAAGGCCAGATATAGCCCACCGAATGATATCGTATGTAAAATAAATAAAAATCGCACCTGCAATTAAAATAGCAATAAATACGGGAATTAATTTTTTATCCACCTGTTTTCTTTCTTTCTTAGATAGTGCTCCAAGATGACTCCAAAGAAAGCCAATTACGTTTATTAAAATAACGAGAAAGGGTAAAAGCATTGCTTTTATATCCGGCACTACCACACCAATTACCACCATTAACATTAACGTAATGAGTATATAGCTGCTTTCCCTGCTAATAATGTCTTCTTTGCGTATCATGATATATCGCCATACAAAAAAAACGCTGAACAACACAGAGTAAAATAGCGGATAATCGAGGAAATAAAATACACCTGCCATTATGGGAGCTATTGCCATATAAACAACATAATTTGTAATATACATCGTCATTAAACTAAACAATACACATGTTATTAATAAAATTGTAAGGTAGCTCCAATACGGAACCCACATGTGACGATGGTGTAAAAAAGGAAGTAACACCATAAATAGTATTAGTGCTTCACTTAAAAAATGGTAAGCATAACGAGTGACAGCATGACTATTTAGCACTTGCTAGCACCTCCCGTCCTATTTGCCTTACCATGGAAGCTCCCTCAGCATATGGCACATGGAACACAGTAAAATTCTTTTTCTCCCAATTTTTTAAGATAGTTAACGTTTCTTCTGTTAGCTCTCCAATAATGATGCATGTTTTCTGATTTGTAAGTTGGTGTCCAATGTTAAAGAGCATTTTGTCAAAAGGAAAAACCAGGGATTGTTTATGAATTCTGGCAAGCATCTCTAATGCTGTTGCATAATGTTTTTTTCCTTCTCCCTCACCTATATGAAGAACAGGAATCTTACCAGGTCTTCTGCTATTGATAAAGACCTCAAATGGGATATCCTTTTCAGTAGCCACCTTACACAAATATGCGGTATAGGAGAGCAGTGTTTCCATGTTTTGATTGGTTTGCACCATATCCTGGAGCTTAGATTTCCCTATGTTTACTAGGAACACAAAGGATTGATCGATCTCCCGCTCATATACATTTGTCTGAAGTTGTTGGGTTTTGACAGAAGCATTCCAATTAATTCTGTGAAAAGGATCACTATAATGATATTCTCTAGTCCCTAATGGACTTTGTATATCTTCAAATGGAGAATAAGGAAACCTTCCTTTACCAGGCAACATTTTAAAGATAGCTTCGGCCCCTTTTACCTCTATTAGCTTCGGAAAGACTACAAATTCCGTACGATAAATTGGTGTATATTTAATCATAGCCACACTAAAATGAAACAAATGAGGAAAATAGTAGCGAATATGATGAACCTTTGCTACACCCCGTTGCTTAGCAACAATAGGGATGTTTAAATGGGTTTTACGTTTACGCAAGATGGACAACGGTATTTTAAATTGACGCCAATACGCCTTTTCATTGATCGTATGTTCATATGCTTGTACCGCCGGACCCATTTGTAGCTCTAAATTACCGTTAATCATCGGGAATACAGAGTGGTTCTCAAGATCTAATGTTAGATTGGATGTTTCATCAGGAAATAACTTAATTGTCCTTCTTGGATTCTCTAAGGCTACCTTTTTGCCGATTTCACGATCATACCATCTGAATACAATTAAATAGGCGATAAACAAACCGACTCCTAAAAAAGATAGACTATTTTGTAGAAAGACACCTAATAATGTTAAAAGCACAATCGCTACGAGCGCATAATCATAGCCAGCTTTCCCCTCTATTAAATGGTCTCGTTGCCACATCATTCCACAACTGCTCCTTCTTCAACTGGAACTTGCGTGGCGTGAATAATCTCTTTCACAACGTCCTTTGCCGTTTTTTTAATTGAGCCTTCCATTGATAGAATAAGACGATGCTCAAACACAAAAGGGACAAGCGTTTTAATATCCTGTGGTGTCACATAATTTCTGTTTTTCATAAAAGCATAAGCTTGACTCGCTCGCATTAATGCGAGCATCCCACGTGGACTAATACCAAGCTCTACGTCAGCATGTTCTCTTGACGTATGTACCAGTGCCAGTAAATAATCTGCCACAACGTCAGAAATGGTTACTAGTTGAATTTGATCTTGTAATTCTCGTACATTCTCGATAGATAAAGAAGCCTCTACAGCATCATATGGATCCGTTCTTCTATATGTATTTAAAATTCTCTTTTCTTCCTCGATAGAAGGATACCCTAAATCTAGTTTAAATAGGAATCGATCTAGCTGAGCTTCAGGCAATGGAAATGTTCCATAGTTACTTTCTACGGGATTTTGGGTTGCAATAACAACAAATGGGGAATTAATTTTAATAGTTTCTCCATCAACAGTAGTTTGCTTTTCCTCCATCGCCTCAAGTAAGCTTGATTGTGTTTTTGGCGTGGCACGGTTAATTTCGTCAGCAAGTAACACATTCGTAGCAATTGGTCCTATGCGTAATTCAAATTCCTGCTCTTTTGGGTTAAAAAAACGTATTCCTGTAATATCACTAGGTAACACATCTGGAGTAAACTGCACGCGACTAAATGCCCCATCCATCACCTTAGCAAAACTTTTGGCAAGCTTTGTTTTCCCGGTCCCAGGAACACTTTCCAGTAAAACATGACCTTGAGCAAGAAGCGCAACAAATAACAAATCAACAACCTCTTCTTTTCCGTAAATTACTTTATTTACATCTTCCCTTGCTCTGATTAATTGATCCATCCTATTTTTCCCCCTAAATCATAGTTAAATTTCTTTTATCCTAGTATAACGTATTTAAGTGGAAATCGGTGTCAAAAATCTGAAAAAATAGCATATTTAAACTTTTTAAAGATGATGTTCTTTCTATTAAAAACAGCCAAAAGATTTATTAATCCTCCGGCTGTTGTCAACTTTCTCTTTAAATGCTCCTATAATTTCTCATCAAAGGTTCCTTCTGATACAAAGCTTTCTACTTCGTTTCTGTTGGATGGTACTTCTCTATTTTGATAAGCTTCTTCCAGGCTTTCTTTCTCTCCTTGATAACCAAGTGCCACAATCGCGTGTACTTGATAAGCATCAGGAATAGCTAATACATCTTTTGCTTTCTCTTTATTAAAGCCACCCATTGCATGTGTGATTAAGCCTTTTCGAGCAGCTTCCAATGCTAGAAAGCCCCAAGCTGTTCCTGTATCAAAGGCATGGGCAGGGTTATTTCCCCCAAAGCGTTCTTCTTTTACCTTTGAGATAATGGCAATTAAGACAGGGGCATTTTTACACCATGCTACATTGCCCTCATTTATAAATGATAAGAACTTTTCTTTGTCACTTTCGTCAGAAGCAAAGACAAATCTCCAAGGCTGAACATTTGCAGCAGAAGGAGCCCACCTAGCAGCTTCAAATAAACTATTAAGCGTTTCTTGTGATACTTTTTGATCTGAAAAAGCTCTAGGTGACCATCGCTTTATGTAAATAGGATCAATGGAATAAGAAGCTTTTCTAAATTGATTAACATCTGTCATAGACTGTTGCCTCCATTTATAATTTATGTCTCTCTTATTATATCGCTATTCAATTTGGGATAAAAAATATCTGCTCGTAAAAGGTTTATCAAATGGTAGATAGGGTAATAATTAGTATAAGTAGAAAGCTATTATTCTAATTTTCAACACAAAAAAATCCACCCCGTAGGATGGATTTTTGAAAATTAATTTACACGACGTACATGACCAGCAAAAGTATCTTTCCAGTAGCCGCTTGTCATATCTGCAACTGCTAGACCAGTAGAACTTTGGGCTCCGATGAATTTCCCGTTTCCAAGGTAAATTCCAACATGTCCGTTTGTTTTATACGTATTAAAGAAAACAAGATCTCCAGGCTGCGCTTGGCTGTAAGATACACTTGTTCCTACACCTTGCAAAGCAGATGTGCTGGATGGAATGGAGATTCCAGCTTGAGCGAAAGCCCATGATACAAATCCTGAACAATCAAATCCAGGGTTTGGTGATTTTCCGCCCCATACATATGGACGTCCAAGATACTGATATCCTGCATTTATTGCAGTGCTTATGTTGCCATTTCCTTTAACTGTTGAAGTGGATTTCTTTTCACTACTTAAAGTTGATAGGTTTCCACCATTAGATTCACTACCGCTATCGGAATTACTAGTTTCTTGTGATGTTTGTACGACTACAGGAGCAGTTGCATCCTCGATGCTTTGTTTCACATCACGTTCTAATGAAGCCAAGTCACTATCTTTTACTTGTAACTCCTCTTTCATCGTAACGAGTTCTTCCTTCTTATCTTTTAAAGATGCTTTCTTCTCTTTGTTAGCTTCTTTTTGGTCCTTGATAAGTGCTAGCATACCTTCTAGCTCTACTTTCATTTCTTTCAATTCATCTAGTTTTGTAACAACTTCTTCTTTTTTCTTTTCTACAGCTTTTTTATCAGCCTCTTGTTTTTCCATTAACTTTGTATCTGATTCAGTGATTTTGTTTACTGCACTCACACGGTTAATGAAATCTCCAAAACTTTTAGCACCGAAAACTACTTCAAGATAGCTAATATCTCCGCCACTTTTTTGGAAGGATTTAACACGCTCTTTTAGAATTTCGTAGCGCTCCTCAATCGCATCTTCCAGTACTGCAATTTCGTCTTCCAATTCGGATACTTTTTCTTTTGTTGCTTCAATATCTTTTTCTGTGCTATTCATTTTTTCTTCGTTCTTAGCCATTGCCTCGTTATTACGTTCAATCTCTTTGTTTAGCTCTTCTAAATCTATCAATACATCTGCAATCTTGCTTTCAGCTTCTGATAGATCTGCTTTAATTTCTTCACGATCTTCTTGAATCTGAGATTGCTTGTCTTTTAAGACATCAACGGACTCTGCATGGGCATCTGTACTGAAAAATGCACTACCTAAACCAACAACAGCCACTGTGGATATTGTCATTACTGTCTTTTTCAACTTTCTTCCCCGCTTCCCTATCACATATGCGTTTACTAAACTTGTTATGTAGCAGTGATGTGAAAATATATTCATTTTCTATGTAAGTTACTATCTTAGGTAATTCGAAGTATAACACCTGAAAGTTTCAAGCGTGTTAGAGAAATATTACAATTATATTTCAAATGTGACATGAAAGGACCTTTTCTATAGTTATATATGGGCCCAACCCTAATAAAACAACAGTTTCCTACATTTTTTCGTGCAATACTTACAGCAACTTTTTTATTCAGAATCTATTAAAATTTACATTGACTATACTAGAAAGATAGTCTCTTTCTACTACATTTCTATTCCACTTATTGGTTATGTTAGAATAAGGATAGGACTTATAGCGATCGTGCAATGCTTTTGGAGGAAGTTAAAATGAAAAAGTTACATTTTGTAGGCAGCCGTGTCGTAAAAACAGGAGTTGCTATTTTTATTACTGCATTAATTTGTCAGTGGTTAAATTGGCCAGCAGTGTTCGCTGTTATTACAGCCATCGTTACCATTGAACCTACTGTTTCGGATTCCATAAAAAAGGGGCTAGTTAGGTTTCCAGCCTCTGCAATTGGGTCTGCTTATGCAGTCCTTTTCATTTCCTTGTTTGGAAATTCACCTCTTACTTACACTCTAGCAGCCATGTTTACCATCGTTACCTGTTTTCGTCTCAAACTTTACGCAGGTTTACTAGTAGCTACGCTTACTGCGGTAGCTATGATTGAAGTCATACACAGTAACTATTTCATATCGTTTCTGATTCGTCTTGGTACAACGTCCATTGGATTGATTGTTTCCACGCTTGTAAACATGTTTATTCTACCACCTGATTACACTAAAAATATATCGAATAGTATACAACGTATGGCCTATCAAACCGGAATTGCAATTGAGGAAGTATTTTCAACTATACTAGAGGGAAATAGTAATGAAGAAAATGAAAAAAATAGAAAAGTTGACCAGCTGGACGATGCAATTCACCAGGCTGAAACCCTCGTTCGTTTTCAAAAAGAAGAAGCGAAATTTCATCCACTTGTCGGAAAGGAAAAAAGTGAATTCCAGCATATGCAAAAACAGCTCGTCAATCTTAAGCTAATTCATTATCATGTCGATAATTTGATTAATACTCCGCTAACAAGCTTGTCATGGACGAATGATGAACGAGCGATTATCTTATATTCTGTGAAGGAACTTGCTGAGGGGCTTAAGGACGCTCGTCATTATAAGGCTGACAAGCATGCACAACACTTGAGACAGCTTACAGAAATTTTTTGGGAGGATAATGAAGAAATTACAAGGGGCAATCAAAACCATCCTACTAGCTTTCCACCTGAATTAATCATTTTATATGAACTTGTCTCCATTTATAATCAGGTTGACCGCTATTATGCTATAAAATAGAAAAAACAAAAGCGAACCTAGGGGACCGTGGTATCGCTTTTTTACTTTATAAGATCGTGTTTAAACGCATAAATAACAGCCTGGGTGCGGTCCTGTACTTCAAGTTTGCTTAAAATATTACTGACATGAACTTTAACGGTCTTTAGCGCAATAAACAATTCTTCGGCAATCTCTTGGTTTGTTTTTCCTTGGGAAATTAATAATAAAATTTCTTTTTCTCTAACGGTAAGTTGGGTATGCAATGGCTCTTCTTTCTTTGTACGCATCTTATTCATAATCTTTCCCGTCACTTCTGGTTCAAGAATGGATTGGCCTTCAAAAGTAGATCGAATTGCCTTTGCTATTTCACTCGCTTTGGACGTTTTCAGCATGTAACTTGTTGCGCCAGCTTCCAGTGCAGGGTATACCTTCTCATCGTCCAGAAAGCTTGTAACAATGATGATTTTTGCTTCAGGCCATTGCTCGATTATATTCCGGGTTGCTTCTATGCCATCCATCTCCTTCATGACAAGATCCATTAGAATAATATCTGGCCTTAATTCAAGGGCTTGCTCGACCGCTTCGGTGCCGTCTGCTGCTTCTGCAACAACGTCAATATCAGGCTGTGCACTTAAATAGGCAGCGACGCCAATTCGGACCATTTCATGATCATCTGCAAATAATACACTAATCATTTCCCTCACCTACCCTTCTTAAGTTAGGCACCTTAACTTCCATCCTTGTGCCTTCTCCTGGAACACTCACTATTTTAAATGTTCCTCCAACCTCTAAAGCACGTTCTTGCATATTTTGTAGTCCATAGGAATTTGTTTTTCTTGTGTTCATATCAAATCCAACTCCATTGTCAACAACTCTTAGAATAACAGTCTGCTCTCTCTCAATCATCATCACTTGCAGTGAGCTTGCTTCCGCATGTCGCAATGTATTGGAAATGGACTCCTGAAGAATACGGAATAATTGATCTTCTACCCCTTTTTCCACTTCAAACGCTTCTACCTTCCACTCGATGTCCAATGGTACTTTTTGAAGGAGTTCAACGAGTAACTCTTCCACACCCTCTTGTAAGGATTTACCTTTTAAAGCAACAGGCCGTAAATGCAGAAGCAATGCGCGCATTTCTAACTGTGATTGGTGTATCATTTTCTCAACAAGTTGCAGCTGCTTGCTGTTTTCACCTTCTATGTTCGATTCATTAATAGCCGACATCATCATCGATGCAGCAAATAACTGTTGACTTACAGAGTCATGCAGCTCTCTAGCTAAACGATTCCTTTCTTGAACGACAATTTCTTGGAGACTCTGTTCTCTCTCTTGCGCTCGCTCCGTTGCCAGTTTTTGAGCATGCTCTGCTTGGCTTTTTATTTTCTCTTGTATTTGATGCATATATTGCTCAATTGTCTCCAGCTCATTATATGACTCTAAAGGTGTTGACGTCTTCTGTCCCTTAGCAATTTCAAGTAATTGTTTTTCAATCCGATTTAAACGCTGTTTCCAATAAACAGCTGTCACAATACCTGTAATTAATGCCATTGTAACGGTAAGCACGAACGCAGCTAGCAAGAAGGACACATCACCAATCTTCATTTCAAAAACAGAAAGCCAATCCTCCACAAACGTAACTATAGTTAAAGCAATCATGCTAATGGAAAGCAAAAAGCTATACAACACTGCCGTAAAAATATGTCTCGCAATCGTGTTCATATTCTTACCACCTCAATGTCTCCAGAGAAGATTGAGGTTATAACCTTAACCCTTGTCACCGCTGTATCATAATGCGCTGTTTGGTATATGATAGAATGGTTCATTAATTTCCAGTCTGTTTCTCCAAATACATATGCCCTTCCAAAAACAGAGCTGTGATGAAGACTGACTTCTACCTCATAGGGAACAAAGATTTGAATGTTCCCTATGGCATGTCTAATAGAAATGATTGCTGTATCATTTGGTAATACCGTATTACTAAGATCAACAATACGGTCTCCAAATCCACCATGAATATTTATATCTTGCCATCCATATGCCATATCATTTGTTTGCTGGTCCCCAAATAGCTGATGGGTAAATAGTGGTTTAATCCTTGTCACTACTTCATCAGTTGCAGCACGATTTCTCATACTGTCTGGCACCACATGCATTGGTTCTTTTTTTGATTTGTAGTAATTAATAATAAACAAGATGATGAGCGCAATAAGTAAAAACCTTACTGCCATTAAATTCAGTATGGAAAGTACAAGGCTTATTACCCCTATCCAAAAAACTACCTTTCCCCACAATCGATAGTACTTGCGCCAACCAAAATAGATAATTAACGCTGAAAAAATTGCTGGAATGATGGTACCCCCAAAGAAAAAAGCAATCTCAAAGATAAGAAGGATTCCTCCGATGATCAATATCCAGTTCAATGTATCTGTTGAAAACTTTTTATGCACGGAATCCCACCTTCCTTGTGTTCTCTACTTAAACGAGGAGAGCAGACGCCTTCCCCTGCGCCTGCTATTATACCATTATTTAATTTGTTTCGGCAGTTTGCTCTCTCATCTCTTTTTCCAGCCTAGCTATCTTACTGTCAAATGTACTTCTATAGTAAGAACTATTTACTTTATACTCCAGATTCTCAATATACTGTTCCATTTCAGCAAATTTGGAGAATGGCTTTTCAGATGTCGCTTCCACCACTTTATTCATTTGATGATTAGCTCGTGCGACATTCTCTCTTCCCATTAGCTCCATTCTGCGTAAATGCATATCTTTCAATTTATGCTTCATTTCTTCATATTTTTGCTCCAAAGTTTCCAGCTGTTCCACTGCTTCTTCACGTGAAACTTTCATACGGTCTGCCCTTGCTCGGTAATCTTCGTACTCCTTTATTGCAAAAGCATGCATTTGTTCTTCCTTCGCTTTTTCAGCAACACCTGCCTGTTTTAGCCTTTTATCCGCCATATCCTGTGCTTTATGATATTCACGTGTAAACTCTTCTTTTAATTGATATTGCCTGTCAACCAATCTTCTTACCTTTTCTTTTTCCTGCTCACTTTGTCGTAAATACTGGTTTAACGCTGCAATTGGATTTTTTTGTTCCTTCTTATCCATCATCGTGTGAAGATCTGCTGATATGGATTCTTTTATCCGAGAAAATAAACTTGACATGCACAACTACACTCCTTTTTTAATATTGGTTTATTTCAGCCCATTGTCGTTCAAAATTTTTAAATGGATCATCATCTTCCATTACCTCTACCACTGACTCATTCTTTTCCTGCTTCCAGCTACGGTAAATGATATACAATACATAAGCTGCTAAAAGCCCAATAACAGCAAATACGTTAGAGAATGTAACACTTAGTACTAGTAAACCTAATACTACCCAACCTATTTTACCTGCCGTTGAATCACTTTTCACAAACTGCTTAAAGATGACATACAACAGCCAAACACTAATCCCGAGTAAAATCATTGGTCCAATGTTTGCTAACAATACCAAGAGAGCAATCAGCCCACCCGTAAACAACATAAATTTCTTCATCTCTTGTTTCCTCCTTTCTATGTTTAACGTACTTTAAGCTTACTAAGGAAACAGCTTTTCCGTAACGAGCTTAGGCCATATCTTTTTATACGCCTTAAGTCTTAGTTGTGATAAGACTTCTAAAGGTTTTTTTAATTAGATGTCGAATATATTTTTTAGTAGAGGAGGAAAACAGATGAAAGCTTTATTTGTTATTGATGTGCAAAATGGCATTGTAGAAAATGGGGAGTTTAACGAGGAACTTAACAAAATGAATGAGATTATAGAGGATTGTAAGAAGCGAAAAGAACCCGTTATTTTCTTTCAACATTTAGACGAAGAACGGGAGAGTCCTTTGTACGAGAAATCTCACGGGGCCGACTTACATGACTCCCTTGCAGAATATGCTGACTATGTTGTCGCCAAACGAACGCCAAGTGGCTTCTATGAAACAGAGCTGGAGGATATTTTAGAGGATTTGGAAATTGAGCAAGTTGTCATTACAGGCTTCAACACAGAGTTCTGTTGCTTATTTACTGCCATCGCTGCGTTTGACCGAGGATATGAGGTGACCTTTATCGAAGATGCAACAGGAACAGTAAATAACGGAGACACATACGAAATGAAGGACTTAGATATAAGAGACTTCATTGGAACGGTACTCCACTGGTCTGACATGATAGAAGTACTTGATTACGAAGAATACATGGATTTATAAGAACTTATGAGTCTTTATGTAGCAAAAAACAGCACCTGTTTAACGGTGCTGTTTTCTCTTTTTCAAATATAAATAAAAAAGCACAACAACTACAACAGCAAGTATTACATAGACAATTGACGAATAAACACTCATATATTGGGTTATTTCATTCCAGGATTCCCCAAGTATAACTCCAATCGTAATTAAAATACTGTTCCAAATAAGTGTACCGATCACTGTAAAAAGCATAAATCGTCCAAATTTCATGTTTGACATACCTGCAGGGATTGAAATTAAACTACGGACTACGGGAACCATTCTACCTACTAATACCGCCCAATAGCCATATTTATCAAACCAAGCATCAGCTTTATGTATGTCCGCCACTTTAATCCTTAGAATTCGCCCCCATCGCTTCGTGAGTTTTTCCAGTTGTTCCACATCAAGCAGCGTTCCAATCCAGTATAAAACCACAGCACCAATTAAGGAACCTACCGTGGCTGCAAGTACTACCCCCCATACCGTAATACTAGTATAGGTGGTTAAAAATCCACCGAAAGGCAATACAATCTCTGATGGAATTGGCGGAAATAAGTTCTCAAGTGCCATCATAAAAAGGATGCCCAAATAGCCAAATTGCTCCATTATTTCTGTTACCCAATTCTGCATAACATCCTCCAATACTTCTTAGCAATTAGAATTAATAGAATTTCTGGTTGATTATATGGATTTAGGTTATGAAAAAGACCAAAAGTTCTCAATCCGCCTTTTTTAAGAAGATTCCCTTTTTCTCTTTATTGAAACCAGACACATATTCATTGGATAAAAATTTACGAATTTCGGTAATTGTTAAGCCTAGATGCTTCGCTTCCCTAATGAGTATAACCCATTCCATATCCAACTGACCGTTTTGCTGTTTTCTATTAGCCATCCCTGCACCAGCCTCTCTATTCCGAATTCTAGTGTTGAACCTGCATTCCAAACAGAAGTAACTCTACCATTTCCTCCGCTAATTCCTCGGGATCAGAAAGACCCGTAAACAACCTTGAGACTGTCAGTCGTTCCATAATCCCAACAACAATCTCTGCCACAACATCCATCTTTAAATGTTGGTGAAAGTATCCATCCCGTTGTTCCTGTGCTAAATTCATACTAATCGCATGTGCCAGCATCTTCTTAATTGCTTCTGATTCCTCAGATAGAAAAAAACCAATTTGTGTTAAATGGGGATTTTCTCTAAAAAAGCGGAAAATCGCTCCCACCTTACCTTGAATTTCTTGCTTGATCATTTCTTCCTTAAGTCCTGAATCCAATAAGCTATCTTCTGTTAAATTTAGTAGGCTGTTTTTAAATATCGTGGTTAGTTCTTTAAAAATTGCTTCTTTACTTTTGAAATATAAATAAAAGGTGGGCTGGGTCAGTCCGGCATCTTTTACAATAGTGCTAATTTTAGTTTCATAGAAGCCGTTAGTGGCAAATTGTGCTGCAGCAATCGTGAGTAATTGTTCTCTGCTTTTTTCTCCAATTGAACCTTTCTTTCTACCTCTATTGCTCATGTCGTACACTCCAGATTCAAATATTATATTACTCACGAGTATTATCTTACATCTAAAAACTACCGTCAAGCAATTTTCGGAAAATTAACAAATCCTTTTATAGCCAACAAAAAAACTCCATAAGCGGAGTTTTTTCTAATTACCGTTTCATTTCCTGGGCAATAAGCTCGTATGATTTTAATCTTGCTTCATAACTAGTTGTTATGGTCACAAGCATTAGTTCGTCAGCCTGGTATTTTGCCTGAAGATCTACTAGCTGTTTCTTTACTTCATACGGAGAACCTACAACCATTCGCTCTCTCCCCTTTTCCAGCATCTCTTTTTGTTCATTAGAAAAAGGGTACTTTGTTAACTCATCCAATGTGGGGATGCGTTCCTTCTTTGTGTTTCCTGCTTTCCACACCTGTTTTGCAATTTGGTAAAAAGCTTGTTCTTCCGCTTCTGCTGATGATGAAGCACAAATAACAGAAACAGCGATAATTGGCTTAGCTCCATTTACCTTACTAGAATAATCCCTAACAATTTCCGGACCATTCACATCTGTCATAAAATGGCCAAAAGCATAAGATATGTCTTTCTCGGCAGCAAGCTTCCCACTTTTCTCACTGGTCCCTAGAAGCCAGATTTCAGGTGGTTTGGATGCAACTGGCCACGGCTGGATTTTAGAAAACATATGTTCAGCTGAAAATCCATTATGATTAAACGCAATAAGCTCCTCTAATTTGGAGGGGAATTGCTTCACCCCTTCTAAGAAATTGTCTGACAGGGCCATCGTGGCTTCTGCTGACCCCCCGGGGGCACGCCCAACTCCTAAATCTACTCTACCTGGAAACATCGTTGCTAATAAATGATATCGCTCTGCTATCTGATAAGGTTTATAGTGTGGAAGCAATACCGCACCTGATCCAATTCGAATTCTTTCTGTTTGGGCACCAATCTGACTTAGCATAATATCAGGCGCAGGACATGCAAGCTCTTCCATGTCATGATGTTCCGCCGTCCAATACCTTGTGTATCCTAGTTTATCACCTGCAATTGCTAGGTTAATGGAAGCCTGGATTGCTTCATAAGCCGTCTTACCTGGTAATACAGGAACTTGGTCTAATATGCTTAAATTCATGTTACTCCTTCTTTCCTTTTGGTGCTTCTTCCATCAAGTCATCTACCAATTTTTCAGCAGCTTTTCTGTAAAAATTACTTATCTCCGTAAAAGTCGTAACAAGCAGCAGTTTAACCAAGTATGCTTCCTCTTTATTTCCAATTTTAGCTGCCTCTGAATGTGCCTCTTCTATATGCTGATGTACGTCATGTTTAAACAATTCCAGATTTTGGTCAAATAAGGTTAAGTAGCTCATATAAAGAGATAAAAGATCAATCTCCTCATTAACAATTTTATTATTTAATGGTTCCAATGTTTGCTTTACGTCATGTATGGATAAGGCGCCTTTCATCTGATAAATCATGCTAATTAGCATAATATGGTCTCTCGAGTATTTTTTATTTTTTATAGGGAAAAATAATTTCCCCTTGGCGTAATTATTAATCATCGTTTTTGTGAGTACTTTTTCCTCTTCATTCCGCTTTGCAGGGGAAAATTTCTTTTCAAATAATTGAATGACCTGATCCATGTATAAATCGATATCAGGAATATCTTTAACCTCAAGCCGTGTGTCTAATTGTAATTCCTTCATTAGAGTCTCTATATTCATTGAAAAATTCCTTTGTTTTTTATTTAAATTATAAGGGAAAGTTACCTGAGAGTAAACATTGACTACATGTTAAAATTAAGGTATAGTCATAATATAGTTTTCAAAACTACATACAACAATAAAGGTGATGATTATTCTTGGGTACTTACATGCGAGAACCGATTAACGGATTAACCCATTTATTTGGGGCTATTCTTAGTTTTGTAGGTTTATTAGCAATGGTAATAAAAGCAGCAACAGAAGCAAACTCTATCTTGGCAATTGTTTCCGTAATTATTTTTGGTATTAGCATGACATTATTATACGCGGCTTCTGCAACCTATCATTTAGTTGTAGCCAAAGCTCATGTCATTGCTTTTCTGCGCCGCCTGGATCACTCCATGATTTTTGTATTAATTGCCGGAACGTATACCCCTTTATGCTTAATTAGTTTAAATGGTGTCACGGGTTGGGTCCTCTTTACTATTGTCTCTGCGATCGCTGTGGCAGGTGTGACCTTTAAATTAATTTGGTTTCATGCACCAAGATGGCTATCAACTGCATTATATATCGCCATGGGTTGGATTGTTGTCTTTTTTAGCTCCTCGTTAGCTCCTGTGTTAGGTACGAACGGAATGGCCTTTTTAATCATCGGTGGTTTGATTTATACAATAGGGGCATTAATCTATTGGCTAAAACCCAAATTTATGGAATTTAAGCACTTCGGGTTTCATGAGATTTTCCATATTTTTATTTTATTAGGCAGCCTGTTTCATTTCCTTTGTGTGTATTTGTATGTGTTGTAAAATATGCGAGGGGGAGTCTTGTAGAACCGAACACAAAAAGTGCAAGGATTTCTTTACCCTTGATACGGAATATATGTTTTAAACACGCAACATGAAAGAAATAGCCGTAATGAGATCCAAATTTACCTGGATTTCATTACGGCTTTTACTTTCTCTCTTCTTTAATAACAAACGTTTAATAGGTAACCATTTCTGATTTCACATAATGATAGACGAGTTGTTCTGTCTGCTGTAAGGATTCTTCATGGGTTCTTTCATAGGCATGGGAAGAATCAATTCCCGGACCGATTAGGCCATGGATAATATCGTGCCCTGAGCGAATGGCTGCTGAAGCATCCGATCCGTAATAAGGATAAATATCCAGCTTGTAGCCGATGTTGTTCTTTTCAGCTAGTTCGACTAGATGCTTGCGCAAGCCGTAATGATATGGACCTGAAGCATCCTTCACACAAATAGAGACCGTATATTCATCAGTTGACTGACCATCTCCCATTGCTCCCATATCTACAGCTAAGTATTCAACTGTTTCTGGAGTAACATTGGAGTTACCGCCATAGCCGATTTCCTCATTATTTGAGATAAGAAAATGTGTCGTATAAGGTAAAGTCAGCGCTTCTTCCTTCACCCTTTTTATTAATTGCAATAAAATAGCAACACTTGCTTTGTCATCCAGATGGCGTGATTTTAGAAAGCCATTATCTGCAAATTGCACACGAGGGTCGAAGGAAACAAAATCTCCTACCTCAATTCCAAGCTTCCTCACATCTTCAGCATTTTCCACCTTGGCATCAATTCGTACTTCCATATTTTCCTGGTTTCGTTTAGCATCCCCTGCATTTTTATAAACATGGACAGAGGTTTGATGCATTAGGATTGTTCCTGTTAATACCTTGCCACTGGATGTCTCGATTTCACAGTATTCTCCTTCAATGGCATTATATTTAAAACCACCGATTAAATCGAGGCGCAGTCGCCCATTACTTTTCACTTCTTTCACCATTGCACCTAAGGTATCCACGTGTGCTGTTAGCATCCTGTGCTCTTTCTCGTTTGTTCCAGGAATGGTAGCGATCAGTCCACCTTTTCGATTACGCATTGTTTCCACTTGCAAGTCTTTCAAATAATCCTCAACAAATCGAATAACGTTTGATGTGTTACCAGATGGGCTTGGAATGGAGACAAGCTGTTTAATTAATTCCTTTGTTTCTTCAACATTTGGATATGTAGACATAAAATTACCCCCATTATTTATTTTTTTGAAGTTTCAATTAGTTAGGATTATACGGGATCCTCTAATCGAAGTAAACTGCTTAAATTGTAGCTTCCTTCCTCCCACTTATACAGGGAACCTTAAGTGGGTATTCCTTTCTTGATTGGGCATCCTATAACTATCTGACTAGTAAACAGGAGGATAGTTATTTATGAATAAATTATTCTGGATTTTAGTTTTAATTGGCCTACCAATTTCCATTATCGGATCGATTTTCCATTGGTCAGCTGTGCTTATGTTTATCGTATATTGTTTAACAATCATAGCTTTAGCTGGGATTATTGGAAGAGCTACCGAGAGCCTGGCAATTGTGTTGGGGCCAAGAATCGGCGGTTTATTAAACGCAACCTTTGGTAATGCTGTCGAACTTATTATTTCTATCTTTTCACTCAAGGCTGGTCTCGTTAGTATTGTATTAGCTTCGTTAACAGGTTCTGTTTTAGGAAACCTGCTTCTTGTAGGAGGACTTTCCTTTTTTGTTGGTGGTCTTAAATATAAACGACAATCGTTTAATAAGCTTGAGGCACAGCATAATGCGGGATTGCTTATATTTTCTGTAATTGTTGCTTTCGTTATTCCAGAGGTGTTTACCACAACAATGAATGATCAGGATACCATGATTCTTAGTGTCGGCATCTCCATCATTTTAATCGTATTATACTTAGCAGCTCTTTTATTTAAATTTGTCACACACCGCGGTGTTTATCAAACTAATGATAAACAAACCGAAGAAAGTCATGAAGAGGAAAAGCCTGAGTGGGGCAAAATAAAAGCTATTGTCATTTTAGGTCTTTCCACCATTGCTGTTGCCTATGTATCGGAACATTTGGTATCAACGTTTGATGTTATTGGGGAGACATTTGGGTGGTCAGAGCTGTTTATCGGGGTAATTATTGTGGCCATTGTAGGAAATGCTGCAGAACATGCGTCAGCCGTTATCATGGCATACAAAAATAAAATGGATGTAGCTGTGGAAATTGTTGTCGGTTCGACGCTTCAGGTCGCCATGTTTGTCCTACCTATTCTGGTTTTACTGTCATTGTTTTTCCCTACGACCATGCCTCTTGTGTTTACATGGCCAGAACTAATTAGTATGGTTACAGCTGTATTTTTAATGATTATGCTCTCCAATGATGGTGACTCCAATTGGTTTGATGGATTAGCCCTATTGGCAGCATATATCATTATGGGACTTGGATTTTATTTTATTTAGCAACAACAGGAGAAATGAAAAAGCTGGCTCTCCACACGGAAAACCAGCTTTTGGTTTATAATTAAGCTACAACATCGTAGCCTTGCTCTTCAATGGCGTCTTTCATGGTTTCAACTGCTACCTTTGAATCGTCAAATGTAACGTCTACTTTCCCTGCTTCTAGATTAACTTCAGCTACTGATACACCATCTATTTCTTTTAATGCATTTTCAACAGACATCTTGCAATGTCCGCAAGACATGCCTTGTACATTCAATGTTTTCTCCATGATTTTCACCTCCTTTAAAAAGTAAAACTTATATTTTGGCTCGTTTCAGACGAAGTGAGTTTGTCACAACACTTACGGAACTTAATGCCATTGCGGCACCTGCAATCCATGGGGCAAGTAATCCAATTGCTGCCACAGGAATTCCAGCTGTATTATACCCGAATGCCCAAAAAAGGTTTTGGCGGATATTTCGGATGGTTGAATGGCTAATCCGAATTGCTTTTGGTATCAGCAGCAACTCCCCACCTAATATGGTTACGTCAGCAGCTTCAATTGCCACTTCCGTACCAGTCCCAATTGCAATCCCAACATCAGCAGTAACCAAGGCAGGTGCGTCGTTCACACCATCTCCTACCATTGCTACCTTTTTACCCTGTAACTGAATCTCTTTTACTTTATCAGCCTTTTCTTCTGGTAAAACTTGGGCAATGACATGATCGATTCCTACTTGCTTGGCAATTGCTTTTGCTGTTCTTTCATTATCACCTGTTAGCATGATAACCTCTAAACCTTGTTCTTTTAATTCTTTAATTGCCTGTGGTGCTGTTTCTTTAATCCTATCGGCAACTGCAACAGTTCCGCGATACTTACCATCTATTGCGAGTAACATCGCTGTTTTCCCCTCGGTTTCAAACGTAGAAAGTTCCTCTTCATAAGCCCCAATATCTATATGTTGGTCAGTCATTAATTTCCGATTTCCGACAAGTACTTGCTTTCCAGAAATTCTAGACTCAATACCGTGCCCTGGTATTGCGTTAAATTCCTCTACCTCTATAAGCTTCATTTCCTTTTCTGTTGCATAGGCCACAATTGCTCCTGCTAACGGATGCTCAGAGCCTTTCTCTGCACTAGCTAAAAGTTGAAATGCTCTTTCGTCACCCGTGAAGTCTGTTACCTCAGGTTTTCCTTTTGTAACGGTACCTGTCTTATCCAACACAATTGCATTTAATTGGTGTGTCCCTTCTAAGTGTTCTCCACCTTTAAACAAGATACCACTTTCCGCTGCTCTTCCTGTCCCTACCATTATTGAGGTCGGTGTAGCTAGACCTAAAGCACATGGACAGGCAATAACTAATACGGCAATTGCTGCAATTAGAGCTGGCTCAAATTGACCGGGATCAACAAATATAATCCAAACAACGAATGTAAGAATGGCAATCCCTACGACAATTGGTACAAAATAACCTGAAATAACATCTGCCAAACGTTGAATCGGCGCTTTTGATCCTTGCGCTTCTTCTACCACCTTCACAATGGATGCAAGGGCAGTATCCTTTCCTACTTTTGTCGCTTCCATTTCTATTGAGCCATTTTTGTTAATTGTGGAGCCAATTACAGCTGCGTCTTTTTCTTTTTCAATCGGAATTGATTCACCCGTAATCATGGATTCATCTACGGACGTTCTACCCTTTACGACCATTCCGTCTACTGGTATTTTTTCTCCTGGTTTAACAACCAGCCTGTCACCAACTGCAACCTCTTCCACAGGTATCATCGTTTCCTCGCCATTCCTAATGACGCGCGCTTCTTTAGCTTGTAAATTTAGCAAAGAGGATAGTGCATTGGTTGTCTGACTTTTGGCTTTTGCTTCTAAATATTTACCAAATAAAATTAATGTGATTAAGACAGCGCTTGTTTCAAAATACAAGTGTGGCATATAGTCAGTACCAATGGTTTTTAATGCCTCATACAGACTATAGAAGTAAGCTGCACTTGTCCCTAATGCAACTAGCACGTCCATGTTTGCTCCACCGCTTCTCAGGTTCTTGTAGGCACCCACATAAAACTGCCAACCGATAATAAATTGAACTGGTGTTGCTAATGCAAACTGAAACCACGGATTCATAAATATGGCGGGTATATCCATATTAAATAAATGAACGAACATGGTAACTAGTAGCGGTGCAGCTAACACCGCGGAAATGATTAGTTTCGTTTTCTGCCGTTGCAGCGCTTTTTCTTTATGATTTTGCTTTTCTGCTGCTTCCGCCTTTGGCTTCGCATCATATCCTACACTTTTAATCTTTTCGATTAACGCCTTAGGATCTACAATTCCGGGATTATATTCTATCGTTGCACTTTCCGTTGTTAAGTTTACGGAAGCGGCTTTAACACCGTTCTGCTTATTCAATACCTTTTCAATGCGCGTAGAACAAGCTGCACAGGTCATCCCGATTATGTCTAATTCTGTTTTTTCCATTAAAACACCGTAGCCGACATTTTCTATTTTGTTCGTTATATCATCTATAGAAGCTTTTTCAGCATCATAGTCAACGGTTGCTTTTTCTGTTGTAAGGTTAACTTGTGCTTCTACCCCATCCATTTTATTTAATACTTTTTCAACACGGGTGGAGCATGCAGCACAGGTCATCCCTGTTATGTTAAGCGTAGCATGTTGTGTGTCGCTCATAATTCTCTCTCCTTATTTGGAAAACTGTTTCATAACACTCATTAATTCCTCGATCGTTTCTTTCCCCTCACCCTGCTTGATCGCATCACTCACACAATGGTTGATATGGCGCTCTGTGACAGAGAAGCCGACATTCTTAAGAGCAGATTGAATTGCACTAATTTGGACTAATATATCCATACAATATCTATCCTCTTCAACCATCTTCTGAATGCCGCGTACCTGTCCCTCTATACGCTTTAAACGGTTAATAGTCTTTTGCTTTTCATCTTGCGTTCTTGGTTTACTTGGGTGATCCTGTAAAAATTTATCCAAATGAATCACTTCCTTTTCGTTTATATTTATACGATACCCCCATATGGTATATTTGTCAAATTAAACTATCGCTTTTTGTAAAATTGGCTTTAGGTTTAATCTGTCACTTAAGCGTAAAACTATTAATTATTTCCCAATAAAAAAAGTCTCAGCAGTGTAGCTGAAACTTGTTCATTCTTTCAGTGGTTTTTATTCCATCATTTCAAATTGCTGAACCATAAGGTCGTAGTTCATGGCTCCCTTCATGACCGACTGTATTCTTCCATCAGAGTCGATCATATAGGTTGTTGGGTAAGCGATAATTTGGTATTGATCACTTACTAAGGATTCCTTATCTAGCGGAACTGTCATTGAAAGGTTCAATTTATCGATAAATTCCTGCACCTTATCAGGATCCGATTCAGTCTTCGTTAAATTTACAGCTAATATTTTTACATCTTTATTTTCCTGGAATTTTTGCATATCAGGCATCTCAGCTCTACACGGTGGACACCATGTTGCCCAAAAATTTAACATCACACGCTGGCCACGATAATCTGACAGTTTTACTTGCTTACCAGCCAATGTTGTAAGTTCAAAATCGGGAGCTAGCATTCCTTTATCAATTCCTACTTCACTATCTTGCTCTGAACTGTTGCTTTGTTCTTTCTGTGTTGCGACTTCACTTGATGTAAAGAAAAACTCATAAACCGTCCAACCAAGCATTCCAATAAGTACAGTAATTAAAATGACTTTCTTCACTGTGAATACCCCCAGCCTAATTCTCTCATTTTCCTAATGATGTTATATGTCAATTAATCCACTTTACTGAGCTGTTTTTGATAAACGATTAATATAAGAGCCACTATTAAAAGAAAGCCTGAAAACCATGGTTTTATAACCAAATACCGCCATGATTGGTAGAAACAATGTTAGCATGAAGCTTCCCAATGTCCATGCAAAATAAATAAACACATTTTGCCATTTAACCGATAAAAACCTACGCGTCAATAGCAATGCAACAATTAATAGTACCATCAGCCCCATATAAGCAATGGAATAGCGATTGTCATACCATACAAATTGGATAAATTCATAGATAAACGTGCTGAATAAAAATATATGTATGAATGTGTGAAGGAATGGTACAACATCCATTTTTCCTCGCTTTGTTTTAATTATTAGAGCTATCACAGATACAAGTATAGCAAAATAAAATGCATGTGAATTACTTGGGTATGCTAATACGGCCAGTGGATCTTTTATAAACAGTGGGATATTCAGCAAAACCTTCCCAAGCCAAATATAGATAACGAAGTTTACCAGTTGATTTAATGTCTCTCCCATAAGTATTTTCTTTTGACCTTTCTTTACATCCTCACTTATGACATAGTATGCAAGAAATCCAATCGAGAAGCTTAAAAGCATTACCCCAATTGATATATGTACGTTCGTTAACGTCACCTTTTCCCCTCCAATTTTGATTTTCTCATTAATCCAAAGAAAGAAGACTGAGTAAATACAAGCGTTGGTACGATTCTACTCCCGGATATGCTTTTTAAATCTTTTTCTTTTTGAGGATTTTTTGCTAAATCGTATTCCCTGTGGGGTATATTATGTTGCTTTAAAAACCTCTTCAGTTCTTGGCAATCAGAGCAAGTAGGCCTTGTAAATACTTCCAATTGGTAGTTTTTCATCTTTTGTTTTACCCCCTTCTATTAATACGATTGACTTGTTCTTCCATTACCTTACTACTATATATTAGGGTAGACTTTTCTTTTCCCACTCTTCTAACAGTACTTACAAAGTGCCCGGAAGATCTATTCCCAAAATTTATTCCCTCCTTACTTCACTATCATTACTTCACCATACCCCCGATGGGTATTGTAAAGAAAAAGTTTTTTCACCTAAAAAAACTCCTTTCAATTAATCTATTTCGTAATCGAAATAGACCATTGAAAGGAGTTACTTTACCCTTACTTAAAGCGGAGTATCCTTAATCAATCTTTAATAACTGTGCATTAATGGCTACGATAATGGTACTCAATGACATGAGAACTGCTCCAATAGCAGGTGTTATGATGATACCCACAAAATATAATACCCCTGCTGCAAGTGGAATAGCGATAATATTATACCCTGCAGCCCAAGCAAGATTCTGAACCATTTTTCGATAACTTGCTTTGGATAATTTGAAAATATTTAAGATATCAACCGGATTACTATTTACTAACACAACATCTGCTGTCTCAATGGCAACATCAGTACCTGCTCCTATCGCAATACCTAAATCAGCCTCAGCGAGTGCAGGTGCATCATTGATTCCGTCCCCTATCATGGCAACCTTTCTATTATTACTTCTTAGTTCTTTCACATACTTCGATTTCTCATGTGGGAGAACTTCTGCAATAACTTTTGTTAATCCGAGCTGTTCCCCTACATAATTTGCAACACGGCTATTATCCCCCGTAATCATTACCGTTTCGATGCCTCGACTATTTAATGATTCAATGACCTTATAGGAAGAATCACGAATAATATCTGCTAAGGCAATCATTCCTTGTAATTCATTGTCCTTTAATATAAACACAACTGTTTTCCCTTGCCCAGCAAGTTTCTCATAGGTCTTAACATCAAAAGTTAGGTTATTCTCCTTCATGGTGCCTGGGCTAAATACTGCAATTTCTGAGCCGTTCACTTTAGCTGTTAAGCCTTTACCAGTGAGTGTCTTATAGTCTGTTACATCATGATAATGTTCAATGTTGCGTTTTTCTCCTTCTTTGACAATACCTCTTGCAATAGGGTGAGCAGACTGTGTCTCAACTGAATATGCTAATTTTAGTAATTCGTCTTCCTCTACACCTTCTGTTGGATGAATATCTGTTATGCCAAAGTCCCCTTCTGTAAGGGTACCCGTCTTATCAAATACCACGCGGTCCAGTTTCCAGGCACTTTCAAATGGTGTACGGTTACGTATTAATAACCCCTTTTTAGCTGCAATGGCTGTAGATCTAGACGTAACAAGTGGTCCAGCTAAACCAAGTGCGTGTGGGCAGGCTATAATGAGAACAGTAACCATTCTCTCTAATGCAAAGTCAAAATCTCCTGTAATACTCCAATAAGATATGGTTATAATACCTGAGACCACAGCTATATAAAATAACCATTTGGCCGCAATATCGGCAAATCCCTGTGCTTTAGATTTGGTCTTCTCTGCATCACTAACAAGTTTAATAACTTGAGATAAGTACGTGTCACTGCCGGTTTTATTGACATTGATTTTTAATACGCCTTCACCATTAACAGCACCGCCAATCGCTTCCATACCAGGCTCTTTTTCAACTGGTACAGATTCTCCTGTCAGCATCGATTCATCGACTGCCGATTCCCCTTCAAAAATTTCACCATCAAGCGGAATCTTTTCCCCTGACTTCACTAAAATCTGGTCTCCGGGTTGCAGATCTTCCACAGATACTTCCACTATATTTCCTGACGTATCTATCTTATGTGCTTCTTTTGGCATTAGTTTAATTAACTCTTCAAGTGCCTTAGATGCTCCCATAACAGATTTCATCTCTACCCAGTGACCGAGAAGCATAATGACAATTAATGTTGCAAGTTCAAAGAAAAAGTCACTGCCTTCAATAAAGAAAGCTGTTAAGGAACTATACACATATGCCGTAACAATTGCTAGTGAGATTAACAACATCATCCCTGGTGCTTTTGCTTTTATTTCATCCCAAGCTCCAAGTAAAAAGGGCTTCCCACCATAGAAAAAGACTACTGTTGACAGTAAAAATAGCAATAATGTATTCCCGGAAAAATTTACTTCGTAGCCTATAAGCATTTGAATCATAGGAGATAGATACGAAATAGGTATAGCTAAGATTAATGTTATCCAGAAACGCTTTTTAAAATCTTCTACCATGTGCCCATGATGATCACCATGTCCGCCACCATGATCAGCGTGATGTCCATGTTCACTGTGGTCGTGGGATGAATGGTTATGGTGTTCATCATGATGACTGTGCATGTTTTGTTTACTTTTATCTTGACTCATTTCATTACCTCCTTGCTCTATTTAGGATGTTCCAGTGTTCTATTATTATCCTCATTTTTACTATACCCCTGTATCGTATATTAAAACAAATAAACCGATTAACCTTTGTACAAATTTTAGTTTAGTTGAGTACAAAGTGGGAATGGTATAAAAAAGAATAAACACTTAATTTAATAGGAGGAGGTTTTAAACATGTCCCATGAAAAAAACCAAGAACTAATCCAAGCTTTACACGAGTGTGCGGCAGCATGTAACCATTGTTTTGATGCTTGCCTTAAAGAGGAAGATGTCAACATGATGGCTGAATGTATTCGGTTGGATAGAGAATGTGCGGATATTTGTAGTTACTTAGAACATGCGCTTGCAAGAAACACACCTTTTGCTTCAGAATTAGCTTCAGTATGTGCCAAGATCTGTGAAGCATGTGGAAATGAGTGTAAAAAGCATGAATATGAGCATTGTCAAAAATGTGCGGAAGCTTGTTTTAAATGTGCAGAAACTTGTAAGAAGATTGCTTGATCATCCCCTAAATAAGAAGTTGCTCCTTGAAGCATTAAGCCTCTTGGAGCAACTTTTTTTATGAAACATTTTACCTGTCTGTGTCTATTGCAAAAGTTTTTTCATACATGTGACATGAAAGATAACATTGGCATGGAATAAAGCATTAAAATGTCAGGTCGATAGAACCTTTCATATCAAGTATTCTCGGTCTAAATAACATGAAATACATATTTAGTCTTACCAACTTTCTCCACACAATTTGTAAAATCATTAAAAGAATACAACTCTTAACATCTTTTTACTTATCAAATAAATTTCTGACGTTTTTTTGATTAATATTAAAATAATTTCAAATTAATTTGAATAAAGGACTCTCAATTTTTCATTATTATTGAAGTATTTTTGTGATGTGTAATAAAAATCATTTTTTTATATGAAGGTACATTTTCGTTTTAAAAATAAGTTGTTCTTTTGTGATTAATGAGATTTTTATTCGATATTTATATAATAGTCCGAATCACTCTAGAAACCGAAGGTCTTCCTGATCCGATTCAGGAAGATCTTCGGTCTTATTATGTTTGAAAAAGGAAGTGTTCATAAAAGTAGAGGTAATGCATGAAGAAAAGCAGAACAAACTAACGGATTCCTTTCCATGCTTACTGTTCTTATGTTGTAGTTAATTTATAGAAACCTTTGAATTGCAAATTACTTTTATTGACATATATGGACTACTTACGACTGCCGAATAATTTCTTGATTTCTGGATCAGATTTTCCACCTTCTTGTTTGTCAGTAAAGAAAAAACTCAAATTTTTGTCTCTACAAAATGTTTCATATAGTTCCTTACGTAGCGATTCTGCTTTATTACTATTCTCTATACTGCGTTTATTAGGTTTTCCACCTTTCCTCGTCCCATTACGACGTACATCATAGCAGTATATTGCATTAGGATTATTTCCCTCTACACGACTACCGATCAATATCCTTTGTCTATCACCTTTATTTACAATTTTTTCTTTCGGTATAAAATTAGAAAATACCTCAGAAAAATCTTTGAATAGATCTCTATTAGCATTACCTCTCTCTATGCCAAAAAAGGCACAAAATTCCGCAACACTATAAAAATGAACATTAAAGAAATCCACATAACCGAAAAGTGAATTATTATTTGTATTGTTACTTGGTACAAATTCTACTTTAGCCTTAGCGTAAGTGCTTGGTTTCCTCTCATTATCTCTATAGCGAGTTAATATTACAAAATAGGAATATCCTTTATATCTAAATGGAAATGAATCAATAATCCAGTCTTTTACTTCCATATCCTTTAATAAAAAAGGCAAATTCTTAAAAAGTAATTCTACTTTTGGGTTATCTTTTTTCATAATACTCCCCCTTTGTTATGGCGCAGTAATATCTATCCCTTACTTCATAATTTGATTTGCTAGATATTGAGCATCATTTCCCACACCTTGTAAAAGAGCCGATCCACGTCTATATTGCCATGGAAGTCCCAAAAAGTATAAACCTGTCACATTAGTTACTCCTCTATCATGAATTGGTTTATCATTTTCATCAATTATCCCTGCAACTTCCAACCAACTATAGTCAGATGTGAAGCCGGTAGCCCATATTACGTTTTGTACATTATGTGAAGATTCACCGTTGAAAGTAACTGTATTTCCATTACAATTTGAAGTTCTTCCTTTAACAATTACCTTTCCTTCTTTAATTGCTTTTTTTAATTCAAATCCAAATATAGGATCCCCTCTATTTTGAATCTTTCTTCCTATGTATGATTTTGAGGAAGCTTTCAATATACCAACTTTATCGAACCACCAGAATATGCTACGTTTGCCTACTATTAAAGGCATAAAACTTAATCTTTGGCTAGTTGATAAATATACTCCCCTTTCTCGAGAAATTTCTTCTGCAATCTGTGCACCACTATTCCCACCACCGACCACTAATACATTCCCCTCTACTAATTGAGAGGGATTTCGATACTCGGATGAATGCAAATGTAAAACATCTTTCGATAGATCATTTGCAAATGTTGGAATCCGTGGCTTCTGAAATGGTCCTGTTGCAATTACGACATTCTTAGCTTGATACTCTGTTTGATTTGATGTTATATGAAATAAGTTCTCCTTCCTTCTAACCGTTATTACTTCGGTATCAAAGCGAATAGGTAAATTAAATGTTTCTACATATGCTTTTAGATAATTTGCTATTTCGTCTTTTTTAGGGTATTCATGAGCCCTACCTTTTAGCTCTAATCCCGGTAACGAGCTATATAACCTTGGTGTAAATAAAACAAGCGAATCATATCGATTTTTCCATATCTCCCCCACCTTGCTATTCCTCTCTAAGATTAAGAAAGAATGGTTATGTTGTTTTAAGTAATAACCCATTGCTAGTCCTGCTTGGCCCGCCCCAATTACTATAGTTTCATACATTTTCTATCACTTCCAGCTCCTTAATATATAGGATTATATTAACACATTAAAATACTCATTTGAATATAATAATTGACAAATATTATTAATGTGAATAAACTTTAAACAAATAGTCAAATAATCATTAGAATGAGGTGAGCAAATGAGTAAAAAAAGGGTTTCTAATACTTCCAAAGATACATGTGAGACGTTTTGTTTTGATCAAGAAAAAGTAAATAGAATTCAACCACAAATTGAACAAGTTAACGGAGTTGAAATGACCTTCAAGGCCTTAGCTGATGCAACCCGGGTAAAAATAGCTTATGCACTAACATTAGAGGATGAATTGTGTGTATGTGATGTCGCTAATATTATAGGTTCAACAACAGCCACTGCATCTCATCATTTACGATTGTTGCGTAATATGGGCTTGGCTAAGTATCGTAAAGAAGGAAAATTAGTTTTTTATTCACTAGAAGATGGCCATGTAAGGAAGCTAGTAGAAGTAGCCCTGACGCTTCAAAAGGAGAGTGTTACCGTTGAGTGATACAATAGAGGACAAAAGTGTATATCGTGTTGAAGGATTTTCATGTGCGAACTGTGCAGGTAAGTTCGAAAAAAATGTGAAGAATCTTCCTGGAGTCCAAGATGCGAAGGTTAATTTTGGAGCATCTAAAATTTCTGTTTATGGAGAAACGTCAGTTGAAGAGTTAGAAAAAGCAGGCGCTTTTGAAAGTCTTAAAGTATCACCTGAAAAGCCTATTAGAGAAGCAAAAAAAGAAATTGAAAAAGAAAAAAAGGAACCATTCTATAAAAGGCACAGTACGTTATTATATGCTTCCTTATTAATTATTTTTGGTTATGTATCTCAGATTGTTAATGGAGAAGACAACTTTATCACTTCTTTATTATTTGCGACATCCATTGTAATTGGTGGGTACTCCCTTTTTAAAGTTGGAATTCAAAATCTAATTCGTCTTGACTTCGACATGAAAACACTTATGACCGTTGCCATTATTGGCGCTGCTATTATTGGTGAATGGGCGGAAGGTGCCATAGTTGTTATTCTCTTTGCAATAAGTGAAGCTCTAGAAAGATTCTCAATGGATAGGGCAAGACAATCCATTCGATCCTTAATGGATATTGCACCAAAAGAGGCGCTCATTAGACGAAATGGCCAGGATATGATGATTCATGTCAATAACATCGCTATTGGGGATATTATGATTGTTAAACCGGGTCAGAAGATTTCTATGGATGGTGTAGTTCTTCGTGGTAACTCTGCAGTCAACCAGGCAACAATCACTGGTGAATCGGTACCAGTTGGAAAAACAGTTGAAGACGAGGTTTTTGCAGGTACACTAAATGAAGAAGGTTTACTTGAGGTAGAAATAACAAAACTAGTTGAAGATACAACCATTTCTAAAATTATCCATCTTGTAGAGGAAGCACAAAGTGAACGTGCTCCGTCTCAAGCCTTTGTTGATAAGTTTGCTAAATATTACACACCTATAATTATGGGGATAGCGGCATTAGTTGCTATTGTACCTCCTTTGTTTTTTGATGGAAGTTGGGAAACATGGGTTTATCAAGGATTAGCTGTTCTGGTGGTAGGTTGCCCTTGTGCTTTGGTTATTTCTACTCCAATTTCCATTGTGTCAGCAATCGGAAATGCTGCTAAAAAGGGTGTTCTCGTAAAAGGCGGTATTTATTTAGAAGAAATTGGTTCACTAAAAGCTATTGCATTTGATAAGACGGGTACACTAACAAAAGGAGTGCCAGTTGTAACTGATTATAAAATGTTAAACCATAATACAAATCAGAAAGAACTATTGTCCATCATAACTGCATTGGAATATCATTCCCAACATCCTCTTGCTTCAGCAATTATGAAAATGGCAGAAGAAGAGAACGCTCCTTATACTGAAGTTGTAGTAGATGATTTCAACTCTATAACTGGTAAAGGTATTAAGGGTACAATAAACGGAATAACGTACTACATTGGTAGTCCAAAACTCTTTAAGGAATTATTAACAGTTGGTTTTAGTAAGGAACTAAAAGAAATTATTACAACTCTACAAAATCAAGGTAAAACTGCAATGATTATTGGAACTGAAAAAGAAATACATGCCGTTATTGCAGTTGCAGATGAAGTACGTGATTCAAGTAAGGAAGTTGTTAGTAGGTTACATCAAATCGGAATCAAAAAAACGATTATGCTTACAGGTGATAACAAAGGCACCGCAAAAGCTATCGGAGATTATGTTGGAGTATCAGATGTTCAGGCAGAACTTTTACCACAAGACAAATTAGATTATATTAAACAATTAAGATCCGAGTACGGTAATGTAGGAATGGTCGGAGATGGCATCAATGATGCCCCTGCTCTAGCTGCCTCTACGGTTGGAATTGCTATGGGGGGAGCTGGTACAGATACAGCACTCGAAACAGCAGATGTTGCATTGATGGCTGATGATTTAAGAAAGCTTCCATTTACAGTGAAATTAAGTCGTAAAACTTTAAATATCATTAAGCAGAATATCACCTTTGCACTCGCTATTAAGTTGATTGCTTTATTGTTGGTGGTTCCCGGTTGGTTAACCCTATGGATTGCAATTATTTCAGATATGGGGGCAACTCTCCTAGTTGCATTAAATGGGTTACGACTCATGAGAGTGAAAGAATAGATGAAAAAGGGCTTCCCGGTTTTTCTGGAAAGCCCTCTTCTAATAGACTAGAGGTTAACACATTATTACTTAATATAAATTAGGAGATGTTGATCAATGGCTACAACGCTTATCTCAGCTTTTGCCGTATTTTTATCAACAAGTATAGATTACATAATAATATTAGTAGTATTGTTCTCAAAATTTAAAAAGCAAAAAAATGGTGTTAAGAATATTGGGTTAGGGCAATATCTTGGACTAACTATCTTAATTGTAATTAGTCTTTTAGCTGCAAGTGGACTTGCCTTCTTTTCACAAAAGTGGATTGGTTTATTAGGATTACTACCTATTTATATAGGTCTCAAGGAATTATTCAAATCTGAAGACGAAGAGGATCAGGATAGAAAAGAAATCTTAGAATCAACTAGCAAGTTCAGTAAATTATTTCTTAGTGTAACAGTAATTTCTTTAGCAGCCGGAGGGGATAACTTAGGTGTGTACATCCCTTATTTCACAACATTAAATATCTTTGGACTATCTGCTACAATCATTATATTTTACGTGTTATCTGCCGTTTTACTATATATTTGTTACCGTTTATCCACCTTTAAGGCAGTTTCAGAAACAGTAGAAAAATATCAAAGAATAATTGTTCCCATTGTATTTGTTCCTTTAGGTATTATGATTATGTACGAAAATGGGACTTTTAGTATGTTAGTGAATTTATTTTAATGTTTTAGAATGATCAGCGCTTGTTTATGAATATTGTTTGAACAATGCTTGCTTAATTTAAATTTATAAGAAATAGATGATACTATTAACTCTACATAATAAATTTAGAGAGGTGTTTTATGAAAGGTTCGCCATTAAAAATTATAGTAATAATCACGTTGATTGTCGTTGCACTAATAGTTGTACTGGTTGTATTAAATAATAATTCTTCTCAATCTAAGCTAGGGACAACCTTTGAAGATCAACCTTCTATTGAGGGGCAGCCAACATTGGGTGATGCAGATGCTCCGGTAACAGTAGTAGAATTTGGAGATTTTAAGTGTCCATCCTGTAAAGCATGGGGAGAAACCATTTATCCACAGTTAGTAAGTGATTATGTAGATACTGGTAAAGTCAAATTTTCGTTTATAAATGTACTATTTCACGGAGAAGAATCAAAATTAGGTTCACTGGCAGCAGAATCAGTTTATAATCAAAACCCTGAAGCATATTGGGATTTTCATAAGGAACTTTTCAATGAACAACCTAGTGAAAACCATGACAGCAAATGGATAACAACGGAGAAGATATTGGAAGTTGCTAAAAGTGTATCAAATATCGATACAGAGAAATTAAAATCAGATATCGAAACCAATGCAGCCATGAATGAGATTAATAAAGATACAGAGCTAGTAAATAAGTTTGAAGTAAAACTTACACCAACTATTATGATAAACGATATAATGATTGAAGATCCTTTTGATTATGAGGTAATCAAACAAGTAATAGATAAAGAATTAGAGGATAATTAGATTATGGGTAAATTGGATAGTAAACAATTTTTGCTATATCTTGCTTGGTTAGTATCCGTAATTGCAACACTAGGTAGCCTTTACTTTAGTGAGATAAGAGGGTTTATTCCTTGTGAACTTTGTTGGTATCAACGTATTTTAATGTATCCATTATCGTTAATGCTCGGAATAGCAACATTTCAAAATGATTTATCTATTAGAATTTATGTTCTTCCTATGGCAATTATAGGCTGGTCTATTTCCCTCTTTCACTATTTAGAGCAGAAAGTTCCAGGGCTTGCAGCAATTAAACCATGTGCAAATGGTGTTCCATGTAGTGCTGAATATATTAATTGGCTTGGATTTATTACAATACCATTTTTAGCATTCGTTGCTTTCACTCTAATTATCATATTTATGCTATTTATTAAGAATCCAAAAAAAGTCTAATATTGTAGTGGTTTTAGATTTGATTAGCAATGTGTTGTTACTATGGTAGTGGCGAAGGTTTAAGACAGAAGATTCAACAGAGAATGAAATAAAGGAGCTAAATGCTTATGTTCTAAGCATTTAGCTTCTTTTTATTACCAGCCCTATATAGACAGTAATAAATCAACGTAGATTTATTTACAAAGGGAAACCCCGACTTATTAAGAGGCCGCTTTTTGTTAAGCGAACGTCAAAAAAACGCTATTTTAATCGAATGGTAACTTTATTAGAACGGTAAAAAAATATATTTCTACAACTCTCAACATGCACACTTTTTATTAATGTTGATGAAATAGAAATGTAATAATTATATGTCTAAAAAAACTGGCGAAAGATGTTACACTAGTGGATATTATGTACATAGATTTTTAGCGATACTGAGGTTTGGAAGAAACTTAAGTGAACCAGGAAGCCTACAAAAAATATGATTTTATGATACTTATGAATGATGTGTTTGCCTATGCACTAAATGGTATCAGTATGGCTATTAAAGCAAAGCGAGTTTGTCTATATTGTCGGTGCAGACGAGCCCCCTGGTAAGTTGGTTGCTCATACTCCTTAGGGGGTTCTGAAGATCTTTGAGATATAAATTGCTAGAAGAAGTACAACTTTCCTAATGCCGACCGCCTTCCCTATTATTTTGGGAATTAACGCGTTTATCGGAACATGGGGGAGTGGATTGAGTGTTCGTAGTTCTTAAATTTTAGCCTAATAGATACAAAAATACCATTATGGTACAGAGGGAAGGGGAAGGCAAAAAGATGAAAAAAGGTGTTTCACTTATGCTTGCAACAACTTTGACAGTCACAACCATTACTTTTAACGGAAGTATAGCCTCCGCGGAAACAATCGACGGACTGGACCAAAAAATTAATGAATTAGAGAAAGAGCAAAACGAGTTAAAAGAAAAACAAGGTGATATTTCTGGGAATAAAGAAAACACAGAAGGTAAGATGGATAAGAATGAAAAAAAGCAAGAAACGGTTGATAGCGAAATTAAAACCATTGATGATAAATTAACTAAAACTCAAGAGGATATCACTGCAAAAGAACAAGAGATCACTTCAACTGACAATGAAATCACGAAGCTTCAAGAAAGAATGAAAGAATTAAAAGAAGAAATAAAAGTATTAAAGGAACGTATTAAAGAGCGGGATGAACTAATAAAAGATCGTCTCCGTGCTATTCAGCAAAGCGGTGGCAATATGAAATATATTGAAGTTATTCTAGGGTCAAAAAGCTTTGGTGACTTCATTAACCGTAGCTCAGCTGTTAATAAAATAATGGATCAAGATAAAACCATTATGGAAGAACAACAAGCTGACAAAGTAAAACTTGAGGCTAACAAAGTAGAAGTAGAAGAGAGTAAAGCTGTCGTTGAAGAAAAAAAGGTGGCTCTAGAAAACCAAAAGGAAGAACTAGTTGCATTGAAAGATGATCTGGGTGACCAAAGTATAGAAAAGAAGACGTTAATGGCCGAGCTAAAAGAAGAACACGCAGGTCTTGAAGAATACAAAGTCAGCTTAGAAGAAGAACAAAAGATTCTAGCAGCTCAATCTTCAGCAATAGAGAAAACCAAGGAGCTTAAGCAATCAGAAAAAGGAAAGCTACAACAATTAGCACGTGAAGAAGCTGAACAAGAAAAATCAGCCTCTACACCATCTTCTTCTAATGGATCCAATAAAAATGACAGAGTGTCTTCTCAATCAAATAGTGGGAGCGGACAGTTTATCTGGCCAGCAGCAGGACCAAAGACATCTGATTATGGAATGCGGCTTCATCCAATCCAAGGTGTGAAAAAACTTCATGCAGGGATGGACATTGGTTCAACTTCTGGGACAACATTAAAAGCAGTAGCATCTGGTGTTGTTATCAGTGCAGGACGGATGGGGGGATATGGAAATGCTATTATGATTACACATAATTTAAATGGCAAAACTTATACGACACTATATGCACATCTAAACAGTATTTCCGTCTCAGCGGGACAGACCGTTTCTCAAGGTGAGAACATCGGACAAACAGGTAATACAGGTAATTCTACTGGTCCACATTTACATTTTGAAGTACATGAAGGTGGCTGGAACGCAGCAAAAAGTAACTCGGTAAATCCAATGACTTTTATGAAGTAACCTACTTTTAAAATTCATTTGATTTCTAAAGAAAAAGTAACATGATTCATAATCGTCTAAGAAAAGTGGTACGCTCCAAAGAATTGGAACGTACCACTTTTCATTTATTCTGGTTTTGTCGACACCTGATCATTTTTCTTTAGTACTATATTGTATTTTTCTCTTACTGAATACCCAACATTATTCCAACATACATGGATAGAACCATAAAAAATGCAGAAAATGTAGAAAGAAACACCGAATTCCTTTTAACAGCGGCAAAAACGGTTAAAACCATAAATAATAAACCTAAACCTAATAACAAGTAACTTTCCATTCCAAACGAAACTGTTACATTAAAAATGTCTGAACTATTTGCATTTTGTATTACATCCACAATTTCCCCGTCATATATAGTTTTAAAAAGTGGTGAAGGACCTTCTGTTCTTAACAACATATAGATTTGATGTGGCGGCCATGACTGTCCCATAAATGCTGTTAATCCAAAAACAATCAAAGCATAAGCACTTTCCGCTCTTGCCCATTTTAGAGGATTGAATGATGCTTGGTTATTATTTTTCCTAAACAGAATTCCATTAATAAATGCAAAAAGAACTAATGAAATAATAAATATATGTTTTAATAACAATGCTTGTCCATAATTTACGATGAGGCCATTTTGATATTCTTGTAAAACAGTTGCATTTGGATCATCATAGGAATTAATATCAATTACCATTGTAAAATAACCAGCAATAATAGTAGTAGCTAGGCAGATTATAGCAACAGGAGTAAACCACTTAAGAAATGCTGGCCAATAATTTCTATTTTTTGAGAACCAACTTACAACAAATAAAACCCCAATCCAAATGGTTACCGCAAGAAAATGTAGTGAATGGAAAAGAAATCCTTGCCATTCTGTAATTGTTGCAGCATGGCTGGACCTAGTATATCCGAAAAGCATTAGCAAAGTAAGAACAAGTGCCCATGTGATTAAATGTGTTTTTGAATTGAAGTTTTTTGCTAATAATACACATATTAAAATAATAGACACAAGAGTTATAAACAACCATGCTTTTCCTATTTCAAAGGTAAATACAACATTTTTTAGAACTAACCAGAAGTCATAATCACCTGCTAATATATTTGCAGTAGAAAAAACTGGTAAAAAGGAAGCTATAGGTATGATTCCGGCGGCTAAATAAAGAACTTTCCTTGGTATGTATATAGTTGGCCTTTTACTTTCTGAAACTAAAGATAGAATAAAATAACCGATTAGTACGGAAAAACAAATATACAGCAAAAATTCAGTTAGTGAAATTAATAGCATAAAGCACCTCTTTCTTATTTTTTCCGTTTACCAAATATCATCCATACTACTAATAAAATACCAACGGTAATTAGAAAAATAACAATTACAGATACTACAGAAGATTCCTCACTATCATTGCTGGTTTGTTGTTCAGTTGAGGTTTGCTTCTCTGAATCTTGATTTATATCATTTCCATTTCCCTCTTCATCATTTTTTAGATCTTTATTTTCTATACTTTCATCTTTAGTTTGAATTTCATTATCCTCGGATTTTTTGTCTTCAACTTCCTTTATAGTAAATGAATATTGATTTTCAATAAGATGACCGTCTGCCCCAATTATTTTCCAATTCACATGATATGTATCCGGCTCAAGTAATTCCTGAAATGTTGCATTTAATACATTATCTGTTATCTCAACAGACAAGGGTTGAATTTCTTTCCCACTATCATTTACAAGGGAGAGTGTACTTCCATTTTCAATTTTAGTGTTGAAGGTTAACTCTATACTATTTACGCTTTTTTTTAGTTGCTGGCCATCGGTTGGTGTTGATTTCTCAAGAACAGAATGTGCACTAGCGATGCTAAAGGGGATAATACTGAACAACAAAAGCACTGCAACTATAAACAAATAAAACTCTCTAATTTTAAACATGAGATCTTCCCTTCTCTAAGTCATCAAATTTACGTATATCAGAATAATATCATTAACTGAATAAAAGATATTTACCCAGTACCAATTGTTAGTAAATCGTCATAATGAAGCGAAGAATACTTTATTGACAAAAGGTAATTTCTCGTTAAATCCATAATACTTTTGTAAACATAGCTATTACCAACATTCTCATTAAAAGGCTTCGTCAAATATAATGACGAAGCCAAATTTAATTCACATCAGAATTTATTTTCTTACTCTTAAACCTTCAATACTAACTTTAATCTATATGTTAATTAGAAGTTTTACTTAACAACGGTACTCTTGTTTTAATACATTTAATTATTATTTTTAATGCTCATGATCATGTTCCTTAGATTCTTGATCATTTTGACATAATAAGGAGTCTTCATGTGGATGATCATTATTTTCCATCTGAATGGTTACATGACCAATACCTTGATGTTCTAGTTTATGTTCTATTGTTCTCAATATTTTTTGACTTTCAAGTACAGATAAATTTCCGTCTACCACCGCATGGCAAGAAAGAGCATTTTGTCCACTTGTAATACTCCAAACGTGTAAATCATGAATACTTAATACACCTTTGACACTCTCCATTGTTTTAATGATTTTATCCAATTCAACACTTTTGGGAGTACCTTCCATTAATACATGAATAGCATCTTTCGTGACTCGCCAACCACTTATTAATACAAGAATTGCTACAATTACACTGGCAAGTGGATCAGCCCAACCCCAACCAAAGAACATTATTAACAATGCAGCAGTAACTGCGCCAACAGAACCAAGAAGATCACCTAACACATGTAGAAAGGCTGCGCGCAAGTTTAAATTTTCTTCTGTATCACCACGCATTAATATCCATGCAACCAAAATATTTACTAACAAACCAATAGAAGCAATAATTAACATTCCAGTTGATGCAACTTCAGGTGGTTCTACAAAGCGGTGATAAGCTTCATAAAATATATAGATAGAAATTAAAATGAGTGTAACTCCATTAAATACAGCTGCTAATATTTCAAATCGTTTATACCCATAAGTTTTACTGTAATTAGCTACTTTTTCTCCAAGGGTAAAGGCTAATAATCCGACCCCAAGTGATACCGAATCACTTAACATATGTCCTGCATCAGATAATAACGCAAGACTATTTGTAATGAATCCCCCAATAGCTTCAATAATCATATAGACTGTAATAATAATAAAACTTATCATTAAAGCTTTTTTGTTTGCTCCATGTGTATGGTCATGTCCATGATCGTGTCCCACTTTTAAAACCTCCTTTTTTTCATATGAATAACGCGAACTAATACTTCTTAACCCTTATTATTGGTTTTGGAACACTAAATATGACATGCGTGTTCTATAGTTTGCCTTAACATATTCATTACGTGCTCATCATCATGAGAGTAATATAATGTAGTCCCCTCCCTACGATATTTTACTAAACGTAGATTTTTTAAAAAACGTAATTGATGTGAAACAGTCGATTGTCTGAGGTGTAAGGTTTCTGCAATACCATTTACAGAGAATTCATTATGAAACAATAAGTTAAGAATTCGTATTCTAGTTGGATCTCCCAATGCTTTAAAAGTTTGTGAAACTACAAATAAAGTTTCTTCATCAAGGTCCTTATTTTTTATTTCTACTTGTTCCTTATTATCTTCCATAAAAATTTGCCCCTTTCAAAAATATACGGATAAAAGTTGATTAAAGATTAGATTAAATGAACATTTTATAACGCCAACCATTATATGTATATATTAGTATATACTCATATATTACATTTGTGAAAAACTATTGTCAAATAGTATTATAAATAATCAGTATAATCATTAGCCGATATCAATATAAAATAAGAGACAACCTTTTTTAGGAGAGATTACATGGGTATAGCTTGGATAATTAGTGCATTCGCCTCTGCTCTTGGCATTAGTATTGGTGGTGGACTGGCATGGGCAATGAAAGGATTCCAACGAGGTTTCGGTTATATTTATTCTTTATGTGCTGGACTAATTGTAGGATTATTATTTCTTGAAATGATTCCTGAAAGTATTGAGTTAGGCGGTTGGGTAATTCTTGCTATTGGAATAGCAATAGGGCTATTTCTATTTCAATACATTCATCACTTAATAGGTAAAATTACTATTATTACAGATAGTCACCAAAAAGATATCTTTGTTCGTTCTGGTCTACTTTTAACTTTAAGCATAGCATTTCATAATCTTCCTGTGGGTATCGCATTAGGCTCTACAATTGGTACTGACTTTAGTGATTTTATGCTATCAACGCTTATTATACATAATATTCCAGAAGGTATAATCGTCTTTACTCCTCTATTTCTAGCAGGATTTGGCATCTTTACTTGGGTTATAGTTACAGTTCTCATCTCAATCCCAATTGCTTTAGGTGCAATGTTGGGGCAATTTATTGATACAAGTATAACTTCACTTGCTTTTATAATAAACTTAGCCATTTCTATTATTTTTATGGTTGCAGTAAAGGAGATTTTCAAGGAAGCAGTTAAGAATTTAAATTTATTCTCTTCCACTATTATGGGAATTGTTGGATTTATAATTATTTACTTGTATATGAACTTACCTATTTAACTTCACTTGTAATTTAATTATTTTTAAGTGGTTTCAAAGCTTATTTTAAATAATTGAGCCAAGCAGCTTTACATAATTCAGGACATATTATATGTAATAATATCAAAAGTCTAATTTCTCACACAAGGTGGAGGAACCAGGCTTTTTTTCTTTCAAAATCCACAAAGTTGTAAATCATATGACCATAGATATTGCAGTTAAAATTACATATTATTGCTCAATGAACGTGCTCTTTAATTTAAGGTAGTTTCAACAATCATTAAAGCACCTATTACTTCAAAAACAGTTTACGAAATTCCCTTGGAGTTAGATTTTCAAACTCCTTAAACTTCGTTGAAAAATTTGCGCTATCACTGTATCCAACTTCTATTCCAACATCTGTGATTGAATAAAAATGATTAAGTAGTAATTTTTTTGCTTTATAGATTCT